>JBGAGP010000037.1:0-33266 GCA_044226685.1 Dongiaceae bacterium
GAAGTCGCGCTTGATCTCGGGCCGGCTGCGCTCCATGCCGGCGGTGCGCACGATCACCGCCATGCCTTCCGGCGCGTCCAGATCGTCGATGATGCTTTTCAGGCGCTTGCGGTCGTTCTGGCTGGTGATGCGGCGCGAGATGCCGCCGCCGCGATCGGTGTTCGGCATCAGCACGCAATAGCGGCCGGCCAGCGACAGATAGGTGGTAAGGGCGGCGCCCTTGTTGCCACGCTCTTCCTTGGTCACCTGGACCAGCAGGATCTGCCGGCGCTTGATGACTTCCTGGATCTTGTAGCGGCGCAGGTTGCGCGCGCGGCGGCGGCGCGCCTGTTCCTCGTCGAGCTCCGGGTCGTCCTGCTGGGCGGGTTCTTCGCCGCCGACCACGTCGACCACTTCCTGGCTGGTCTGCACCTCGACCAGCTCGCCGTGGCCCGGCGCCGGCAACTCGGCGTCGATGCCGCCATTGCCGCCTTCGGTCACCATCACGGCCGGCGCCTCATCGAAGCTCCCGGCGTCGCGCGCGGCGATCTGGGACGGGCTCTCCGACTGGGCCGGAAGGATATCCTGCTGCGTTTCGCCGCGCAGCTCGAAGCGCGGCGTTTCCAGCGCCATCGGCTCGTGCTCGGTCACGTCGCGATAGGAGCGGTCGCCGTCATCGGTCTCGTGATGGCCGGGTTCGTCGTCCCACGCCTCGCTTGCGGCCGCCGCGCCGGCCTCTTCGGCCGGCGTGATGTCGGCGCCCGGGCCGCGGTCCGGCTCATCGTATTCGGGCTGGTCGTATTCAGGCTGTTCGTCACCGCCATGGTCGTCATGGGCGTGGCCGTGCGGCGCGTTGTCGTCGGACCAGTTGCCACGGGTCTCGTCGCCCGGGAAGCCATCGCCGGGAATGTCATGGTCATCGCCAACGGAAATCTCGGCAGACAATGCTTCCGCCTGGGCGTCGGGATTGTCACCGCGGCCACGTTCGCCATGGCGGTTGTTGCGCCGGTTGCGGCCGCGGTCGCGCCGGTTGCGGCCGCCGCGGTCCTGGCCGCGGTCACGCCGGGGCTGTTCCTCGGCCTCTTCTGCCTCCAGCGCGTCTTCCTCGTCGGCCACGTCGCGCATCAGCGCTTCGCGGTCGGCGACCGGGATCCGGTAGTAGTCCGGGTGGATTTCGCTGAACGCCAGGAAGCCATGGCGATTGCCGCCATATTCGACGAACGCCGCCTGCAGCGACGGTTCGACGCGGGTTACCTTGGCGAGATAGATATTTCCTTTGAGTGGGCGTCGGCTGGCGATCTCGACGTCAAATTCTTCCAGCTTCCTTCCATCCGCGACCGCAACCCGGGTTTCCTCCGGGTGGGTGGCGTCGATCAACATGACCTTGGCCATCGTATACAGACTCCTCCACGCGCCAATCGTCGGCTGCGTCTGTCGCAGGCGGCGGCGCGAAACGGGTGATTGAATTCCAGGCGTGCAACATGACTACCTGTGGCTAACGAGCCACCTTGCCTCGGCCTTTATCTCTCGATGAAAGTGCGTCGGCAGGGTCGCTCCGGCATCCGCGCCGCCTTGGCTTGATCCGCTCCGCAGCTTGCGGGGCGACAAGGCCGAAAGGCCTGGCGCGGACTAAACTTCCCGGAGCCGTGCCCGCCTGAGGTTGTCTAATTATTAAGCCTTAGAAGGGCTTAATGACAGCCAGGCGAATCTCGGCCGGGACCCTCGCAGCATAGGGGCGAGGCGCGGGCGTGACAATGTCAAAGAGCGCGCCGGCGCCGGGCTGTTTCAGGCTCGCCGAGTCGATCAGAAAAAATGTTGATTCGCAGTGTGTTACCGGTTTATATTCGATTCGATTCACCGGAGTCTCCGCTAAATGCACGCAATCGGCCGGATTCCACGCCTTATCACGCTCCTGGTTGTGACCCTGGTCGCAATCCTGGCGGTGGCGGCGTCGGCGTTCGCCAAGCCGGCGGTGACGGATGCGCGCCTTGGGGTTGAGCCGAACCTCACAAGGGTGGTGCTGAACCTCACGGAACAGCGGGATTTCCGCGTCTTTACCCTGGCCGATCCCTACCGGGTGGTGATCGACCTCGACGAGGTTGATTGGAAGATCGCCGGCGGCACCAAGCTGCAGGGCCGCGGCCTCGTGGCCGCCATGCGCTATGGCCTGTTCAAGGCCGGCACCTCCCGCGTCGTCCTGGATTTGATCGAGCCGTCCGAGGTGGCGCAGGCGACCCTGCTGCCGGCGGAGGGCAATGAGCCGCCGCGCCTGCTGGTCGATCTGCGGCCGGTGGCGGACGGCCAGTTTCGCGCCCAGTTGAAGACCGCCATTTTCGCCTCCAAGGCCGACCCGCTGGCGCCTGGGGCTGCCGCGCCAGAGACCCTGGCGGCGGCGCCCGTGGCGGTCGCGGCGGCGACGCCGCAGGCCGGCAGCAAGCCGCTGAAGCCGAACCAGACCCTCAACGCCAGCCAGAGCCTGAGTTCCAGCGCGGCGCCGAAGCTGCAGCCGCGCCTGGCCCCGCGCGATCCCGACATCACCACCGCCGCCGGCGGCGCCGCCAGCGCCCCCGGCCTGACCGCCAGCGCCGCCAAGCAGCCCGAACAGGAGGCCAAGCGCGGCAAGCCGCTGATCGTCATCGACCCCGGCCATGGCGGCATCGACCCCGGGGCGGTCGGCGAGAACGCGACCGAGAAGGAATTGACCCTGGCGGTCGCCAAGGCGCTGAAGAAGGAGCTGGAGGCGACCGGCAAGTTCCGCGTGGCGCTGACCCGTTCCAAGGACGTCTATATCCCGCTGCGCGAGCGCTTCGGCCTCGCCCGCGAAAAGGGCGCCGACCTGTTCATCTCGCTGCATGCCGACAGCCACAACGACCCGCTGACCCGCGGCGCCTCGGTCTACACCCTCTCGGAAAAGGCCTCCGACGCCGAAGCCGAGGCCCTGGCGGCCAAGGAAAACAAGTCCGACATCATTGCCGGCGTCGATCTCAGCAAGCAGAGCAACGTCGTCACCGATATCCTGATCGACCTGGCCCAGCGCGACACCAAGAACATGTCGACCCGTTTCGCCGGGCTGCTGGTCAACGAGCTGAAGCGCGAAACCATGCTGCTGGGCAATACCCACCGGTATGCCGGCTTCGCCGTGCTGAAGGCGCCCGATGTGCCTTCGGTCCTGATCGAAATGGGCTACATCTCGAGCAGCAAGGACGAGGCCCTGCTGGCCAGCGTCACGCACCAGAAGCGCCTGGCCAAGGCGATCCGCGGCGCCATCGAGAACTATTTCAGCTGGCAGGAAATGGTGCGCCGGTCCTGAGGCCGGTCCCGACGACCGTCCGGCAGCCGGGGGAACCCCCGGCTGGATCACGGCTTGTTTGTCATAATTCCACCTTGATCTTGGCTCACCAGTTGAAGAGGGCGGTACTGTTGGATAAGACGGTCCCGGGCGGTTGGGCGCGTCCAACGGGTGGCGTCCAGCCGGGGCCGTCCTGGCGGTGGTGAAATTGCAAAGGTGGCCGAGGCCGGCCGGATCATGCGACTGACGCGAATCCTCTCTTTCCTGCTTGGTACCCTGCTGTTCTTCGGAGCGGTCGGCGCCATCGCCCTGTGGCTGGTCTGGGAGCACTTCTCCGAGGATCTGCCGGACTACTACCAGCTGGCCAGCTACGACCCGCCGGTGGTCTCGCGCGTCTATGCCGGCGACGGCCGGCTGCTCGCCGAATACGCGGTGGAGAACCGGGTCTTCGTGCCGATCACCGCCATGCCCAAGCGGGTGATCAACGCCTTCCTGGCGGCCGAGGACAAGACCTTCTACACCCATCCCGGCGTCGACCTGCCGGGCGTGTTCAACGCCCTCATCCTCAACCTGCGCAACTACGGCAGCGACCGCCGCCCGGTCGGCGCCTCCACCATCACCCAGCAGGTGACCAAGAACTTCCTGCTGTCGAGCGAGGTCTCGTACAAGCGCAAGATCCGCGAGATGATCCTGGCGCTGCGCATCGAGAAGGCGTTCTCCAAGGACCGCATCCTCGAGCTCTACCTGAACCAGATCTATCTCGGCTCGGGCAATTACGGCGTCGCCACCGCGGCGCTCAACTACTTCAACAAGTCGCTGGACGAGCTCACCATCGGCGAGGCGGCCTATCTCGCGTCGCTGCCCAAGGCGCCGAACAACTACAACATCAAGCGCAATCACGAAGCCGCCCTCGATCGTCGCAACTGGGTGATCCAGCGCATGCTGGAAGACGGCCACATCACCGCCGACGAGGCGAAGGTGGCGCTGACCGAGCCGCTGGAGCAGCGTACGCGCTCCGACACCGAGCATTTCACTGCGGACTACTTCGCCGAGGAGGTGCGCCGCGAGATCGTGCAGCGCTTCGGCGAGGACGGCCTCTACAAGCGCGGCCTCGCGGTACGCGCGACCGTCGACCCGCGGCTGCAGGAGATCGCCGACCGCGTGCTGCGCCAGCATCTCGTTGCCTATGACAAGACCCAGGGCTATCGCGGGCCGTTGAAGCATTTCGACAGCGTCGAGACCTGGCAGAAGACGCTGGCGGATCTGCCGCCGATGCCGTGGCTCTACGACTGGCAGCCGGCCATCGTGCTGAACGTCGAGCCTGGCGCCGCCACCATCGGCTTCAAGGACGGCAGCGAAGGCAAGATTCCCCTGGCCGCGCTCGGCTGGGCGCACAAGCGCACGCCGGAGGGCCGCATCGGCCCGGCGGTGAAGGCGGTCGGCGACATCATCCAGGTCGGCGACCTGCTCGCGACCGAGCCTTTGGTCGAGGATGGCAAGCGGGTCGAAGGCGCCTTCGCCTTGCGCCAGGTGCCCGAGATCAGCGGCGCCATGGTGGCGATGGACCCGCATACCGGCCGCGTGCTGGCAATGACCGGCGGCTGGTCCTATCAGCAATCGGAATTCAACCGCGCGACCCAGGCGAAGCGCCAGCCGGGCTCTTCCTTCAAGCCGATCGTCTATCTCGCGGCGCTGGAATCCGGCTTCACGCCGTCGACCATGATCCTCGACGCGCCCATCGTCATCGACCAGGGCCCGGGCCTGCCGCTCTGGCGGCCGGAGAACTACGCGCAGGATTTCCTCGGCGCCGCCACCATGCGCCGCGGCCTGGAGAATTCGCGCAACCTGATGACCATCCGCATGGCGCAGACCATCGGCATGGCCAAGGTGGCGGAGATGGCGGGCCGCCTCGGCGTCATCGACAACATGCAGCAGACGCTGGCCATGTCGCTCGGCGCCGGCGAGACCACGGTGCTGCGCCTGGCCGGCGCCTATGCCGAGATCGTCAACGGCGGCAAGAAGGTCGAGCCGACGGTGATCGACCGCATCCAGGACAACCAGGGCTGGACCATCTACCGGCACGACCAGCGGCCCTGCGACGGCTGCCAGGCGACGGACTACACCGGCGGCGGCATGCCCGAGATTCCCGATGCCCGCGAGCAGGTGATCGACCCGGCCACCGCCTATCAGATGGTGTCGATGCTGGAAGGCGTCGTGCAGCGCGGCACCGGCACGGCGGTGAAGGCGGTCGGCAAGCCGCTGGCCGGCAAGACCGGCACCACCAATGAAGGCCGCGACGTGTGGTTCATGGGCTTTTCGCCCGATCTGGTGGCCGGCGTCTATCTCGGCTTCGACCAGCCGCGCTCGCTGGGTCCGAAGGCGACCGGCGGCGGGCTCTCGGCACCGATCTTCCGCGACTTCATGATCGAGGCCCTGAAGGACAAGCCGGCGACGCCGTTCCGCGTGCCCCCCGGCATCCGCCTGGTGCGGGTCGACTACATGACCGGCGAGCGTGCTGGCCCTGGCAGCGAAAAAATCGTCCTGGAAGCGTTCAAGCCGGGCACCGAGCCGACCGGCGCCCAGGCGCTGATCCAGGGCGTCACCAATTACGGCCAGGATGCCGGCTACGGCTCGATCATCCCGCTCGGCACCTCGGGCGAGGGCTACCAGGGCGGCACCATGATCATCGATTCCACCGGCGCCTACGGCACCGACCCGACCGGCGGGGTCGTTTCCGGTTCGGCGTCGCAGCCCGTGCCGCCTGCGGGCGCCGCCCCGGCCGAGACGGGCCAGGTGGGCGCCGCGCCGGGCGCGCTGCCGGGCACCACCACATCGCCGGATGGTTCCGTCACCATCGATCCTGGCGCGCTCGAACCGACGATCCAGCAGACCGGGCCGAATTCCGGCACGCTGGTCGCGCCCGATCAGACCGCCGGCCAGCCGGCCCCGCAGCCACCTGCGCCGGGCGACGCCCCGCTGCAGCCCGCGCCGCCACCGCAGCCCCAGCCCGCCGCGCCGGGCACCGACAGCAACGGCGGTATCTACTAGTACCAGCGATTTCCCGGCGGCCGCGAATGCCGGGCGGGTCCGTGGGTTGACGGCCGCGGCCCGATTGGTCATGGTCCCGCGCCGTTGCGGGAGTTTGCCGGAGGTTCAAGCGTATGCGTGCCGAGATTGAAGCGGTTGCGGGGGAGATCCGATCCTCCCTGGCCCTGCTGAGGAGGCATCTTTGACTGGGAGAATGCCCTCCGCCGCCTGGATGAGCTGAACGCGCTGGCCGAAGACCCTACCCTCTGGGACAAGCCCGAGAAGGCCCAGAAGGTGATGCGGGAACGCACGCATCTGTCCAATGCCATCGGTGCCTACCGCGCCATGGAGCGCGAGCTCGATGACGCCCTGACCCTCGCCGAACTGGGCGAGATGGAGGGCGACAACAAGAGCGTCGACGAGGCGCAGGCGCAGCTGACCGCCCTGAAGGTCGAGGCCTCCAAGCGCGAGTTGGAATCGCTGCTCTCCGGCGAGGCCGACCAGAACGACTGCTATCTCGAGGTCCATGCCGGCGCCGGCGGCACCGAGGCACAGGACTGGGCGCAGATGCTGCTGCGCATGTATGTGCGCTGGGCCGAACAGCACGGCTACAAGGTCGAGTGGCTGGAAGAAAGCGCGGGCGAAGAGGCCGGGCTGAAATCCGCCACCATCGAGATCAAGGGGCTGAACGCCTATGGCTGGCTGAAATCGGAATCCGGGGTGCACCGCCTGGTGCGCATCTCGCCCTACGATTCCAACGCCCGCCGCCACACCAGCTTTTCCTCGGTCTGGGTCTATCCGGTGGTCGACGACAACATCGAGGTCGAGATCCTGGACAAGGATCTGAAGATCGACACCTTCCGCGCCTCGGGCGCCGGCGGCCAGCACATCAACAAGACCGATTCCGCCATCCGCATCACCCACATGCCGACCGGCATCGTGGTTTCGTGCCAGGCCGACCGCTCGCAGCACCGCAACCGCGCCATGGCGATGGACATGCTGAAGGCCCGCTTGTACGAGGCCGAGCTGAGGAAGCGCGAGGAAGCCGCGGCCGCGGTCGAGGCGACCAAGACCGATATCGGCTGGGGCCACCAGATCCGCTCCTACGTCCTGCAGCCTTACCAGATGGTCAAGGACCTGCGCACAGAGGTGGAGACCAGCGACACCGGCGGTGTGCTGGACGGCGATATCGACCGGTTCCTCTCCGCCTCGCTGGCTGCGAAGGTGCATGGCGGAGAGCCGGCGGCCTGATCTGTCAGCCGCCCCGGCTCCTGCCCAAGAAATGGGCGGAGGTCATCCACCTGCCTAGCGATTGAGCGGCGATCCGCTGCCGCCGCGCCTCACAATGCTTGAATCGCCTTCTGAATCCCCGGCATTCCGCCGCCCCCTCACTTGGCACGCCTGATGCAGTGCAGCATCGGGATTGTCATACTTTTAAGAAAAGGGGGCAGGAATGCTTCGTTCGGGTTTGCGCCGAGGATTGACAGGAATCGTCGTCGCGCTGACAGGAACCCTGGCGGCAGTACCGGCGTTTGCGCAGGATCCAACCATCGATACCGGCGACACCGCGTGGCTGATCACCGCCACGGGGTTGGTGCTGCTGATGACCTTGCCGGGTCTGGCGCTGTTCTATGGCGGCATGGTGCGCAAGATGAACGTCTTGGCGATCATCATGCAGTCCTTCGCCACCTGCTGCCTGGTCAGCATTCTCTGGATGGTGGTGGGCTATAGCCTGGCCTTCTCGCCCGGCTCGCCCTATGTCGGCGGCCTCTCCAACTTCTTCCTCAAGGGTCTGACCGTGGGGTCGATCTCCGGCACCATCCCGGAGAGCGTCTTCATGATGTTCCAGATGACCTTCGCCATCATCACCCCGGCGCTGATCACCGGCGCCTTCGCCGACCGCATGAAGTTCAGCGCCTTGCTGGTCTTCATCGGCGCCTGGGCAATTCTGATCTACGCGCCGCTCTGCCACATGGTGTGGGCGGGCGACGGCCTGATGTTCGGCTGGGGCGTGCTGGACTTCGCCGGCGGCACCGTCGTGCACATCAGCAGCGGCGTGAGCGGCCTGGTCGCGGCGCTGATGATCGGCAAGCGCAACGGCTACCGCAAGGTGCCCTTCGTGCCGCACAACCTGGTCTACACGGTGATCGGCGGCTCCCTGCTGTGGGTGGGCTGGTTCGGCTTCAACGCCGGCTCGGCGCTCGCGGCTTCGCCCAACGCCGGCATGGCGATGGCGGTGACGCACATCGCCGCGGCCGCTGCGGCGCTGGCCTGGATGTTCTGCGAATGGGGCACCCGTGGCCATCCCTCGGTGCTGGGCATCGTTTCCGGCGCGGTCGCTGGCCTGGTCGGCATCACCCCGGCTTCCGGCTTCGTCGATCCGATGGGTGCGCTGGTGATCGGCGTGGCGGCGGGCATCGTCTGCTTCTTCGCCACCACCACGATCAAGAACGCGCTCGGCTATGATGACGCCCTGGACGCTTTCGGCGTGCACGGCGTCGGCGGCACGGTCGGCGCCATCCTGACCGGTGTCTTCGCCACCGTGGCGGTGAAGGGCGGCGACGCCCCGGTCGGCCTGATCGACGGCAACGCCGCGCAGGTCGGCACCCAGCTGCTCGGCGTCATCGTCACCGTGGTGTTCTGCGGTGTCGGCACCGCGATCATCCTGAAGATCATCGATCTCGTCATCGGGCTGCGTGTCTCGGAAGAAGTCGAACGCGACGGCCTGGACCTGGCGTTGCATGGGGAGGCTGTCCAATAGAGTGGTGACATCGCGGTAGGGGAAGACAGCCCCCATTGCTCCACAGGGCGTCCCGGCGAAAGCTGGGGCGCCCTGACCAATTCTGGAGGCCAATTCTGGAGGGGCTGACGAGCGCTTCGGTTGCGACTAAGCTCCCCGCGTCGAATGCGGGGGCCTTCTTGCGCGAAAAGTTGCTGCGCGAAACAGTGCGATCCAGTGCGCTGATCTGGTTTGGCGCGATTTTCGCCGTCACTGTGCCGTTCCAAGTGTGGCGCTTGGCGCAGGACGATGCCGGAGCCTGGCTGGCAATCGACTACACGATGCGCGTGTCGATCCTCGTCCTGGTGGCGATCGTGCCGGTGGCGCGGATCCTCGCCTATCGCACGGTGCGGCTCGGCATCGGCCTCGGCGAGTTGGCGCTATGGTCGCTCGGCGTCATCGCCATCATTGCGATCTATCAGCCGGCAGCGGACGTCCTGGAGCGGCTTGTCCCGGACACGCAGTTGGGTGGTTATCCGAGGATGACCGGTGCTGCCCATGTAATCGACTTGAGCTTCGGCCTGATGCTCACCTCCACGCATGAGGAAGTCTTCTTCCGCCGCTACGCAAGGGCCGCCTTCCAGAACTTCGGGAACGGCGCCGCCATGATCGTGGTGACATCGATCGCATTCGGCTTGTTCCACTGGTGGACCGGCGTTCCGAACATGATCCTGGCGGGGCTGGTGGGTGCCTATTTGATGCTGCTCTATCGCCGCGCGGGCGCCCTTTGGCCCTGTGTCGTGGCGCACTACGCAATCGACTTCTGGTATTTCTGGTGATCCCCTACGCCGAGATCGGCCGGTAGAACTCCGGATCGAACCCCGCATCCTTGCGCGCGGCGTCGTTGAAGGGCGGCTTCAGTTGGCCCTTGAAGTGGCGGCGGACCTGTTCCTGCCAGGCGCTCTTGGGGTCGAGGCCGGCGCGAGTGGCGTAGTGGTGGAACCAGCGCATGCCGGCGGCGACGTGGCCGATCTCGTCCTCATAGATGCGCTGCAGGATGTCGGCGCTGGCCGCGTCGCCGGCGCGCCGGAAATCGGCGATGGTGGAAGGCGTCACGTCGAGTCCGCGCGCCTCCAGCACCAGCGGCACGATGGCGAGGCGGGCGAGCAGATCGTGCGCGGTTTCCTCCGCCGCCTGCCATAGCCCGTCATGGGCGGGCAGGTCGCCATAGGCGGCCCCCAGTTCCTTGAGCCGCGCTTCCAGCAGCGAGAAGTGGAGGGCTTCCTCTTCACCGACCTTGATCCAATCGGCCAGGAACTCGCGCGCGGTCGCCGCGTCGGCGAAGCGGGCGATGATGTCCCAGGCGAGGTCGATGGCGTTGAGTTCGATATGGGCGAGGGCGTGGAGCAGGGCAGTGCGCTTCTCGGCATTGCCGCCGGCCTTGCGCTTTGGCATGTCGCGCGGCGGCAGCAGACGCGGGCGGTCCGGGCGGGCGGGACGCTGCGGCGGCGCGCCCCGCTGGGCGAACGCGGCGCGGCCCGCGCGCCAGTCCGTGGCCAGGGCCAGGGACAAGGCAACCTTCTCCGCCGGCGCCGCGGTGCCGAGAATCTCGCAGGCGGCGGCGGCGAGGTCGCGCATCAGCCGACGTCGAGCGCCTTCACGGCCTTCAGCACGTCCTCGGCATGGCCGTTCACCTTCACCTTGCGCCAGATCGCCGCGATCTTGCCCTTGCCGTCGATGAGGTAGGTGGCGCGCTCGATGCCCATGTATTTCTTGCCGTACATGCTCTTCTCGACCCAGACGCCGTAATCCTCGGTGACCTTGCCGGTCTCGTCGGCGCCGAGGGTGAAGTTCAGCTTGTGCTTGGTCTTGAACTTGTCGTGGCTCTCGGCGCTGTCGCGCGAGACGCCGATGACGACCGCGTCGAGCTTGCCGAATTTTGGCAGATTGTCGCGGAAGGCGCAGGCCTCCGCCGTGCAGCCGGAGGTGTCGTCCTTCGGATAGAAATAGAGCACCACGTTCTGGCCCTTGAGGCCCGAGAGCGAGACCTTGCCGCCGCCATCGGTCTTCAACGAGAACGCGGGCGCCTTGTCACCGACTTTCAATGCCATGTCTGTCTCCCTGTCTGGCGCCGGCACGTTAGCGCCGCGCGTGATTTCGAATCAAGCCGGGGCGATTCCCAGGATGCGCTTGAAATCCTCGTATACGCCCGCCGCCGTGTCGCGGATCAGCGCCTTCAGTACCGAGAAATCCGGACAGCCGCCGCACTTTGCCAGATGCCTGGCGGTTGGCGCATGGAGCTTGGCCTCGTCCACCGCCTCGCCCACCAGCAGGCGGATCATCTGCTGCAGCTGGCGCCACAGATTGAGCGCGACGATGAGCCGGTCGGCCGTCTGGGTATCCAGCAGCTTCGCCGCCAGCAGCGCGGCGAGCGCATCGGCCGGGTTGCGGCGCAGGATTTCGGGATGTGCGGCGGCATGGCGCAGCATCAGGTATTGCGCGATGAAGTCGATGTCGACGAGCCCGCCGCGCTGGTGCTTGAAATCCCAGAGGGATTCGCCCTTGTGCTGCTGGGCCATGCGCTCGCGCATGTCGGCCACGTCGTGGCGCAGCTTCTCCGGATCGCGGCTCATGGTGAGGATGCGTTCCAGGCCTTTGTCCACGTCGATCTGGAAGGTCGGGTCGCCGGCGATCAACCGGGCGCGGGTCAGCGCCATATGCTCCCACGTCCAGGCCTCCTGGCGCTGATAGCGCTCGAAGGGCGGCAGGCCGCTGGCAATCGGCCCGGAATTGCCGGACGGGCGCAGCCGCATGTCGACGTCGTAGAGCTTGCCGTCGCCGGTCATGGCGGTGAGCGCGGTGATCAGGCGCTGTGCCAGGCGCGCATAGTACTGGATCGGCGCCAGCGGCTTGGCGCCGTCGGAATGCAGGTTGTCCCAGCCTTCGATCCCCTCCGGCACGTCGTAGATGAAGATGAGGTCGAGGTCGGAGGTGACCGTCATCTCGCGGCTGCCCAGCTTGCCGAGGGCCACCACGGCCAGGCCGCGTCCGGGCAGCTTGCCGTGCAGGCGCTCGAACTCCGCGGTGACGATGGGGAACAGGGCGCCGATCACCACGTCGGCCACGTCGGAGAGCTCACCCGCCGAGGTGTTGCCGTCGCCGACGCCTTTCAGCAGCCGCACGCCGATCTGGAACTGCCGGTCCTTGGTCCAGCGGCACATCAGGCTGAGGCTGTCCTGGAAGTCGCTGACGAAAGAGAGCTGGCGTTTGAGGTCGCGCGCCATCGCCTCGCGGTCCGGCACTTTCTCGAAGAAACCGGCGGTGAGCACGCCGTCGAGCAGCATGGGATAGCGGCTGAGGTGGTCGGCCAGCAGCGGCGCCGAGCCCATCACGTCGGCGATCAGGTCGAGCAGGCTGGGATTGGAGTGCAGCAGCGAGAACAGCTGCACCCCGGCGGGCAGCGATCGCATGAAACTGTCGAAGCGGCGAAAGGCGGTGTCCGGGTCGGCGGTATGCGCCAATCCGTCCAGCAGCTTCGGCATCAGCTCGGTCAGCAGCTCGCGCGCCCGGGCGCTGCGCGTCGCGCGATATCGCCCGTGATGCCAGGCGCGCACGAGGGCGGAGACGGCGGCGCCATCGGGGAAGCCCATGCGCTCCAGCGTCTGCACCGTCGCGGGATCGTCGACCTTGCCGGTGAAGACCAGGTTGCCCTGGTCGCCGAGCGATGGCGCCTCCTCGAACAGCTCGGCGTAGTGGTCCTCGACCTGGCCCAAATGGTGCATCAGCGTGGCGCTGAATTCGGCGGTGTCGGCATGACCGCAGAACAGTGCCAGGCGGTCGAGTTCCGGACCTTCGTCGGGCAGGGTCTGGGTCTGGCGGTCGTCCAGCATCTGCAGCCGATGTTCGACATGGCGCAGGTAGCGATAGGCGGCGATCAGGTCGTCCGCGATCTCGCGCCGCGTACGTCCCATCTCGACCAGGCGCTCGATGGCCGCACAGGTCTGTCGCATCCGCAGATCTGGGTTGCGGCCGCCCCAGATCAACTGCTGGGTCTGGGCGAAGAACTCGATTTCGCGGATGCCGCCGCGGCCGATCTTGATGTTGTGGCCGCCGACCGCGATCTCGCGATGGCCCTTGACCGCGTGGATCTGGCGCTTGATCGAATGGATGTCCTGGATGGCGGCGAAGTCGAGATGCTTGCGCCAGATGAAGGGCCGCAGGTTGCCGATGAAGGCCTCGCCCGCCGGCAGGTCGCCGGCGATGGCGCGCGCCTTGATCATGGCCGCACGCTCCCAGTTCTGGCCCATGCCTTCGTAGTAGGTCTCGGCCGCGATGGTCGACATGGCGAGCGGGGTGGAGGCGGGATCCGGCCGCAGCCGCAAATCGACCCGCAGCACATAGCCGTCCTGGGTCGCGTCCTGCAGCAGCCGCACCAGGTTGCGCGCCAGCTTGACGAAGAACTCGCGCGCCGTGCGGCGGCCGCGATAGCGCACGATGTCGAGGTCGAACAGGACAATCAGGTCGATGTCGCTCGAATAGTTGAGTTCGCCGGCGCCGAGCTTGCCGAGGCCGAGGATGACGAGGCCGCTGCCCTTCTCGGGCGTCTCGGGGTCGGGCAGCTCGATCTCGCCCGCCAGATGCGCCTGGCGCAGCAGGAACGCGATGGCCGCGCCGACCGCCGAATCGGCGAAGTCGCTGAGCGCGCCGGTCACCCGCTCGAGCGGCCAGGCCTTGACGATGTCGGCCAGCGCGATGGTCAGATGCGCGCGGCGCTTGGCTTGCCGCAGCTGGCGCATGAGCGCCGACTCGTCCGTCTCGGCCCTTCCCAAGTGCGCGAGATCGTTCAACAATTTGTTAAAGACAGAGTCCGGCCCGTCGGCTAATACTGAAAAAAACTGTGCGGCCTCGTTGACCACCAATTGGCTCAGATACGGAGAGTTGCCGAAGATCGCGGTCTGTAGCGCCCGGATATGCTCGGGGTCGGGCAGGGCGCTTTGATCGGTGGGACACCAGATGGCGGCGAGGCGCTCGAGTTCGATCTGCGCCTGGCGCGCATCGTGCGCCTTCGGCAGTTGGCGGGGATCGAAGGCCAGCGTCATGGTGTTGGTGGATAGGGTGTGGTGAATTCGGCTGGCACACTGAGGCAAGGCCGCTTTCCGGTCAAGCTGGCGGCGGCCAGGGTAAGCTGGGTCTCGCGCTTGGGGGAAAGCGTCAGCGGCGCATCTAACAGGTGGCGACACGGCGAATGATTCTGCGTGCCAGTAAAATCGCGCTCGAGATCTTCGGCACCCTGCTGGCAGGCCTGGTCCTGCTGACCGGTTTCGTCGCCTGGCGCCTCGCCTATGAGGGGCCGATCCATCTGCGGTTCCTGAAGCCCTATGTGGAGCAGGCGCTGAACCGGCCCGGCGCCGAGTTCAAGTTCGTGGTGCAGGACACCGTGCTCGCCTGGGCCGGCTGGGAGCGGACCCTCGACATCCGCGCCGTCGGCGTGCGCATCACCGATGCGGAGGGCAACGACCTCGCCTCGGTGCCGGAACTCGGCTTCGGGTTGAGCGGCACGGCAATGTTCCGCGGCCTGGTGGCGCCGTCCCGCATCGAATTGTTCCGGCCGGAACTGGTGCTGGCGCGCAACGAGGCCGGCGATTTCGAGTTCGGCGGCAAGCTGCTGGCGGCACCCGAGGCGAACCAGGCCGCGCCCGCGGCGGTCCCCGAGAAGCACCGGCAATCGGACCTGATGGCGGCCATCGTGCGCGAGCTGCTGGCCGCCCCCGATCCGGACAAGCGCACCGGCTACCTCACCGAGGCGGCGATCTACGACGGCAGCGTCAGCATCGACGACCGCCACGCCGGCAATACCTGGCATGCCGAGAAAGTCGAGATCCACCTGGCCCGCGGCGACCGCGGGCTGGCGGGCAGCTTCAAGCTCGACGTGCCGCAATTCGGCGATCCGGCGCAGCTCAGCGGCGATCTGTTCCTGCCCTCCGGCGGTGACCGCTTCGAGGTCAAGGCGCGGCTGAAGCGCTTCGCCGCCTCGGCCATCGGCCTGGTCGAGACCGGCCTCGCCATCCTCGCCAATGCCAACGTCTACCTGGAAGGCGAGGCGCGCACCTCGATCACGCTGGACGGCCAATTGAGCCTGACCGAATTCTCCTTCCTCGGCCGCGACGGCGAGGTGGCGCTGCCGGAGCTGATGAAGGCGCCCCTGCCGATCAAGGAGCTCATCGCCAAAGGCAAGGTCGACCCGGACCTCGACCTCATCAGCCTCGACACCCTGTCGGTCGATCTGGGCGGCCCGCTCTTCGAGCTGAGCGGCCAGGGCGACGGGTTTCTCAACGGCAAGGCGACCGACGACGGGCCGCCGCTGCTGAGCGCGGTGCTGAAAGGCGGCGGTCTCGACTGGCAGCAGATCGACGGCTGGTGGCCGGAGAGCGTGGCCAAGGACGCCCGCGATTGGCTGATCCCCAACGTGACCAGCGGCGTGCTCAACGACCTCATCGCGGAAACGCGGCTCCGCTTCACGCCGAGGGTCAAGACCGGCGTCACCGTGGAAAAGCTCGAAGGCACCTTCAAGGCTGAGAAGCTGACGGTTCACTACCTGCGGCCGATGCCGCCGATCGAGAACGGCGTCGCCAGCGCCAGCTTCAACGCCCAGCAATTTGCCGCCAAGATCCTCGGCGGCAATGTCGGCAACATCGCCATATCCGCCGGCGACCTGCTTATCACCGGCCTCGACCAGGAAGACCAGTTCATCAAAGTCGGCGGCGACCTCACCGCGCCGATGCGCGACGCGCTCGATCTGCTCGACCACCCGCGGCTCGGCTACGCTTCGAAGCTCGGGATTTCACCGGCCGGCGGCTCCGGCCAGGTCAAGACGCATCTCGATTTCGACTTCCCGGCCGCCAAGAACCTGAGCTTCAAGAAGGTCAAGATCGGCGTCACCGCCGAGATGACCGATGTCGGCCTGCAGAAGGTGATGTTCGACCGCGACGTGACCGACGGCAACCTGTCGCTGGCGTTGAGCCAGAACGGCATGCGCATCTCGGGTCCGCTCACCTTCGGCGGCGTGCCGATGGAGTTGCAGTGGCTGGAGAATTTCACCGACGACGCGAAGTTCCGGCGCCAGATCCGCGCCATCGGCACGGTGGACGCCGCGCAGCGCGCCGCCTTCGGCTACGAGACGCGGCCGTTCCTCGACGGCGCCACCGCCGCCGACCTGACCTACATCTCCTTTCCCAATGGCCGCGGGCGGCTTGACGCCGATCTCGACCTCACCGACGCCAGCCTGGCCTTCGAGTTCGCCAAGTGGAGCAAGCCGGCGGGACAGCCGGGCCGCGGCAAGGTCGCGCTGGAGTTCCGCGACGACCGCATCGTGCAGATCCCGTCCTTCCAGGTGAGCGCGGGCGATCTCAAGACCGCCGGCCGCATCGAGTTCGAGGGCGGCAAGCCGGTGCGCGCCGTGCTGCCGGCGTTGAGCTTCGGCCGCAACACGCTGAAAGACGTCAGTGTCGGCTTCAAGGGCGAGTTGGTCGATGTCGCCATCGGCGGCGGCGATGTGGATGTCGAGCCGTGGATGGACAATGACGGGCCGCCCAAGGACGATGCCACCCTGGCGCGGGAGGAGAACGAGCCGCAGCGGCCGTTCCGCCTGGTGGCGCCCAGCCTCAACTCCGTGCGCATCGCCGAGGACCGCTCGCTGAGCAAGGTCAAGGTGGAACTCTACCACGACCCGATGTGGTGGGACGTCATCGACCTTGCCGCCACCTTGCCCGGCGGCGCGCCGCTGACCCTGACCTACCGGCCGGCGGAGGGCGGCATCCATGTGCTGAACGCCGAGACCAGCGATGGCGGGGCCGCCCTGCGCGCCCTCGACATCTACGATTCGATCAAGGGCGGCGACCTCAAGATCACCGGCAAGGTGAAGGACGACGAGCCGCGGCGGCCGCTGCGCGGCAGGCTCGAGGCCGGGCATTTCCGCCTGCTCAACACGCCCTTCTTCGTCCGCTTCCTCTCGGTCGCGGCGCTGACCGGCCTGGTCGACGTGCTGAGCGGCGAGGGCTTCTATTTCGACGGCGCCACCGCGCGCTTCACCAAGACCATGGGCCTGATCGAGGTGAAGAAGTTCCGCAGCGCCGGTCCTTCGATCGGCCTCACCTCCAAGGGCAACATCGATCTCGACCGGCAGAAGATCGATTTGGAGGGCGTGATCGTGCCGGCCTATGCGCTGAACAGCATCCTCGGCAACATCCCGCTGCTGGGCCCGCTGCTGCAGGGCGGCGAGGGCGAGGGCATGTTCTCGGCCACCTACAAGATCGCCGGCGACCTGGGCGAGCCGAAGATCGAGGTCAATCCCTGGGCGGCCCTGGCGCCGGGCTTCCTGCGCGGCCTGTTCACCGAGGATATCGGCGCGGGCGATGGGGACGATTCGCCTACCCCGCCGGCGGCGGGCAGCCACAAATAGCAGCCAGCAACGGGCAGCAGATTGCGGCTATTTCGGCCGCACCACCGCGTGCTTCTTGCGGCCGAAGGACAGCTTCACCACGCCCTCGGCGTTGAGATCGTCCAGCGTGATGCGCCGGTTCTCGTCCTCGATCGGCGCGTCGTTCAGGCGCGCGCCGCCGCCCTTGACCAGGCGCCGCGCCTCGCTCTTGCTGGCGACCAGGCCCGCGCGGTGGAGCAGATCGATGGCTGCGATGCCGGCGGAGAGTTCCGCCTGTCCGATCTCCACGACCGGCAGATCCTCGCCCAATCCGCCCTCGACGAAGGTGCGCCGGGCCGTCTCCGCTGCGTTGCGCGCGGCTTCGGCGCCGTGGCACAAAGTCGTCGCCTCGTTGGCGAGGATGATCTTCGCCTCGTTGATCTCCGCGCCCTGCAGCTTTTCCAGGCGCGCGATCTCGGCCAGCGGCAGGTCGGTGAACAGCTTCAGGAAACGGCCAACGTCGCCGTCCTCGGTGTTGCGCCAGTACTGCCAGTAGTCATAGGCGCTGAGCCGGTCGGTGCTGAGCCAAACAGCGCCCGCCGCGGTCTTGCCCATCTTGGCGCCCGACGCCGTGGTAATGAGCGGCGTGGTCAGGCCGAAGAGGTCCTTGTTGTCGACACGCCGGCCGAGCTCGACGCCGTTGACGATATTGCCCCACTGGTCGGAACCGCCCATCTGCAGCACGCACTTGTGGCGCCGCGCCAGTTCGAGGAAGTCGTAGGCCTGCAGGATCATGTAGTTGAACTCGAGGAAGCTCAGCGGCTGCTCGCGCTCCAGCCGGAGCTTTACCGAATCGAAGCTCAGCATGCGGTTGACCGAGAAGTGACGGCCGAAATCGCGCAGGAAGTCGAGGTAGTTGAGCTTGTCGAGCCAGTCGGCGTTGTTCACCATGACGGCGCCGGTGGCGCCGTCGCCGAAGCTCATGAAGGGCGAGACCTGCGTCTTGATGCGCTCGAGGTTGTAGTTGATGTCCGCGACGGTCAGCAGCTTGCGGCTTTCGTCGCGTCCGGACGGGTCGCCCACCTTGGTCGTGCCGCCGCCCATCAGCGCGATCGGCCGGTGCCCGGTCTGCTGCAGCCGGCGCAGCATCATGATCTGCACCATGCTGCCGACATGCAGGCTGTCGGCCGTCGGGTCGAAGCCGATGTAGCCGGTGATCGGTCCCTTCGCCGCCAGCGCGTCCAACGCCTCCAGGTCGGTGCATTGATGGAAATAGCCCCGTTCCTGGATCACTTTGACGAATTCGGATTTCGGGGCGGACATGCGCGGTGAGCTCGTTCTGGTGGGGGTTGCCCAGGCATGGCCTTGGTTTGCAAGGCCTTGCTTTGGGTGGGCGGTGATGTAACACATCCCCAGGAAGGGCGTAAACCGGCGGTTGGACGATGGATTCGGGGGATTCCGGGCGTAAGGGCGACACGGGGACAGGCGCCATCTGGGCCATCGGCCTGATGAGCGGCACGTCCTGCGACGGCGTCGACGCGGCCCTCATCCGCACCGACGGCATCGGCGTGGCGGAATTCGGTCCGGCGTTGACGGTGCCCTATGACAGCGCCTTCCGCGCCCGGCTCAAATCCTGCCTCGGCCTGACCGCGCGCAACGGCGGCGGCAAGGTCGACGCGGTCGAGCGCGAATTGACCGAGCGTCATGCCGCCGCCGTCAGCCAGCTCCTGCAGAAGGCCGGCCGCAAGGCGGGCGAGGTGGCGGTCGTGGGCTTTCACGGCCAGACCCTGCATCACGCGCCGGTGCACAGGGAGACCTGGCAGATCGGCGACGGCGCCTTGCTGGCGCGGCTCACCGGCATTGCCGTGGTGAACGACTTCCGCAGCGCCGATGTCGCCGCCGGCGGGCAGGGCGCGCCGCTGGTGCCGATCTATCACGCGGCGCTCGCCGCCGGCCTGGAGAAGCCGCTGGCGGTGCTCAATATCGGCGGCGTCGCCAATGTCACCTGGATCGGCCCGTCGGCGGATCCTGGCGTGACCGAAGCCGGCGGCAACCTGCTCGCCTTCGACACCGGGCCTGGCAACGCGCTGATCGACGATTGGGTGCTGCAGCATACCGGCCATCACGCCGACCTCGACGGCGCCCTGGCGCGGCAGGGCCAGGTCGACGCGGCTGCGCTGGCGCGGCTGCAGGCCGAGCCGTTCTTCGCCGTGACGCCGCCCAAATCGCTCGACCGCCAGCATTTCAAGGCGGTCGCGGCGGCGGCGCTCGCCGGCCTCGTTCCGGCCGATGGCGCGGCGACGCTGGCGGCCTTCACCGCCTGGGCGGTGGGCGAGGCGCGGCGGCATTTCCCGGCCCCGGCCCGCGAATGGCTGGTCTGCGGCGGCGGCCGGCACAACCCGGTGCTGATGCAGGCCCTGCGCGCGACCCTCCGATGCCCGGTGCGCTCGGCCAACGACGCCGGGTGGGACGGCGACGCGCTGGAGGCGCAGGCCTTCGCGTTCCTGGCGGTGCGGTCGCTGCGCGGGTTGCCGCTCAGCTTTCCCGGCACCACGGGCGTGCCGCGCCCGGTCCAGGGCGGCCGGTGCAACCCGGTTCCGGCGGCGGTCTGAGGATCTCTAGCGGGTGGCGCGGATCTTGGCGGCGGTCTCCGGCACCGCCGTGGTCAGGTAGTCGTCGACCGTCTTGCCGAGTTGATCCAGATGCTCGGTGTAGAAGTGGGTCGCGCCGGGGATGATCTGGTAGTTGATCTTGATGCCGCGCTGATGGCTGAGCTTGGCGACCAGCTTGGCGACCGATTCCTGCGGCACCACCGTGTCCTGGTCGCCCTGGACCACCAGGCCCGAGGACGGGCAGGGCGCCAGGAAGCTGAAATCGTAGATGTTGGCGGGCGGCGAGACCGAGATGAAGCCGCTGATCTCCGGCCGGCGCATCAGCAATTGCATGCCGATCCAGGCGCCGAAGGAAAAGCCGGCGATCCAGCATTGCGGCGCGTTCGGGTTCCAGGTCTGCAGCCAGTCGAGCGCCGAGGCCGCATCGCTCAATTCCCCCTCGCCCCGGTCGAATTTGCCCTGGGAGCGGCCGACGCCGCGGAAATTGAACCTTAGGACTGAAAACCCTTTACGCTGGAAGCATTGGTAAAGCTGGTAGACGACCTTGTTGTTCATGGTCCCGCCATGCTGCGGATGCGGGTGCAACAGCAGGGCGATCGGCGAGTTCGTTTCGGCGCTTTGGTTGTAGCGGCCTTCCAGGCGGCCTTCCGGCCCATTCATAATGACTTCAGGCATGTCGGACACTCCGTCCAGCAGCCACAAAATCCTGAGCGTTGTATGCGGTTATCCGCCGCAGCCCTGCCAGA
This sequence comes from Dongiaceae bacterium, assembly GCA_044226685.1. GTDB lineage: Bacteria > Pseudomonadota > Alphaproteobacteria > Dongiales > Dongiaceae > Dongia_A. The sequence goes on from JBGAGP010000037.1 coordinate 20,789, forward strand.
AGGCGGGGGGCATAAACTTGACTAGGGAAGTGGGGCATACTATATCGATTGCGAGAGCGATGTTTACCGCGGGCTGCGTCCCAAAAGTTGACCGGCACGGTCAATTAAGGGCAGCGGGGCGGTAGTAAACACGATGGCCACCATGAATTTCAAGCATTTCGCTGAAGAGATTGACGCGATCATGGCCCGCGATCCGGCGGCCCGGTCGCGTTTGGAAGTGGCTTTGACCTATCCCGGCTTCCACGCGGTGCTGGCGCACCGCCTGGCCCATGCCCTGTGGCGGCGGGGCTGGCGGGTGCTGGGGCGGGTCGTTTCCCAGGCCGCGCGCTGGTTCACCGGCATCGAGATCCACCCCGGCGCCACGATCGGCCGGCGGCTGTTCATCGATCACGGCATGGGCGTGGTGATCGGCGAGACCGCCGAACTTGGCGACGACGTGACGCTCTACCAGGACATCACCCTCGGCGGCGTTTCGCCCTCGGTCAATTCCGCCGCCCAGGTCAACAAGAAGCGCCACCCGACGCTGCGCGACCGCGTCATCGTCGGCGCCGGCGCCCAGGTGCTGGGCGGCATCACCGTGGGCGAGGGTGCCAAGGTCGGCGCCAACGCCGTGGTGGTTACCGACGTCCCGCCGGGCGCGCTGGCGGTCGGCATTCCCGCCAAGGTGTCGTTGCCCAAGGGCGCCCAGGCGAGCGGCGATTTCGCCGCCTATGGCCTGCCCAGCGGTGCGCTGCCCGATCCGGTGGCGCGCGCCATCGAAGGGCTGCTCGATCAAGTCACGCGCCTGCAGGCGCGGGTCGCCATGCTGGAAGGCGACATGAATGGTTCTGGCGTGAATGGGACCGGCTTGCGTGATGCCGGTTTGAACAGCGCGGGGCCTCGGGCTGCGGCCGAGGTCGGCGCGATCGAAGACAGGTCGGGCCAGGATGGCCGGCCTGAGACTCGTTGGTAAAGGAGGTTCGTCGTGAGATTGAGCACCAAAGGACGCTATGCGGTGATGGCCCTGGTCGACCTGGCCTCGCACAGCAACGGCCGCCCGGTCGCCTTGGCGGACATTTCGCAGCGTCAGGAGATCTCGCTCTCCTATCTTGAGCAGCTCTTCGCCAAGTTGCGGCGCAATGGGCTGGTGAAGAGCGTGCGCGGTCCCGGCGGCGGCTACCTGCTGGCCCGCAGCGCCGAGGACACCCGGATCTCGGACGCCATCCTGGCGGTGGACGAGCCGATCCGCGCCACGCGCTGCGCGCCGAATGTCGGCGCCGGCTGCCAGAGCGACAAGAGCCGCTGCCTGACCCACGATTTGTGGGAAGAGCTGACGCATCAGATTCATCTGTTCCTCAGCTCGGTCTCGCTGGCCGATGTCGTGCACCGGCGCATCCTTGGCCGCTCGCAGCTGGGCCAGCCGCTGGAAAACGGCGCCGACGGCCACGCGGCCGACGGCCATGACGGCCAAGCTCCGGCGCGGCCGACCGACCCGGTTCGCGGCATCGCCGCCGCCGAATAGTAACGGCGGGAACGCCAGAGAGTGGTCCGGCGATGAACGACGCCGTCTACATGGACGCCAATGCGACGATGCCGGTCTGCGTGCCGGCGCGCGCGGCCTTGGCCGACGCGCTGGACGTGCTGGGCAATCCGTCCTCGGTGCATCGTTTCGGCCGCGCGGCGCGAACGCTGGTCGACCGGGCGCGCGCGCAGGTGGCCCAACTGGTGCGGGCGCGGCCGCAGGACGTGGTCTTCGTGTCCGGCGGCACCGAGGCCAACAACCTCGCGCTCGCCAGCCGTGGGGCGCGGGCCTTGATCGTCTCCGGCATCGAGCATGAATCGGTGCTGAAGCCGGCGATGGCTGCCGGCGCCCGCGTGGTGAAGATCCTGTCCAACGGCCAAGTCGATCTCGCCGATCTGGACGCGGCGCTGGCGGAAGCGGGCAAGCCGGTCTTGGTTTCGCTGATGCTGGCCAACAACGAGACTGGCGTGGTCCAGCCGGTGCGCGCGGCCGCCGAGCTGGTGCATGGCGCTGGTGGGCTGCTGCATTGCGACGCATCGCAAGCGCCGGGCCGCATCGTGGTTGATCTGGATGCGCTGGGCGCCGACCTGCTGACTCTGTCGGCGCACAAGATCGGTGGCGCGCTCGGCGCCGGTGCGCTGGTGCTGAAGGGCGACTTGGCGGTGAATCCGCAGATGCTGGGCGGCGGCCAGGAGAAGTTCCGCCGCGCTGGCACCGAGAACGTGGCGGCGATCGCCGCTTTCGGCGCCGCTGCGGAAGCGGCTGCGGTGCTGCCGCAGGCTTCGACCACGCTGCGTGATCGGCTGGAGATGGCATTGGCGGCTTTCGGCCCCGCGGTGACGATCCTCGGCAAGGACGCGGCGCGCCTGCCGAATACCAGTTGCTTCGCCATCGCCGGCAAGGCGAGCGAAACGCTGGTGATGGCATTGGACCTCGCCGGCTTCGCGGTCAGCGCCGGTTCGGCCTGCTCCTCGGGCAAGGTCCGGCCGAGCCACGTGGCGACGGCAATGGGGCTCGGCGCGGAGGTCGCGCGCGGCGCGGTCCGGGTCAGCCTCGGCGCCTGGAACACGGCGGAAGAGATCGACGCATTCGTCGCGCAGCTGGCGAAGATCGCCGGCTTGCAGCGGCATCTGTCCGGCCTGCGATCTTCGGATATGCAGCCGGCGGCTTGAGGAAGGTGAGTGGCATGAGTTCGATGCAGGACATCAAGGTGGGCGATAAAGTGACTGGCAAGAACCAGCCGAAGACGCCGATCTATCTCGACTACCAGGCGACGACGCCATGCGACCCGCGCGTGGTGCAGGCCATGCTGCCATATTTCACCGAGCATTTCGGCAATCCGCATTCGCGCAACCACGCCTATGGCTGGGAGGCGGAGCAGGCGGTGGAGAAGGCGCGCGCGCAGATCGCCTCGCTGATCGGCGCCGACGAGAAGGAGATCATCTTCACCTCGGGCGCCACCGAATCCAACAACCTGGCGCTGAAGGGCGTGGCGCATTTCTTCAAGGGCAAGAAGAACCACATCATCACCGTGGTGACCGAGCACAAATGCGTGCTGGATTCCTGCCGCCACCTGGAGCTCGAAGGCTTCGAGGTCACCTATCTGCCGGTGCAGCAGAACGGCCTGATCGATCTCGAGCAGCTGAAGGCCGCGATCCGCCCGGACACCGTCATCGTCTCGGTGATGGCGGTGAACAACGAGATCGGCGTGATCCAGCCGCTGGCGGAGATCGGCAAGATCTGCCGCGCGGCCAAGGTCTATTTCCACACCGACGCGGCGCAGGCGGCGGGCAAGATCCCGCTCGACGTCGAGGCGATGAACATCGACCTGCTGTCGATCTCCGGCCACAAGCTTTACGGGCCCAAGGGCGTCGGCGCGCTCTATGTGCGGCGCAAGCCGCGTGTGCGCCTGGAAGCCCTGATCCACGGCGGCGGACAGGAGCGCGGCATGCGCTCCGGCACCCTGCCGACGCCGCTTTGCGTCGGCCTGGGCGAGGCCTGCGCCATCGCCGAGCGCGAGATGGGCGCCGAGGCCGAGCGGCTGAAGGCCCTGCGCGACCGCTTCTACAACAAGATCCGCGAAGCGCTGCCGGAAGTGTATCTGAACGGCGATCTCGACCACCGCATCCCGGGCAACCTCAACCTCTCCTTCGCCTATGTCGAGGGCGAGGGGCTGATGATGGGGATCAAGGACCTGGCGGTGTCGTCGGGTTCCGCCTGCACCTCCGCCTCGCTGGAGCCGAGCTACGTGCTGCGCGCGCTGGGCGTCGAGGAGGAATTGGCGCACACCTCGCTGCGCATCGGCCTCGGCCGGTTCACCACCGAGCAGGACGTCGACTATGCGGTCGAGCACATCGTGCAGTCGGTGCGCCGCCTGCGCGAGATGAGCCCGCTCTGGGAAATGGCGCAGGACGGCATCGATCTGCGGTCCATCAAGTGGGCCGAACACTGAGATATCGATCGGCTTCGCCGATCGACGAGCGTTTTTGGGAGAAGTGACATGGCATACAGCGAGAAACTGATCGAGCACTACGAGCATCCGCGCAATGTCGGAACGCTGGACAAGAGCGATGCCAGCGTCGGCACCGGCCTGGTCGGCGCGCCCGCCTGCGGCGATGTGATGAAGCTGCAGATCAAAGTCGGCGCCGATGGCCGCATCGAGGATGCCAAGTTCAAGACCTTCGGCTGCGGCTCAGCCATCGCCTCGTCCTCGCTGGCGACCGAGTGGGTCAAGGGCAAGACGCTCGACGAGGCGGAGCAGATCAAGAACACCGAGATCGCGCAGCACCTGGCGCTGCCGCCGGTGAAGATTCATTGCTCGGTCCTGGCCGAGGATGCCATCAAGGCGGCGATCAGCGATTACCGCGCCAAGCACGGCAAGCAAGGCGAGCAGGCGGCTGAGTAGCGATCACCGAAGGATCAGGCGGGAACACGATGGATAGCGGTACGCATACCCCCGAGACGGCCGGCCCGGCCACCAATGCCGGCGCGGCGGCGGAAGCCAAGCCGAAGCGCGCGCCGCGCGCGCGGCCTTCCGCCATGGTCCTGACGCCGGCTGCGGTCGAGCGGGTCAAGGCGCTGCTCGACAAGCGCGGCAAGCCCTCCGCCGGCATCCGCATCGGCGTGAAGACCAAGGGCTGCTCGGGCTTGAGCTACACGCTGGAATTCGCCGATGCCAAGGGCGCCATGGACGAGGTGGTGGAGCAGGACGGCATCACCGTGCTGATCGACCCCAAGGCGACCTTGTTCATCCTCGGCACCGAGATGGACTATGTCGAGGAGAAGCTGCAATCGGGTTTCGTGTTCCGCAATCCGAACGAAAAGGGTCGTTGCGGCTGCGGCGAATCCTTCCACGTCTGACGCCGGCCGGGATGCACCGATCTGATGGCGACCAGCATCGAAGACACTCGCGCCGCCGGGCTCAGCCTGGCGCCCTGCTGGTCCTGTAAGGGGCCGGTCGCCGGCCAGGCCCTGTTCTGCCATACCTGCGGTGCCATCCAGCCGCCCGGCCAGGCCAGCCACTTCCGCCGCCTCGGTCTCGAGCCGTTCTTCGATCTTGACCTGGACCTGATGGAGAAGCGCTATTTCGGCTTCCAGCGCGCCATTCATCCGGACCGCTTTGCCGCCAAGCCGGCCAAGGAACGCGCGCTCGCCGAGGCCCAATCGGTCAGCCTGAACGAGGCCTACGAGACGCTGAAGGACCCGCTGCGCCGTGCCGCCTACCTGCTGAAGCTGAAGGGCGTCGCCGCCGCGGTCGACAAGGACGAGACCATGCGCGATCCCGAGCTCCTGATGGAGGCGATGGAAGCGCGCGAGGCGCTGATGGAGGCGGAGAGCGCCGAGGCCATCGAGAAGCTGCAGGTGAAGGCCGGAGCCGACGCGATCAAGGTGCTGTCCGACATCTCCAAGGCCTTCGCCGCCGACGACCTGGCGGAGGCGAACCGCCTGACCACGCGGCTCAAATACCTCCGCAAATATCTTGAAGAGACGCGCACCCGCATGGTCGCGCTGGAAATCAACTGATGCTGCTGCAGATTCACGAACCGGGCGAGACGCCGGAGCCGCATGCGCGCGAGCGCGGCACCGCCATCGGTATCGACCTTGGCACCACCAACACGGTGGTGGCGGTGGTCGACGGCGAGCAGCCGGAAGTGCTGCGCGATTCCGAGGGCGATGGCCTGATCCCGTCTGTCGTTGCCCTGATGGAGGACCGCGTCGTGGTCGGCCGCGCGGCCCAGCTGCTGCGCGCCAAGCATCCGCACCGCGTGGTCAGCTCGATCAAGCGGTTGATGGGCCGCGGCGTGCAGGACGTCAAGGCGCTGGCCGGCGTGCTGCCCTACAAGATCGCCGCGACCGGCGAATCCGTCGGCATGGTGCGCCTCGACATCGCCGGCCGCTCGGTAACGCCGATCGAGATTTCCGCCGAGATCCTGAAGGCGGTGAAGGCGCGCGCCGAGGCGGCGCTGGGCATGGACGTGACGCAGGCCGTGGTCACCGTGCCGGCCTATTTCGACGATGCCGCGCGCGGCGCCACCAAGGACGCGGCGAAGCTGGCCGGCATCGACGTGCTGCGCCTGGTCAACGAGCCGACGGCCGCCGCGCTGGCCTACGGCCTCGACAGCGGCGCAGAGGGCGTCTACGCGATCTACGACTTGGGCGGCGGCACTTTCGACATCTCGCTGCTGCGCCTGCAGAAAGGCGTGTTCCAGGTGCTCGCCACCGGCGGCGACGCGGCGCTGGGCGGCGACGATTTCGATCATGCGCTCGCCGAATGGGCAATCAAGCAGGCCGGGATCGCGGATCTGGATTCCGCCGGTGCGGCTTCGCTGCTGCTGGCCGCGCGCGCGGCCAAGGAGTCCCTGTCGGCCAACGCCCGCGCCACGGTCTCCGTCACCTTGCGCGACCGCAAGCTGGCGCTGGAGATCACGGTCGCCGAATTCGAGGCGATGGTGGCGCCCCTGATCCAGCGCACCATCCAGGCTTGCCGCCAGGTGCTGAGCGATGCGGGCGCCGCGCCGAATGAGATCCAGGGCGTCGTGCTGGTCGGCGGCTCGACCCGCGTGCCCGCGGTGCGCCGCAGGGTCGCCGAGTTCTTCGGCAAGCAGCCTTTGGCCGACATCAATCCCGACGAAGTGGTGGCAATCGGCGCCGCGCTGCAGGCCAAGGCGCTGACCCGCGGCAGCGACACCCTGCTGCTCGACGTCATCCCGCTGTCGCTCGGCATCGAGACCATGGGTGGCATCGTCGAGAAGGTGATCGAGCGCAACACACCGATCCCGGTGGCGAAGGCCCAGGAATTCACCACCTACCAGGACGGCCAGACCGGCATGCTGGTGCACGTGGTGCAGGGTGAGCGCGAGACGGTGGAAGCCTGCCGCTCCCTCGGCCGCTTCGAGCTGCACGGCATCCCGCCGATGGTGGCAGGCGCCGCGCGCATCCAGGTGACCTACGCCGTCGATGCCGATGGCCTGCTCACCGTCTCGGCGATCGAGAAGACCACCGGGGTAAAGGCGGAGATCGCGGTGAAGCCGAGCTACGGCCTCAGCGATGCCGAGATGGCCGACATGCTGCGGGAATCCCTGGTTCACGCCCGCGACGACATGGAGCGCCGCCTGCTGATCGAAGCGCGGGTCGAGGCCGAGCGTGTGCTCCTGGCGCTCGACGCGGCCTTGCGCGCCGATGGCGCCCTGTTGCAGCCGGCCGAGCGGCAGAAGATCGACGCCGCCATCGCCCGGGCGCGCACCGCCATCGCCGGGCTGGACCGCGACGCCATCAACGCCGCCATCGACCTGCTGGACCGGGAGACCCACCCCTTCGCCCAGCGCCGGATGGACCGGGCGATCGCCCTGGCGCTCAAGGGCCAAACCCTTGACGCGGTCGAGGCCAGTATGGCAACTGACCCGACCCCTGATCGCGGCCAGCCGAAGACCGGCGCCGGTGTTTCCTGAACCTAAAGAATTCCCAACGGAGTCAATGACATGCCTAAGATGACCTTCATCAATCCCGACGGGAAGCGTCTGGAGGTCGAGGCGCCGGTGGGTCTCTCCGTGCTGGAAATCGCGCACCGCAACAACATCAGCCTGGAAGGCGCCTGCGAGGGGTCGCTCGCCTGTTCGACCTGCCATGTCATCGTCGACCCCGAGTGGTATGACGTCCTGCAGGCGGCGAGCGAGGACGAGGAGGATATGCTGGATCTTGCCTTCGGCCTGACCCACACGTCGCGGCTCGGCTGCCAGATCAAGATGACGGAAGAGCTCGACGGCCTGACCGTCAGCCTGCCGAACGCCACCCGCAACATGATGGTCGACAAGTAGCGTCCAGATCGCGCCGCGCCGCGCGCCGAACGAGGATCATGGCCAAGAAACTGCGCTGGACCGACGTCCACGACATCGCCATCGAACTGGAAGACGCGCATCCCGAGGTCGACGTGGTGAACCTGCGTTTCACCGACCTGTGGAAATGGGTGCAGGAGCTGCCCGACTTCGCCGACGATCCCACCCGTTCCAACGAGAAGATCCTGGAGGCAATCCAGGCCGCCTGGATCGAGGAGCGCGGATGAGCAGCCGGCGACAGCGCGCGGCCGTGGTCGGCGACGCCGCCGGAACTACCCGGTCGCACGCCCCCAGCGGCACGGCGCAGTTCCCGCGCACCGGCTCCATCCTGCATGCCGTGCTGGCGCGGCCCTGGCTCGACCCGGTCTGCCTGTGGGGCTTCCGCAAGCTGCTGCCGACCTCGCGCGCCTGGGCTGCGGCGGCGATCAGCGGCGGCGCGCCCGAGGCCTTCGCGCGCGAGCTCGACCTCGACGCCGTCCCGTCGCGCATCGCGCCGCGCCTGGCCGAGACGGTCCGCCTGCGCGAGCGTTCGGCCAGCGCGGAAGCCCTGTGGCGCGGCCTCGCCTTCGAGGGCGGGCATGGCGACCTGCTGGGCGCCGAGCGCGCCCGGCGCATGGCGGCGCAGAACTATCTCGGCAACCGGGTGAAGTATTTCTGGCTGGCCAAGAGCCGCCGCATTCCGGCGGTGCGCTACCAGACGCCCAGCCCGCATACCGCGCTGGAGGCGTTCGGCGCGTCGCTCGCCGATGCCGACGCGCTGTTCCGCCTGCCCGATCCCTTGCCGGCGGTGGAGCGCAGCCGCGTGGTCGACCACGGCGACGTGCTGGAATACTGGCTGCGCTTCCAGAGCCCGGGCAGCGGCGACGACGCGGCCGACACCTGCTACGCCCATGTCTACGAGCCGAAGCAGGACGGTCGCGGCGGCATGCCGACCTTCATCTTCGGCCATGGCCTCGCCATGGAACTGGAGATGATGGTCGACGGTCCGCGGTCGTTCAAGGACATGGCGGCGCACGGCATGCGCATCGTCATGCCGGACGGGCCGGGCCACAATCGCCGCGTCAAGCCCGGCCTCTATGGCGGCGAGAGCTTCCTGATCGAGCCGCCGGTTTCCGGCATCCATCACTTCATCCGCGCGGCGCGCGAATTCGGCACCATGATCGCCTGGTGCCGCGCCCAAGGTCCCGGACGGATATCGCTCGGCGGCGTGTCGCTCGGCGCCTTGAGCGCGCAGGTGGCGGCGAGCCGCTCCGGCTATTGGCCGAGTGCCGCGAAGCCCGATGCGCTCTGCCTCTTCACCACCACGAGCGAGGTGAGCGCGCTGGCGCTGGATTCCTCGCTGGGCCAGATGGCCGATCTCGACAACGAGGTGCGCCGCTGCGGCTGGAAGGCGGAGCATTTCCGGACCCTGGCGCCGATCACCGACGCCGGCGCCGTGCCGCCGGTGGATCCGGGCAATATCGTGCTGCTGATCGGCGCCCGCGACAACGTCACGCCGGTCGCCGGCGGCCACGGCCTGGCGGAGATGTGGCGCATCCCGAAGGAGAACCTGTTCGTGCGCGACCAGGGCCATTTCTCCGCCGCCATCGGCCTCGGCGTCGACCCGGCGCCCTACGCGCGGATGTTCGAGATTTTGAGCCGGTAGCGGCGAATTGGTGCCGGATTTGCGCGCTGTTTCTGCCCACTCCACCCGTCACCCCGGACTTGATCCGGGGCCCATCGGAGAGGCGGGCGCCAAGCGGCGCCATGGACCCCGGATCAAGTCCGGGGTGACGATCTGAGTGAACGAGATGTGATTGGATAGAGCAAGGCGATGAACTCTCTCGGTTTCGACAAGCGGCCGGAGGATACGCGCGTCGTCGTCGCCATGTCGGGTGGTGTCGACAGTTCCGTCACGGCCGCGCTGCTGAAGCGCGAGGGCTATGACGTCGTCGGCATCACGCTGCAGCTCTACGACCATGGACTGACCGTGGGCAAGAAGGGCGCCTGCTGCGCCGGCCAGGACATCTACGATGCGCGCATGGCGGCGGAGAAGATCGGCATTCCGCATTACGTGCTGGACTATGAGAACCGTTTCTCCGACGCGGTGATGCAGGACTTCGCCGACTCCTATCTCGCCGGCGAGACGCCGATCCCCTGCGTGCGCTGCAACCAGCGGGTCAAGTTCCGCGACCTGCTGGCGCAGTCGCGCGAGCTGGGCGCCGAGGCGATGGCGACCGGCCACTACGTGCGCCGGGAGATGGGCGGGGCAGGGGCCGAGCTGCATCGCGGCGCCGACCCGCGCCGCGACCAGAGCTATTTCCTCTTCGCCACCACGCCGGAGCAGCTTGCCTATCTGCGCTTCCCGCTGGGCGACCTGCCGAAGACCCGCACGCGCGAGATCGCCGCCGAGCTTGGCCTCGCCGTCGCCGACAAGCCGGACAGCCAGGACATCTGCTTCGTGCCCGAAGGCGGCTATGCCCGCGTGGTCGAAAAGCTGCGCCCGGGCGCCGCCGAGCCCGGCGAGATGGTGCATGTCGACGGCCGCGTGCTCGGCCGGCACAACGGCCTGATCAATTTCACCGTGGGCCAGCGCAAGGGCCTCGGCCTCGGCGACCTCAACGAGGCCGGCCAGCCGCTCTTCGTCGTGCGCCTGGAGCCGGAGACGCGGCGCGTCTATGTCGGGCCGAAGCAGGCGCTGGCGGTGGCGACGCTGTCCCTGCGCGAGGTCAACTGGCTGGGCAATCCCGGTGAGCCGACCGAAAACGTCGCCATCACCGTCAAGCTGCGTTCCATGACCGAGCCGGTGGCCGCGCGCCTGACCTTGGGTCCCGGCGGCACCGCCCGCATCGACCTGGCGGAGCCGCAATTCGGCGTGGCGCCGGGTCAGGCCTGTGTGTTCTATTCCGGAAGCCGGGTGCTGGGCGGCGGCTGGATCCGCCGCGAGGCCGCGGCCAGGGCGGCCTGAGCGCCGCGCCATCAGGGGAGCGCCATGGACCTCGCCGAGCTCACCGAAGAGATGCGCCGCCGCGCCGGGCAGAACGTCAAGCTCGGCTACAAGGTCAAGTTCGTCGTCGATGACGGGATCATTTTCTGGGATGGCACCGACCACCCGCCGGCGATCGACAACGAGGACAAGGGCGACGCCACCACCACCATCACCATTGCACCCGAAAACCTGCAGAAGCTGATGGCCGGCAACCTGGACCCGACGCTGGCCTACATGACCGGCAAGCTGAAGGTCGAAGGCAGCATGGGCGTGGCCCTGAAGTTGACCTCCATGTTCGCGGATTAGTCTGGGTATTCAAGGACTTGTGTTATCCTTGACGGAGCGGATGCGGGCCGCTATACGCTTGCCTCCTTATCCGGCCGGCCCTCAAGCCCGGCCGTCGGTGGCGCCGTAGCTCAGGGGTAGAGCAGGGGAATCATAATCCCTGTGTCGCTGGTTCAAATCCGGCCGGCGCTACCACTCTTTCCTCATTCGCTTGCCTCGCCTCGCCGCGGATCGGACGGCGATGTTCCGCAGCGTCGGGACTGCTGCCCGCGCCCACCGAATACTTTGAAATCGTTCCATTACTTCCGAAATATTTTTGTCCGCCGCGGCCAGTATTTTGATTGAAAACAAAAATAGAACAACCATTTAGTATTTATAGGCGTAATATTCGTCGAGATACTGAAAGGAATATTCCCCATGACCGATGTCAAAAATCCGACCGTTACCCCGGCCGTCCATGACGACGACAAGAAGACTGTCACCCCGGGCGCCAGCCCGGTGACGCAGCCGGCCAAGACCCCGGAAGCGACGCCCGCCAAGCAGGCTTGAGCTTTTTGGGCTGCGATCGTGGGGGAGGTTTCCCCCACGTCTACCCGTTCGGTCGGCCCTGTGCCGGCCAGACGGCTCTCCCACCGCTGAACCCGACCGCAGGAGATGCCCGATGACGACGCGCACGACCAAGACCACCGTTACCTTCACGCGTCCGTTCAGCCTCAGTGGCTTCGACGGCATGCAGCCGGCGGGTTCCTATTCGGTCGAAACCGACGAGGAGCTGCTGGACGGCGTTTCTTTTCCGGCCTATCGCCGGATGGCGACCATGATGCAGCTCGGGCCGATCATCAGCGGCAAGAGCGGCACAAAGGGCAATGCCGGCGGCATCCTGCAGGTCGCCGTGATCAATCCAACCGAGCTCGATGCGGCTTTGGCCGCCGATCACGTCGGCGCGCCGATCCCCGACGAGCTTGCCGAATTGCGCACGCTGCGCGCGCCGGGCGTCCTGGACCGGCAGTCCTGACGGACCGCGCCTTGGCCTTGCCCTGGGCGGTCTTCACGCGGCGACCGAACACCGACGGGCTGGTCTGTCCGCTGGGACGTCGCGCGCCCATCTCGACCCATCACGGCGGCGCCCAGCCGCGACGGCCGCTGCTCCGCATCCGGTCCGACCACGAGATCCCCGAATGGGTGATCGCCTGGACATCGCGCCAGCCACCGACCCATTGACCGCGCCCCCCGCGTGCGGTCGGTCTATTTAAACCGATCGAGCAGCTCTGCCAGCGCCTGCTTGCGGATTGGCTTGGTGCGGATAGCGGCGAGGTTGAGGCCACGGACCTTGGCGCTGGCGCCGGTCATCTGCAGGTATTCCGGCGGCGCACCGCTGATCACGATCACCGG
>JBGAGP010000038.1:0-16462 GCA_044226685.1 Dongiaceae bacterium
GGTGCGTCCGCGAACGCGCAAAGACCTTCTCTGCCGGTTCGCTGGGCCGCGGGTCGGCCAGCGCCTCATCCACCGCCTGTTGCAATTTGGTTTCGGCGTTCGTCTTTGTGCGCGCCACGACATGCTCCTGTCTGGGTCGGCCGACATACTGTGGCGCAGCGATGACCGAGCTACAATGGATAGTTGAGCCTTACTGGCGTCTTTCGCTATAGTCCAGGTCGGGCAATTCGGGGGAGTCATGCAATCAAAGACCTTGCTCATTTTGGGCTTCGCGGCACTTGCCGCGGGCGCCCTTGCGGTCGGCTGCAGCCAATCGCCGGCAACTCCGCGGCACGGCAACATCTCGCCGCCGCCTGATCTCAACACCGTCGAGGAGTGCCAGCGGGCCGATCTTGGGCGCTATTGGGGCAAGACGTTCCGTTTCCACCTCTACGATTGCTGGGCCAATGTCAGTTTCGACACTTCGGGCAAAGTGCTGACCTTCGAAGCGGACGATGTCGCGTTGTGCGAGCGCGTCCTCGATGCATGCCGGCCGCGCTAAAAGCTCGGAGGGTCGAACTTTTCCGGGAGATAAGATGACCGCCAAATACGATCCGCTTCGCGACTACCTGGCTGGGCAAGGCGGCCGTTCGGTCGTCATGACCTTCAAAGAAATCGAGCGTGTTTTGAAAGCCGCGCTTCCTCAATCGGCCAGGACCCATCAGGCGTGGTGGGCGAACGAGGATGTGCGGGACACGGGTCATGTTCAGTGCCGCGCATGGCAGGCGGCGGGTTACGCCACTTCCGCAGATCTCGCATCGGAAACGGTGTCTTTCCGGAGGATCAGATAGAGAGTCAGGCTCCCAGCGGTATCTCATCCTGACGGGCTGTTGCGCCGCGCCTCACGCCCCCGCGTGCGCCGCGGGCCGTGCCGCCGTGGTCGCGGCGCCGTCCGGCACTTCCTCGCTCACCACCTTGAACACCTCCAGCTGCGTCGCGCCGAAATTGGTGGTCAGCGCCACGTCGGTGGCGTCGCGGCCGACCGCCATCAGGATGCGGCCGATGCGCGGCTTGTTGTGGCGGGCGTCGAAGGTGTGCCAGGCGCCGCCGAGATAGGCCTGGAACCAGGCGCTGAAATCCATCGGCGCCGGGTCGGGCGGCACGCCGAAATCGCCGAGATAGCCGGTGCAGTAGCGCGCCGGGATGTTCATGCAGCGGCACAGCGTGACGGCCAGGTGGGCGAAGTCGCGGCACACGCCGCGCTGCTCGACGAAGCCGTCATGCGCGGTCCTGAGCGCGCTCGCATGGTGATAGCCGAACTCGATATGGCCGTGCACGAAGTCGCAGATCGCCTGCACCCGGGCCCAGCCCGGCGGCGTGGCCCCGAACTGGCGCCAGGCGAAGTCGCTCAGCCGGTCGGTGTCGCAATAGCGGCTGCCCAGCAGGAACACCATCACCTCGTCCGGCAGCGCGCCGATCTCGTGCTGCACGGCGTCGGGGAATACCGGATCGGGCGCGCCGCTATCCGCGATCTCGAAGGCGGTGGAGATGGCGATGGACCCGGCCGGCGCGACGATCCGGCCGCAGCTGTTGCCGAAGCCGTCGATATAGCCGCGGAACGGCACCGGCGGATCGAAGGTGAGGGCCTGGTCGGTAATGAGGTCGGCCCGGCGCTCCGGGCGGATGTTGAGCGCCAGGAGCATCGGCGTCGGCTGCGGGCATTTGTAGCCGAGGGTGAAACCGGCACGTATCCTCATTCGGCGCATCCTTCTACTGGCCCGCACGGGTGGCTACCAACACCCGCGGGCGCCGCGCGGTTCCCGGCCGCGCCCACTATCCCGTCGACGCCCCAATGCCTGACCCAGTGCGTGACCCAGTGCCCGACCCAGTGCCCGACCCAGTGCTTGGGCCCGCGGCCGCGCCAGCCGCGGCCACGCCAGCCTCCGGACCCTGCCGGCTGGTGGTCACGTTGACCTGCACGTTCATGTCGAGGAAATCCTCCGCCGCGCCGGTATAGGTGCCGACCAGCGGGATCGCCTGCTGCGGCGTGCGCGCCACGGCGACGCGGATGAGGTCGCGGTTGCCGACGATGCCGTTGGTGGGGTCGAACTCCACCCAGCCCGCGCCGGGCAGATAGACCTGGCACCAGGCATGGGTGGCGCCGCCGCCGAGCCGCGTCGGGCCGTCGCGCTCCGGCACGTAGAGATATCCGGAGACGAAGCGGGCGGCGAAGCCCAGCGCGCGCACCGCCTCGATCATCAGCAGCGCGAAGTCGCGGCAGGTGCCGCGGCGCAGCTCCAGCGTCACCGCCGCCGGCTGGGTCCGGCCGTCCGGGCGCCGGGCATAGCTGAAGCCCTCGTGGATCGCGTTGCACAGTGTCATCAGCAGGTGGCCGGTACTGGTCGGCCCGCCGGCGCGCACGAACCGGCGGCTCCACCGGCGGATCGCGTCGCCGGGATCGGCCGGCGTCATCATCGGCGCCACATCGGGCAGTTCCTCGGCGTCGTAGGCGAAGGGGTAGGTCAGCGCGACGTCGTCGATGCGCAGGTCCAGCGGCTCCTGCGGCGTGTGGTCGACGCGGATGCTGGTCTCGAAGCGCAGCTCCTTGCCGCTCGCCGCCACGTCGATGATGGCGATGCAATTGCCGAACACGTCGTGGATCCAGCGGATGCCGGCCGGCTGCGGCTTGACGCTGAGCTTGGCGGTCAGCAGGCGCTGGTCGAAGCTGTCGCGCGGGCGGAACATCAGCCGGTGCTCGCCGAAGGCGACCGGCCGGGCATAGCGGTAAATCGTGGCGTGCTTGATCTGGAAAATGGACATCAGGCGGCGAATCGAGCTCCCTGCGTGGCGCGGGCCGGCCGGGAGTATACATGGTTCCCCCGGCTTTCCGGGGAAAAGCACCGCCGGCCGCGGATTCCGGCGGAACCCGCCGCCCGCGCTTGCGGCCGGCTCAGCCCGCGTCCTCGCCGTCCCAATACCCCCGCGTTGCGCCCAGGTCGAACACGCACGCCTCCGTCCTGAGGCCCGCCACCGCCATCTTGTTCGAGTGCGGATAGACGCAGACGTCGTCGGGGTCGCGGGCGCCGATCATCAGATAACGGCAGGGGCCTTGGCCGCTGTTGAGGATGGAATGGCCGACCCGGCATCCGGCGGGAAAGCAGGCGTAGTCGCCGGCCTTCATCGGATAGCGCTCGTCGCCCAGCAGCAACGTCGCCTCGCCTTCGAGGATCAGGGCGTGCTCC
Source organism: Dongiaceae bacterium (assembly GCA_044226685.1). Lineage (GTDB taxonomy): Bacteria > Pseudomonadota > Alphaproteobacteria > Dongiales > Dongiaceae > Dongia_A. The sequence goes on from JBGAGP010000038.1 coordinate 3,222, forward strand.
TCCTCCGCCATGTGGTAGTGCAGCGGCGCCAGGCGGCGGCCGGGGGCGGGGGCCTCGATCAGCACGCCGACATGGAAGTCGTTGCGGCCGAGCGCGGCATAGGTCAGATGCTGCGCCGCGCCGCCGAATTTGCTGCCGGGTTTGTCGCTGCCATGGGTTGGCTCCAGCGCGACCGTTGCCGCTGAGATCGGCGGCCGCGGAGCGACATGCGGCGTTGGCGCGGCGGGCGTGTCGACGGGGCCCGGCGTGCCGGCGGGCAGGCCGGTTTCCTCGCCGTCCCAGTAGTTGCGCCGCGCGCCGAGGTCCAGGATCGTGCCGCCGAGCGCCCGCACCAGCACCTTGTTGCTGTCGGGATAGGCGACCACCTCGTTCGGGTTCCGCTCGCCGATGATGACGTAGCGGCAGGGCGCGTCGCTCTCGTTGACCAGGCAATGCGCCGCCGGCTGCCCGGCCGGGAAGCAGGCATAGTCGCCGGCCGCCATCGCGTGCCGCGCGTCGCCCAGGCGCAAGGTCACGCGGCCTTCGAGGACGTAGACATGCTCCTCCTCGAGGATGTGGTAATGCGCCGGCGCGCTGCGCTTGCCCGGGCCCAGCTCCTCGATCGCCACGCCGATCCGGTAGTCGTTGCCGAGCAGCGCGCGGGTCAGGTGACGGTAGCGTAGCGCGCTGCGCGGCACGTCGTTCCATTCCGTCCACGCCACGCTGTCGGCGGCGATCGGCGCCAGCGGCGCAGTGCTTGCGGTCATCGGCATACTCCCAGGTTGATTCGCGCAGTCTTTGCCGGAGCCTCGGGCAAAGCGCCGCGGCAGGCAAGCGGCACGCCCCCACCACGCGTGCGGGAATCGGCGGCGCGCCCGGCGAAAGCGCTTGACTCGAATGTGGTCAGTGTCCACTTTTCCTGTCGAGGGCGCATATGCGGAGGAGAACCCATGTCCTATGTCGACGGTTTCGTGCTGGCGGTGCCGAAGGCCAAGCTGGCGGCCTACAGGAAGATGGCGCGTCTCGGCGCCAAGGTGTGGAAGGATCACGGCGCCATCGGCTACGTCGAGACGGTGGCCGACGACGTGCCCTATGGCAAGCTGACCTCGTTCCCGCGCGCGGTGAAGGCGAAGAAGAACGAGACGGTCGTCTTCTCCTGGATCGTCTACAAGTCGCGCAAGGACCGCGACGCCATCCTGAAAAAGGTGATGGCCGACCCGCGCCTGAAAATGGACCTCAAGAAGATGCCCTTCGACGGCAAGCGCATGATTTACGGCGGGTTCAAGCCCTTCGTCCAATTCTGACATCGCATTCCCGAGGAGCGCGCCATGGCTGACGGCCAGCATCTGATCCCCGCCGCCGAACTCGCCAGGTTCGGCTACCGCTATCCCAACGAGAGCGCCGAATACCGCGCCGCGCGCGAGAAGCTGCTGGCGGCGGAGATCGAGCTGCGCCGCCAGATCGAGCGCGTGGCCGAGCAGCGCCGCGCCCTGCCGCCGGGCGGCGCGGTGCCGCAGGACTACCTGTTCACGGGCGAGAACGGCCCGGTGCGCTTTTCCGAGATGTTCGGCCAGCACCAGTCGCTGGTCGTCTACAACTGGATGTACGGGCCGAAGCGGGCGCGGCCTTGCCCGATGTGCACCTCGCTGCTCAGCGCCTGGGAGGGCGAGGCGCAGGACATCGAGCAGCGCGTGGCCCTGGCGGTGGTCGCCCGGTCGCCGATCGAGCGCCTGGTCGCCTTCAAGAAGGAGCGCGGCTGGCGCCACCTGAAGCTCTATTCGTCCTACGGCAACGACTTCAACCGCGACTACTTCGCCTTCCTCGACGGCGACGAGGACCGCGACGACGCGGCCTTCAACGTCTTCACCCGTCGCGACGGCACGATCCGTCATTTCTGGGGCGGCGAGATGACGGGCAAGACCGCGGACCCGGGCCAGGACCCGCGCGGCGCGCCGGACCTGATGCCGCTCTGGACCGTCCTCGACGTGACGCCGGAGGGTCGCGGCACCGACTGGTATCCGAGCCTCAGCTACGATTGAGGTCTGAGCGGCGCCCTGCGTGCGAAATAGGCGAGCACGCGGCGGCGCCAGCCTGGCACGTCGAGCGCGATGAGGCCGAGCCCCAGCGGCAGCATCCAGAAGCCCAGCACCGGCAGGAAGCCGAGTGGCGAGGCGATCACCAGGCAGGCGCCAAGCCCCGCCCGCACGCCGCGCGGCAGCCGGTGGTCGCTCCACAGCAACGCGCGATGCACGAAGCGCAGCACCCGCTTCCAGGCCGATCGGAAGGACATCAGGAGGCTCTCCGTCATGCGTTGCCGCGCCAGGTTGGCGCCGTCGGCTCATTGCGCCACACCGGATTGGCGGCGGTCAATCGACGATCACCCGCACACCGTCGCTGTTCACCTCGGTCATCAAGGCGCCGGTCATCTGCGGTGTAGAGGCGTCTGGCCCGGGCGGCGGGGTGGGAACCCAGAGCGCCGCCGGCAGGATGGCGAGCAGCACCGTGCAGCAGATCAGGCGGCAATGCCCTCTGGCGGCAATGGTGATGGCCGTTGCGGATACTGGCGTTGCGGGCATTGGCGTTGCGGGCATGGCGAACCTCCTGCAACCGGACGGGGCGGGCGTCGCGCGGCACTTGCGACGGCTGATGTCAAAGGCCTGCACTGAAGGAACGTTCGGCTGTCCCGCCGGTTCCTCAATCATGGAATATCGACGCACACGCCTCACCCTCGGCGGCATCGTGTTGGCCGCGACGCCCGTCACGCCCGAGACGCAGCCGGAGCCGGCCAAGCCGGAAATCCCGCCGCCGAACCTGCCCGGACCGGAAATTCCCGATCCGGCCCAGCTGCCCGACCCGAACCTGCCGGGGCCGGAGATCCCCGATCCCGGCCCGCCGCCGCGCCCGATCCCGGAACAGGCGTGAGTCCCCAGCCTGGCCGCAAGCTGCGCGCGCGCATCGCCCGGGCGCGGCGCGCCCATGAACTGGCCGCCGCCGCCGCCGAAACCATCGCCCATCGCAGCGCGCGGATGGCCGGCGCGCTCGTCGATCCGCGCGGCCGGACAAATACGTCCGGCCTGGCCGATCCCGAGTTCCGCCGCATGGGCGCGGAGAAGCTGCAGGCCGGCGCCGCCTCCGCGCGCGCGATGGCATTGCGCCTCGCCGCGGGCCAGCACCTGTGGCGCGATTTCTGGCTGCTGCAATTCCGCCGCGGCTCCGCCCTGCTGCCGCGAATCGCCGCCAACCCTTCGCCGCTCGACATGGCGCGGCTCGGCGCGGAATCCGGCGGCCTGCTGCTGGCCGATTGCCTCGGCTTCTGGGCGAAGGCGGCGGCGCTGGGCGAAGCCGTGGCCGATGCCGGCGCGCGGCCGATCCACCGTACCGCCACCGCCAATGCCCACCGCCTGGCAAAAGCCCGCCTGGCGAAATCCCGTCGCGGCAAATCCAGTTCCGGCAAGTCCGCCTGACGGCGGCAGTTCTGGCACGTCCGCCTGGCGGCGGCGGGGAACGTAATGCCCGGCGCGGTGTTGTCCTCCCACGCGGCCTTCCTGGCCGCGCAGCGGAGCGGGGCGAAAGACGATGGCCGATTTCACTTATGATGTTGTGCGGCATCTTGGCTGCTGGCGTGTGCTGCATATCGGCCGGCATTCGCGCGGTCATCGCGACCAGGAGGCGGCGATCCGCGCCGCGGTGAAGCTCGCCCGCGGGAAGCTCGCGGCCGGCCGCGGCGCCGAGGTGCGCCTCAACCGCACCGATGGCGATGTCTTGATCGTGCCGCTGGAGGAAGGCGCGGAGCCGGCGCCGCCCGCCGCCTAAACCGCGACCAGCTTGCCGTTCTGCTCCCGCAGGTCCTGCAGCTTGTAGGATTGCAGGAAGCTCTTCTCCAGATAGAGCGCCATCAGCACGTCGTGCGCGCAGGCCGCCGCGGGCATGGCCGGATCTGCGGCGTTGCCGCGGCCGCGTTTCCAGGCCCCTTCCCACAGCCGCGCCAGGGTCAGCGCGCCGTCGAATAGGCCGGCGGCGGTCCGCTTGCCGACCGCCGCCCACATCGCATCGCTGCGCCCGCGGCCGGGATTGTCGTTGAATACCTCGATCACTTCGGCGGGCGGCAGGCGCTTCACCGTGCGGCGCATCAGTTCGACCACGGCGACGGCGGCGTCATGGCCGCTGCCGGCCTTGACCGGGACCTGCGGCCAGGTGGCGCGGGCTTCGGCGACGGCGGCGATCATCTCGCCGGTCTTGGCGTTGAGCATGGCGGTCTCATAGGCGCTGTGCACGCCGGACTCGCTCTCCGAGCTGCCGTGGTGCAGCTCCGAGACATGCAGGGGCTGGCAGGCATCGCCGACGTAATGCGCCATCAGCCCGGCGGCGCAGACGAACTCGTCGATCTTGCCCGCCGCCGCGAAATCCACCATCTCGTCGTAGATCTGCCAGACCCGGAACGGCAGCGCGCCGCGCTTCTTCTCCTCCATCGCGCCGTAGAAACGGTTCCAATAGTCCGGATGCACGTGCGCCGGCTTGTTCTTGGTCAGCTGCAGCAGCGAGCGGTTGTCGATGTCCTTCAGCTCGGGGTGCTTCTGGGTGTCGATCCGCGCCTTGCGGTCGATGTCGGCGAAATGATTGTTGTCGTCGAGGCCGCGCAGCGTGCGCCAGACGAAATCGGCGACATCGGCCAGCGGCACGAACTTGGTCTTCGGATGCGGCTTCTTCGCATTCTCGATGTGGCCGTCGTCATAGCCGATGTTCGGCAGGTTGAGCGTGAACAGCCCATGCAGCCACTGGTCCTTGACCAGGTCGCAGGCCAGCGCGCCGACCTTGAAATGGCCGACCGGGCCCCAGGTCTCCGGCTGGCCGGCGTTCCAGTCGGTGATGATCTCGACGTCGAGCTCGCGGCAGATGGTCGACAGGCCGGTGGCCAGCGCGAAATCGGCGCTGAGATCGGCGCCGGGTGCCGCCAGGGTCTGGCCACCCCATTGCATGGCGAAGGGGCGCAGCACCGGCGCCAGCGTCGCCACCTTGCCGCCGGCGTCGGCCGCCGCCTTGTCGACGAACCAGATGGCGCCGGAATCGCCGGCGCGGGTGCCAACGGTGTTGCGTCCGCCGCGCGGGCCGATCAGGAAATCGGAGACGTATTCGATCCCGCCCATGGTCTTGTAGCGGAAGAACAGCGCCTGGATCTGGCCGCGCAGATCGCCGCCGGCGGCGCCATGCGCGCGCACCGGGCATTCGATCATGTCGAGGTTGAAGGTATCGGTGTGCAGGTCCCAGACCGGCCCCAGCTCGCCCACGCCGAAGACCTGCGCGGTGCAGCGGCTGACATCGTCGAGCCGGATCAGCCCGGCATCCAAGTTGAGCAGCACGCGCGCGCCCGGCCACCCGGGATAGACCTCGCCGAACGGCTTCTTGCCCAGGTCGCGCCCGGCGCTGACGCCGATGCGCTGGCTGCGGTCGGCGATGACGGTGGCGACCTCGCGCCCCGCCTCGCCGGTCACGTGGCGGTTGGTCAGCATGTAGACCTGGTCGCCGTCGGTGACCAGGCAGCCCAGCGTGCTCAACCGCCGCGCGCCCTGCACCTCCTGCAAGGCGGGATAGCCGCCGCCGATCAAATCGCTGGAGAAGACCGGCGCGACCAGGCCGACGGGCGGGCGCGGCTGGCGGTCGGCGAAGACCACGCAGGTCGGGATCACGCGGCCGTCGGGCAGATAGAGGAAGGGCGGCACCATGGTCTCGGGCCTGGCGGCGGTTTCCGCCGGCTTCTGCCATTTGTCGACGAAGACCAGGATGCAGGGCCACGACCACTTCTTCACCGCGGAGTTGGCAAGGGTGCGCGGCTCGTCGCTGCCCTTGGTGGTCTTGTCGGAATCCTTGGCATCGGCATCGGTATTGCGGATCAGATAGCGGCCGATTGCCGTGGCGAAGACGTTGTCGAGATGCGCGAGGTGGACATGGTAGGCCTCGCGCGCCTCGAGCAGGTCGGTGATCGACAGCGAGGAGAAATTGCGCTCCCTGATCCATGTGCGATCCATGACGCCCCCCAACGTGGCTGAAATCGCGCCGCGGAATATTGCGGCCCTGCGCGCGGAGGTAGAATAGGACGGGAACTAGTTCCTGGAAAGCGGCTGTTCTGTGACAACCGCCGGGGCGGAGCGCGGCTCTGCTAGGCGACGCTCTCCGCGTAGATGCGCGCCAGGCCCTCGCGGATGGTGCTGGCGGCTTCCTCGGCGCTCAGGGTCAGGTGGCGGCGCAGGAATTCCGCCGCCCGGTCGCCATTGCCGGCGCGCAGGCACTCCAGCACCGAGTCATGCTCGGCGAAGCTGGCCTTGCGCCGCGCCGCGCTTTCCAGGTTGAGGCGGCGCACGAAGTGGATGCGGGCGTTGATGTTCTCCAGCAGGCGCACGCGCTCCGGGTTGCCGGAGAGGGCGGCGAGGCGCAGGTGGAACTCCTCGTCGCGCGCCACCATCTCCTCCAAGGTCGCGTCCTGTTTCGCCTCGCTCTGCTTCCAGAACAGGTCCAGCGCGTCGAGCTCGCCGCGCGTCGCCCGCTTCGCCGCCGCCAGGGCGCCGGCCGCCTCCAGCTCCGCGCGCACCTCGTAGAGCGCCGCGATCTCGGCCGCACTGAGGCGCCGGCAGGAGAAGCCCTGGTTCGGCACGAAGGTGAGCAGCCCCTCGGTCACCAGCCGGTTCATCGCCTCGCGCAGCGGCGCCCGGCTCATCGCCAGGCCGCGCGCCAGCTCCACCTCGTTCAGCCGCTCGCCCGGCTTCAACTCGAAACGCATCGCCATGCCGCGCAGCGCCTCATAGGCGCGCTGCACGCTGGTCGAGGCGGTTCCGAGCCCTACGTTGCTTGACATCCGGAATTCCTGTCGTCAGAATTGTCGACAATACGGTAGACAAAATTCAATCACTTGGCAAGTGCCTGAAATTCCAGGGAGATCGCGATGAAGCCCCTCACTCCGCTGCAGCAGAAGCTGAGCAAGCGCACGCAAGTGCTGCTGAACCACCCCCAGGGCATGGGCAACTACTTCACCTTCAAGACCGCCATCGACATCCTCGGCCTCGACTGGGCCCAGGTGGCGCCGGGTGGCGTCTACGCGGTGACCGGCAAGGGCTATTTCGACATGGGCTACATGGCGAACCACATCGGCCCGTCGGAAGCAGCGGTCGAGGCGCTGTGCCAGGCCTCCGCCGACCCCGACCTGGTGAGGGTCTATCCGCCCGATTGCATGCCGGAGCTGAAGCAGCTGGTGGCCGAGCACAAGTTCGGCCGCAAGCTGGGCAAGGACTTCGAGGTGCTGGGCGTCGAAGGCGCGCAGGGCGGCATCGGCTACACCTATCTCACCTTCCTCGATCCCGGCGACGAGATCATCGTCACCGATCCCGGCTATTTCCATTTCGTGCCGGCGGCCGAGCTCTGCGGCGCCAAGGTGGTGCCGATCGAATTGAACGAGGCGAACGGCTTCCGCCTGAAACCGTCGGAAGTGAAGGCCGCGATCACGCCGAAGACCAAGATGATCGTGGTCTGCGACCCGATCAATCCCTTCGGCACGGTGCAGACCAAGGACGAACTGCTGCAGATCGCCAAGCTGGCGCGCGACCACGGCATCATCGTCTTCAACAACATCACCCACAACACGCACCATACCGATCCCAAGGCGGTGCAGATCCCGATGGCCTCGCTGCACAGCGCGGAACATGACATGAGCCATGTCATGTCGGTCTCGGGCGTGTCGAAGGGCTATGGCATGCCGGCCTTGCGCGTCGGCTTCATGGCCGGGCACCCGGAGCTGATCCGCGGCGCGTTCCTGGCCAAGATGGAACTGACCAAGATTCACATCAACTATCCCGGCCAGTATGCGACCCTGGCGGCGATGCAGGACGAGCCCTATCTGGAGCGCTCGACCGAGATCATCCGCCGCAACTTCGCGCATCTGAAGGAGACGGTGGCGATGACCCCCGGCGTCAAGTTCCCGGTGGAGCCCAGCTTCGGCTTTTGCACCGTGATCGACGTCGCCGGCACCGGCGTCACCGCGCAGGAGATCACCGTCGGCCTGCTGAAGCACAAGATCGCCGCCATCCCCGGCGACGGCCTGGGCGACGTGAAATGCGCCGATTACCTGCGGCTCAACTACTCCTCGCCGGACCTCGCCTGCTTCGAGACCTTCCGCAAGGCGCTGCCCCTGGCGATCAAGGAGGCGCAGGAGGGCCGCTACATCGCCGCCGTCGACGCCTTCTTCGCCAAGGCCGACACGGCGCGCGGCAACGGCATCCGCGCCAGGCTGGCACCGCGCTTGAAGGCCGCCGCGGCTCAGTAGGTGTTAATGTCCGTCAGCCTTCACTGATGTGGCTCCGCCGTCACCCTAACCCTAACCGTCCCCCCAAAAGGGGGAGGGAACCGGCCGCGCAACCTGCCCGGTAGGCTCCCCCTTGAGGGGAGAACAGCAGAAGGGGGTAACAGCCGGGTGCTGACCATCGACTTGGATGTGTCAGCGACCCACCGCGACAATGCCGGGCCGCTGCCCTAATCCTCGGCACTCCTGTTAACGCACGCCTGTTGTTTGTGCAGACCGTCGCGCTCCGACGGCCTTTTGCCGCGACTCCGCTCTGGCACGCGCCGTGCTGTGCTTCCGGCGCATGAGAGTCGAAGCGAAGCGAGATCAGGTCGCCATCGCCGAAAGTGCCGCGCGGCGGGACATGTCCGCGCCCGCGCTGCAGCGCAGCCGTGGCCAAATCGGTCTCGTGGTCAAATCCGAAACGGGCATCTCGCGCCTCGACCGTCTATCGCAAAGCGGCTCGGCGCGGCTGCTGTTCCCGCGCCCGTTGGGCGGTGCACTCGAGGCGGTCATCGTCAACACTTCCGGCGGGCTCGCCGGTGGCGACCGCTTCGACGTCGCGGCGGAAGCCGGCGACGGCGCGCGGCTCGTCCTCACCACCCAGGCGGCGGAGAAGGTCTATCGCAGCCGCGACGTGGCGGCGGAGACCGCGACGCGCCTGACCCTGGGCGCGCGTTCACAGCTGCATTGGCTGCCGCAGGAGGCGATCCTGTTCGATGCCGCGCGCCTGGACCGGCGGCTTGATGTGGAGATGGCGGCAGACGCGGAATTGCTGGCCGTGGAATCCGTGATATTCGGCCGCCTCGCGCGGGGCGAGGCGATGCGGGCCGGCCGCTTCGCCGATCGCTGGCGGGTGCGGCGCGGCGGTCGGCTGGTCTTCGCCGAGCAGTCCTTGTTCGAGGGCGACATCGCGCAACTGCTTACCCGCGCGGCGATCGCCGGCGGCGGCACCGCGGTCTGCTGCGCGCTGCTGGCGGCGCCGGACGCGGAAGCGCGGCTGGAGCCGCTGCGCGCGACAATGCGCGAAACCGTGGGCGAGGAAGGCGGCGTCAGCGCGTGGAACGGGATGCTGGCCCTGCGCCTGGTGGCGGCCAGCGGCCAGGTCCTGCGCGATCGCCTGCGCGTCCTTCTGGCGGGGTTGCGCAGGGCCGCCTTGCCCGCCGTCTGGCAGTTCTGAGGCGAAGATGCACCTGACTCCGCGCGAAAAGGACAAGCTGATGATCTCGCTGGCGGCGATGGTGGCGCGCGGCCGGCTGCAGCGCGGGGTGAAGCTGAACCACCCGGAATGCATCGCGCTGATTTCCGATTTCGTGCTCGAGGGCGCGCGCGACGGCCGCTCGGTGGCGGAGCTGATGGAGGCAGGCGCCCATGTGGTGACACGCGCGCAGGTGATGGAGGGAATCCCTGAGATGATCCATGACGTGCAGGTGGAGGCGACGTTTCCCGACGGCACCAAGCTCGTCACCGTGCACCAGCCGATCCGGTGACGCGATGATCCCCGGCGAAATCATCGCGGCGGCGGGCGAGATCGAGCTGAACGCGGGGCAGCCGGCCATCGCGCTCACCGTCGCCAATGGTGGCGACCGGCCGATCCAGGTGGGTTCGCACTATCATTTCTTCGAGACCAACGCCGCCTTGCGCTTCGACCGCGACAAGGCTTTCGGCATGCGCCTCGACATTCCGGCCGGCAGCGCCGTGCGATTCGAACCCGGCCAGTCGCGCGAGGTCCGGCTGATTCCGCTGGCCGGCGCGCGCAAGGTCTACGGCTTCAACCAGCGCGTCATGGGCGAGCTGGGCCCGCATGGGGGGAAACGCTGATGCCGACCCGGATCTCCCGCGCCGCCTATGCCGACATGTTCGGCCCCACCGTGGGCGACAAGGTGCGCCTCGCCGACACCGAACTCTTCATCGAGGTCGAGCGCGACCTCACCATCTATGGCGAGGAGGTGAAGTTCGGCGGCGGCAAGGTGATCCGCGACGGCATGGGCCAGTCGCAGGCGAGCCGCGCCGCCGGCGCCGCCGACACCGTCATCACCAATGCCCTCATCGTCGATCACTGGGGCATCGTGAAGGCCGACGTGGCGCTGCGCGACGGCCGCATCGCCGCCATTGGCAAGGCCGGCAACCCGGACATCCAGCCGGGCGTCTCCATCGTCATCGGGCCTGGGACTGAGATCATCGCGGGGGAAGGCAAGATCCTCACTGCCGGTGGGTTCGACGCGCACATCCATTTCATCTGCCCGCAACAGGTCGACGATGCGCTGATGTCGGGCGTCACCACGCTGATGGGCGGTGGCACGGGTCCGGCGACCGGCACCAAGGCGACGACGGCGACGCCGGGTCCCTGGCACCTTGCGCGCATGATCCAGGCGGCCGAGGCGCTGCCGGTCAATCTCGCCTTCACCGGCAAGGGCAACGCCTCGCAGCCGGCGGGCCTGGTCGAGCAGATCAAGGCCGGTGCCGCGGGCCTGAAGCTGCACGAGGATTGGGGCACCACGCCGGCCGCCATCGATTGCTGCCTCCAGGTCGGCGACGAATACGACGTGCAGGTGATGATCCACACCGACACGCTGAACGAATCCGGCTTCGTCGAGGACACCATCGCCGCCTTCAAGGGCCGCACCATCCACGCCTATCACACGGAGGGGGCGGGCGGCGGCCACGCGCCGGACATCATCAAGGTCTGCGGCCTGCCCAATGTCATCCCGTCCTCGACCAACCCGACGCGGCCCTACACGGTCAACACGGTGGACGAGCATCTCGACATGCTCATGGTCTGCCACCACCTCGACCCCAACATCCCGGAGGATATCGCGTTCGCCGAGAGCCGCATCCGGCGCGAGACCATCGCGGCTGAGGACATCCTGCACGACCTGGGCGCGCTCTCCATCATCTCCTCGGACAGCCAGGCGATGGGGCGGGTGGGCGAGGTGATGATCCGCACCTGGCAGACCGCGCACAAGATGAAGCTGCAGCGTGGACGCCTGGCCGAGGAGAAGGGCGACAACGACAATTTCCGGGTCAAGCGCTACATCGCCAAATACACCATCAACCCGGCCATCGCCCATGGCATGAGCGCGCAGATCGGCTCGGTGGAGGTGGGCAAGCTGGCCGACCTGGTGCTGTGGTCGCCGGAATTCTTCGGGGTGAAGCCCGATCTCGTGCTGAAAATGGGCAGCATCGCCGCGGCGCCGATGGGCGATCCCAACGCCTCGATCCCGACGCCGCAACCGGTGCATTACCGTCCGATGTTCGGGGCGCTCGGCCGCGCCGTCATCCACAGCGCGGTGGTTTTCGTCTCCAAGGTGGCCGCGGAAGGCGATCTCGGCCGCCGCCTCGGCGTGTCGAAGCCGCTGCTGCCGGTGGAGAACACGCGCAAGATCGGCAAGGCGTCGATGATCCACAACGACGTGCTGCCCGACATCAGCGTCGACCCGGAGACCTACGAAGTCCGCGTCGACGGCCAGATCATCACCTGCGAGCCGGCCAGGGTCCTCCCCATGGCCCAGCGCTATTTCCTGTATTGAGGCCGGCGATGCTGCATGCCCATGAGGTGCTGGCGGCCGGGACCTGGGACAGGGCGCTGCGCCGTGCCGCCGTGGCGCTCGACTTCGATCGCCGGTCGCGGCGCCGCATCGCGCTCAAGGCCGGCGACGGCACGGAGTTCCTGCTCGATTTGCCGCGCGCCACAAGGCTGCGCGCGGGCGACGGCCTGCTGCTGGAGAGCGGTACGGTCATCGAGGTGCAGGCGGCGGCGGAGCCGCTGCTGGACCTGCGCTGCGCCGATCGCGACGCGCTGGTGCGCCTTGCCTGGCATCTCGGCAATCGCCACGTGCCGACGGAGCTGCGATCCGATGGCCTGCGCATCCGGGTCGACCATGTGCTGGCGGAACTGGCGCAACGCCTCGGCGCCGACGTGACGCCGATCGACGCCCCGTTCGAGCCGGAAGGCGGGGCTTATGAAGGCGCCGCGCGAGGCCATCATCACGACCACGAGCATCATCACGCCGATGACCGCGAAGGGCACGATCATCCGCAGGCCGCGGCACGGGCGAGCTGGCGATGAGTGGCGAGGCCGCGCTCTATCGCCTGATGACGTGGCTGACGCCCTGCTTTCCCGTCGGCGCCTTCTCCTATAGCCACGGTCTGGAATGGGCGATCGACCGGGGCACCATCCGCACGACGGCGCAGCTGGGCGACTGGATCGGGACGCTGCTGCGCCACGGCTCCGGCCGCAACGACGCGATTCTCTGCGCGGCAGCCTGGCGTGCCGTCTCGGCCGCGGATTGGCCGGCGCTGCGGGATCTGGCCGAACTGGCACTTGCCCTGGCGCCAACGGCGGAACGGCACCTGGAAACGCGGCAACAGGGCCGGGCCTTCGCTTCGGCCATCGCGGCCGGCTGGCCCTGCGCGGCGATGACACGGCTGATCGCGCTGACCGAGGAAGAGATCGCCTATCCCATCGCGGTCGGCACGGCGGCGGCGGGGCACGGCCTGGCCCTGCCGGAGACCCTCGGCGGCTATCTGCACGCCTTCGCGTCGACCTTGGTCTCCGTCGGATTGCGGTTGATCCCGCTCGGCCAGACCGATGGCCAGCGCCTGCTGGCGGCGCTGGAACCCGCCGTTGCCACGACGGCGGCCGAAGCGGCGCAATGCGATGTCGAGGATCTCGGCTCCGCGGCGCTGCTGGCCGACATCGCGTCGATGAATCACGAAACCCAGTATTCGAGGCTGTTCCGCTCATGAGCACATCCCCGCATGGCCCCTCCCCACATGGTCCTCTGCGCGTCGGCATCGGCGGCCCGGTCGGCTCCGGCAAGACGGCGCTGATGGAATGCCTGTGCAAGGCGTTCCGCGACGTCTACGACATCTGCGCCATCACCAACGACATCTACACCAAGGAGGACGCGCTGATCCTGACCCGCGCCGGCGCGCT
>JBGAGP010000038.1:16512-32254 GCA_044226685.1 Dongiaceae bacterium
CCGGAACTGGCCGACATCACCATCTATGTGATCGACGTGGCAGGCGGCGAGAAGATCCCGCGCAAGGGCGGGCCGGGCATCACCCGCTCCGATCTGCTGGTGATCAACAAGATCGACCTGGCACCGCTGGTGGGCGCCAATCTCGAGATCATGGACGCGGATACCCGGCGCATGCGCGGCGACCGGCCCTATGTCTTCACGAACCTGAAGGCCGGCATCGGCCTCGACCGCGTCGCCGCCTTCATCGAGGCGGCAGGCGGCCTCGCCGCGCCGGCTTTGCGCGAAAAGGCGGGATAGACTAGCCTGCCGGCTCGTGAAACCGGGAATCATCCAATGGCCGAACCCCAATTCGACGCCGAGGCGATGGGCAAGCTCGCCAAGGCGCTCACCTTCATCTGCGGCGCCGACCACCCCTGCGTCGCCGCGCTGAAGAAGGCCGCCGAGAGCAAGACCGAGCGCGACATCAAGGCGGCGCGCACCCAGTTCCTGCGCCTGAAGCACGGCGAGCGCCAGGCCGCGCTCACCATGATGTCGGACGATTCATAGCCTGTCCGCGCCGATGGGGCTTTCCAAGCGCCGCCTGGGACAATAGTCTCGCTGCCATCGCAGGTTGATCATGGGGGCGTGACTTGCCTGGCTATTGGCGTGAGGGATTGCTGCCGGTGCTGCTGGCGCTGGCGGCGGCGGGGCTGCTGGCGTCCTGCGCCGGGAATCCGGGACGGCCCGCAACATCGCCATCGGCGAGCACACGGCAGCCAGCGAAGGTTGCTGCCGACGGCGCGACCCTCGCCGCGGTCAAGGCGCGCGGCAAGCTGAATTGCGGCGTGAATGTCGGCCTCGCCGGTTTCGGCATGACGGACGGGGCGGGAGCCTGGATCGGCTTCGACGTCGACTACTGCCGCGCCGTGGCCAGCGCGATCTTCGGCGACCCGGCCAAGGTCGAGTTCAAGCCGCTTACCACCGAAGAGCGCTTCGTCGCGCTGCTGCGCGGCGAAGTCGACCTCCTCGCCCGCAACAGCGTCGCCACTCTGTCGCGCGACACCCAGCTGGGGCTGGAGATGGCGGCGATCAACTTCTACGACGGCCAGGCCTTCCTGGTGCGACGGGACAGCGGCATCAGCGATGCCGGCGGACTTGGCGGGGCCAAGATCTGCGTCCAGGCCGGCACCACGACGGAATGGAACCTCGGCGCGTATAGCAAAGCCGCATCGCTTGGCCTGACGGTGGTGCAATACACGAGTTCCGACGGGGCGCTGCAGGGCTTTGACGCGGGTGCATGCGATGCCCTGACCGCCGATTCCACCTATCTGGTCGCAGTGCGCACGATCATGCCGGATCCAAGCGCGTATGTCGTTCTCTCGCAGCGCATCTCGAAGGAGCCGCTGGCCCTCATGGTGCGGGACGGCGACAACAACTGGGCCGATATCGTGCGTTGGACCCATTTCGTCATGCTCACAGCGGAAGAGCTCGGCGTCACGTCCGCGAATATCGAACGGATGAAGACCAGTACCGATCCCGATATCCGCGCCTTGCTGGGGACGGGCGCCCAGCCGGAGGCGGGCTTGGGACTCCCCGCGGACTGGGCCTACAATGTCATCAGGCAGGTCGGCAATTACGGCGAGGTCTTCGAGCGCAATCTCGGCACGCTGTCCCCTTTGCAGATGGAGCGCGGCCCGAATAGACTCTGGAAGGACGGCGGGCTGCAATACGCGCCGCCCATGCGCTGACGGCCGCGACCTAGAGGAGATCGGGCGGGATGTCCCCGCGATGGCTGATCCGGACTGGACTGACTTCCATTGCGCTGGTGCTGCTCACGGCTTGCGCCGCGCCGCCGGCGCGCAAGCCGCCTCCCGGCGATCCCTTCGTGGTGGCGCAGGACCAGGCGCTGGAATTAGGCCAGGTGCTGGCCGGCATCCGGCTGTGCGAAGGCGTCGCCTGGCAGATGCCGCTGGATGAGTTCATCGCCGTCAAGCGCCAGCGCGGCCTCGACGACATCCAGACTGCGATGATTGCGGCGATGACCGGTGCCGGCGAGGCGCAGGCCGAACCCGAGATGCTAGAATGTTCCCCGGACGGCGCCGCCCGGCGCCAGGCCGCGATCACGGAGATGCGCGCGGTGTGGTAGGCCGCCGGCCCCGTCTTATGTCACCATGCGCGGATAGAGGCGGGCGGCGATGAGCATCAGGACGAAGAAGACCGCGGCCATGATGGCCGCGTCGATGCCCAGGCCATAGGTGCTGTTGCCGCCGGTCAGCATCAGGGCGCGCAGCGCGTCGACTTCGTAGGTCAACGGATTGAAGCGAGCGACGGCCTTCAGCCAGTCCGGCATCAGCTCGATGGGATAGATGGCGTTGCTGGCGAAGAAGATCGGCATGGTCAGGACCTGGCCGATGCCCATGAAGCGCTCCCGCGTCCTCACCACGCAAGCCATGATGAGCGACAGCGTCGAGAACAGCATCGCGCCCAGGGCCACGAACAACACCGCGCCGAGGATGTGCGCCGGCATCAGGTTGATGCCGAGGCCGAGCAGCAGCGCGAGGCTGTAGATGATGACCGCCTGCGACAGGCCGCGGACCGCCGCCGACAGCGCCTTGCCCAGCACCAGGGCGGGGCGGTAGGCCGGGCTCACCAGGTAGCGATGCAGGATGCCGAGGTCGCGCTCCCAGATCGCCGAGATGCCGTAGAAGATCGCGGTGAACAACACGCTCTGCGCCAGGATGCCGGCGGAGAGGAAATCGAGGTAGTCGAGGCCGGTGCCGGAGAGCCCGCGGATCCGCGCCATCACCTGACCGAACAGCAGCAGCCACAGCATCGGCTGCACCGCGCGCAGGAGCAGCTCGAGCGGGTCGTGGCGCAGCTTGCGGAATTCCGCCGCCGCGACGGCGCGGACCTGGCCGCCGAAATCGAGGATCGCGGTGAGCGCCGAGCGCTCAGCCGTGGCTGCGCGCGCTGGCGCGAGTTCGCTTGACGTCACGGTAGTCACCTTCCGATTCCAGTTCCACGCCGGCCAGGTGCTTGAACACGTCGTCCAGCGTCGCGTCGGGGCCGATCCGGGCCTTCAGCTCCGCCGGCGTGCCGATCTCGGCGATGCGCCCGCGATGGATGAGGGCGATGCGGTCGCACAGCTCATCTGCTTCCTGCATGTAATGGGTGGTGACCAGCATGGTGGTGCGCAGCACCTTCTTGAGGTTCAGCACGTGCTCCCACACCGATTCCCGCGCCACCGGGTCGAGGCCCACCGTGGGCTCGTCGAGGAACAGCACCTGCGGCCGGTGCAGCAGGCTCTGGGCGATCTCCAGGCGGCGGATCATGCCGCCGGAATAGCGCTGCACCAGCTGGTCGGCATGGGCGGAGAGGTTCATCACCTCCAGCGCCTGGCGGATGCGCGGCACACGTTCGACCCGCGGCACGGCATAGAGCCGGGCCGACAGCAGCAGGTTCTCGTAGCCGGTGAGCGCACCGTCGGCGGAAACCAACTGCGGCACGTAGCCGATGCGCCGGCGCACCTCCGCGGGCTGCCTGGCGACGTCGAAACCGGCGATGGTGGCCCGGCCGGAGGTCGGCGGCAGCAGGGTGCAGAGCATCTTGATCAGCGTGCTCTTGCCGGCGCCGTTGGGACCGATCAGGCCCAGGATCTCGCCCGGCCTGGCGGCGATCGAGACATGGTCGACCGCCAAGGTGTCGCCGAAGCGCTTGGTCAGTTCTGTCGTGTGCAGCGCGAAGGCTGGGTCGGATGGGGTCGGGTTCAAGATGCGGGGCGGTCCGTGGGGTGCGCGCTGTTGCAGGCGACGCTGTTGGATACGACGCTGTTGAATGGCTTGGTGGCTATAGTTGTTCCCGCTTTGCAATGGCCGCAAGTAGGCTTGTCGCCGGAAGCGACCCGGCGCCGCGAAGCCGCGGCGCGCTCCGTTGAACGCGCGATTCTAAGCGGCTGCGGCCGCATTCGAATCCCGATACCGGCTGGCGGCATGTGCGCCGTCGATGGCAGCCTTCCGATTTCACGATGGCTGGATTGCAGCTTTGCCGCTTGGGATTGCCGGTCGCGGCGGGCAAAGTAGACGTTTGTCCCGCGAGTCCCGCCATGCGCATCGTCCGCTTCTTCGAATCCCTGCTTGAGCCCACCATCCTGGTCCCGGCCGAGGCCTCGCCGCCGCCGGGCCTGCCCGGCTTCTACTGGCACTATGCGCGCCAGGCGAAGGGCCTGGTCGTGCTGCTGTTCGTGGCCGGCTCCATCGTCGCCGTGCTGGACGCGACCATCCCGGTCTTCATCGGCAAGGTGGTGAGCCTGGTCGCCGCCAGCGACCCTGCCACGCTGCTGCGGGAGCATGGCCGGCAGCTGATCGGCATGGCGGCGGTGCTGCTGATCGGGCGGCCCTGCGCGCTGCTGTTCCAGAACCTGGTCACCAACCAGGCGATCGTGCCCGGCCTCACCAACCTGATCCGCTGGCAGAGCCACTGGCACGTGGTGCGCCAGAGCTGGACCTTCTTCCAGAACGATTTCGCCGGGCGCATCGCCAACCGGGTGATGCAGACCGGCCCGGCCCTGCGCGAAAGCGTCGTCGCCGCCACCAACGCGGTCTGGTACATCACCGTCTATGGCGGCAGCGCGCTGGCGCTCACCGCCAGCAACGACCCGCGGCTGGCGATCCCGATGTCGCTGTGGTTCTGCGCCTACGTCCTGCTGCTGCGCTATTTCGTGCCGCGGCTGCGCGACCGCTCGCGCGAGATGTCCGACGTGCGCTCGGCGCTGACCGGCCGGGTGGTCGACAGCTACACCAACATCCAGACGGTGAAGCTGTTCGCCCGGCCGCGCGACGAGGACGCCGTGGTGCGCGAGACGGTGGACGAGCACACCGCCTCGTTCCGCAAGCAGCAGCGGGTCATCACGCTGTTCGGCCTCTGCCTCGCCACCATGAATGCCTCGATGGTGGTCGGCACCGGCGCGATGGCGGTGTGGCTGTGGTCCAAGGGCGCCATCGGCGTCGGCATCGTCGCCATGGCGCTGCCGCTCACCTGGCAGATCGCCAACATCGCCGGCTGGGTGGCGCAGAACGTCACCGCGATCTTCGAGAACGTGGGCGTGGTGCAGGAAGGCATGCGCTCCATCGCCGTGCCGCGGCAGATGCCCGACCGGCCCGGCGCCGGCACCCTGCGGGTCGACCAGGGCGCCGTCACCTTCGAGAACGTGCATTTCGGCTATGGCACGTCGCGCGGCGTCCTGCACGGCATCAACCTTGCCATCGCTCCCGGCGAGCGCATCGGCCTGATCGGTCCGTCGGGTGCCGGCAAGTCGACCCTGCTCAACATCCTGCTGCGCTTCTACGACATCGAATCCGGGCGCATCCTGATCGACGGCCAGGACATCGCCGCGGTGACGCAGGAGAGCGTGCGCGCCAGGATCGCCATGGTGACGCAGGATACCTCGCTGCTGCACCGCTCGATCCGCGACAACATCCGCTATGGCCGGCCGGAGGCGAGTGAGGCCGAGGTGATCGAGGCGGCGCGGCGCGCGCACGCGTTCGACTTCATCGAGACGCTGGAGGACTGGTACGGCCGGCGCGGCTTCGAGGCGCATGTCGGCGAGCGCGGCGTGAAGCTCTCCGGCGGCCAGCGCCAGCGCATCGCCATCGCCCGGGTGATCCTGAAGAACGCGCCGATCCTGGTGCTGGACGAGGCGACCGCGGCGCTCGATTCCGAGGTTGAGGCGGCGATCCAGGAGCAGCTCGAGGGCCTGATGCGCGGCCGCACCGTCATCGCCATCGCGCACCGCCTCTCCACCATCGCCAAGCTCGACCGTCTGGTGGTGCTGGACCAGGGCCGCATCGTCGAAACCGGCACGCACAACGAATTGCTCGCGCGGCGCGGCACCTATTGGCGGCTGTGGCAGCGGCAATCCGGCGGGTTCCTGCAGGAGGAGGGGAGCGGCCTCGGCGGCGCGCTGGCCGACCTCAGGCCGAGCGGCGTGGCCTGAACCTGGAAGGGGGTCGCGGCCCTGGGGCAAATTGGCCGGTGTTCGGATGCCGCCCGGCAGGTCATAATGCGGCGGTCATTTGTCCAGGGGCCGTTTTCCGCTGCATTTTGCCTGATGTTCAAGACCCATTATCCCCGCATGTTCCTGCCGGATTGCCTCGAACGCCTGGGCGAGGGCGCGCGCGGCATCTATGAGTACTGGAACGCCAAGCGCGGCGCGCGCTTCGCCCCGGCGCGGACCGACCTCGACTGGTTTGACGTGGCGGCCTGGCGGGCTGGCATCGTCATCGTCGAGGTGAAGCGCTATCCCGATCTGCTGATCTATCGCGAGGTCGGGCAGCGCGCCATCGACGCACGCGGGTCGGACCCCACGGGCAAGTCGGTCATCGCCGGGTATTTCGGTTCGACGCTGGCCGACGTGCTGGAGAACTACCGGCTGGTGGTCAGGGAGCACAAGGCGGTCTACGACTTCGACCACACGCCGACGGAGAGCGGCCGCGAGATCGAGAAGGAGACGCTCCTGCTGCCGCTCTCGGCCGATGGCAAGACCGTCGACCACGTGCTGATCTACCTGGAGACCGGCAAGCGCAAGGTGTGGTGGTAGCGGCGCTGTTCCGGCCCCGATGATGCAACGGAAGAGGTGAGGCGATGCCGACCGCGCAATCCATGCAACTGGCTCTCGGCGCCGCGGCGCCGGATTTCCGCCTGGCCGATCCGGCCGGCCGGATGCACGCGCTGGCCGATTTCGCCGATGCCAGGGCGCTGCTGGTCGTCTTCATGTGCAACCACTGTCCCTATGTGAAGCACCTGAAGAAGGCGTTGGTGGAATTCGCCCACCGGCATCAGCCGCATGGCCTTGCGATGGTGGCGATCAACGCCAACAACTGGGCGCAATACCCGGAGGATTCGCCGGCGAAGATGCAGCAGGACATCGATTCCCTCGGCTACACCTTCCCCTACCTGGTCGACGCGGCGCAAAGCGTCGCCAGGGCCTATGGCGCGGTGTGCACGCCGGAATTCTTCCTGTTCGACGGCGCGCGCAGGCTTGCCTATCACGGCCGCTTCGACGACAGCACGCCGGGCAACGGCAAGAAGGTCACCGGCGCCGATCTCGCCGCCGCGGTCGAAGCCGTGTTCGCGGGCGAGCCGGCCTTGCGCGAGCAGAACCCGGCCATGGGCTGCTCGATCAAATGGCGGGCCTAGCTCCGCGGTGGGGATTCCGCTCCAGCACGAGATCCGGACCAGCCGCCTGACGCTTCGGCGCCTGACAGTTGCCGATGTGCCGCGGCTGCACGAGATTCAATCGAACTGGAATGTGACGCGGATGCTGAGCTTGGCGTCTTTTCCGCCCGTCATGGACGATCTGCGGAGATGGCTCTCGCCGCACGAAGCGGAATGGTCGTCTGGCGCGGCCTGTCGCTTCGCGATTGTGTCAGATGGACAGGTCATCGGCTGCGCCGACATCGATGGAGTTTCGGCGGGGTCCGGTTCGCTGGGTTATTGGCTGGACGAGGCCGCTTGGGGCCGGGGCTTGGCGAGCGAAGCCGCCGCAGCGGTCATGAACTTCGCGCTCGAGAGACTCGGACTCGTGCGATTGCGGTCCGGTCATGCCTTCGACAATCCGGCATCGGGACGAATTCTGACCAAGCTGGGTTTTCACTGGATCGGTGACGCCGATACGTGGTCTCGCCCGCGACAAGAGACGATCGTGCACCGCAAGTATGAGTTGACGGCCGAAACCCGGACCTAGGCTTTCGTCTTGCTCGTCTCCAGCCGCGGCAGGAACGCGGTCAGCAACCCGATCGCCGGCAGGAAGGCGCAGACCTTGTAGACCGTCGCGATGCCGGCGATGTCGGCAAGCTGGCCCAGCAGTGCAGCGCCGATGCCGCCCATGCCGAAGGCGAGGCCGAAGAACAGGCCCGCCACCGTGCCGACGCGGCCGGGCAGCAGCTCCTGCGCATAGACCAGGATGGCCGAGAAGGCGGAGGAGAGGATGAGGCCGATCGGCACCATCAGCACCACGGTCCAGAATTCGTTGGCATAGGGCACGATCAGGGTGAAGGGCAGGGCGCCCAGGATCGAGAACCAGATCACCTTGGTGCGGCCGATGGCGTCGCCGATCGGGCCGCCCGCGAGAGTGCCGAGCGCGAAGGCGCCGAGATAGACGAAGAGGTAGATCTGCGCCCGCTGCACCGACACGCCGAACTGGTCGATCAGGTAGAAGGTGAAATAGGAGCTGATGCTGGCGGTGTAGAAGAACTTGGAGAAGATCAGCGCCAGCAGCACCAGCAGCGCCAGGGCGATGCGCCGGCGCGACAGCTCGGCGCGCACGACCGGCCGCCGCGCGTTGCCGGTGCGGATGGTGCGATGGGTGCGATACCACACGCCGACGCGGCTCAGCACGATGATCGCGGTGAGCGCCAGCAGCGAGAACCAGGCGAGGCTGCCTTGCCCGCCGGGCAGGATGATGAAGGCGGCGAGCAACGGCCCGATCGCCGAGCCGACATTGCCGCCGACCTGGAACAGCGATTGCGCCAGGCCGTGCCGGCCGCCGGACGCCAGCCGGGCCACACGCGAGGATTCCGGGTGGAAGACCGAGGACCCCATGCCCACCATCGCCGCCGCCAGCAGCAGCACGGGATAGGACCCGGCGGTGGAGAGCAGGAGAATCCCCAGAAACGTCGAGGTCATGCCGAGCGCCAGCGCGTACGGCAGCGGCTTCTTGTCGGTGTAGAGCCCGACCATCGGCTGCAGCAGGGAGGCGGTGATCTGGAAGGTGAAGGTGATCAGCCCGACCTGGCCGAAATCGAGCGCGTAGTTCACTTTCAGGATCGGGTAAATCGACGGCAGCAGCGATTGCAGCGTGTCGTTCAGCATATGGCAGAAGCTGATCGACACCAGGACGGCCAGCGCGGTCCGCTCGGCCTGTCGCATTTGTGGTTCGGCCAGCGTATCCGTCACTCTTGAACTCCGTTCCTGCGCGGCGATGCGGTGGGCGCGCCCTGCGATTTGCTTGTGGACCCGCCCCACCAGAGCCCTGCAGGAAACCCCTGTGCCGCAGCATACAGACGACTTCCACGGGGCAGTTTGTGAATTTGGTCATCCGGGCATGTGCAAACCGCAAGGCTTGCGCGCCGCGACGGCCCGGCGGAGGCTCAATGGCAGTGGCGCGGGGCGCGAAAACCCCTCAAGCGCTCTTGTGATCACAGCGCATGTGATGCTATTGTTGCGGGATGCTGGGCCCTCGACGGCCCGGCCGGCGTTCCGTCTGTCGCGGAAAGCCGCAGGAAAAAGGGGAGGTGGGCATGGGTGATGGCGGCGTGGCCGAGGGCAAGCGCGCGAAAGGCGTGCTCGCGGATTTCGATCCGATCCTGTTGGCGGTGCTCTCCAACCGGTTCGAATCCGTGATCCGGGAAATGTCCAACACGGTCATGAAGGCCAGCCGCTCGAGCGTGATCAAGAACGCGCGCGACATGTCCTGCGGCATCCTCACCTACGACCATCGCCTGGTCTCGGTGGAAGAGGCGCTGCCGATCCACGTCACCGCGCTGGAACTGACCACCAAGCCGATCACCGACCTGTTCGACGACATCAAGGACGGCGACGCCTTCCTCAACAATTCGCCCTTCTACGGCGGCACCCATCACGCCGACCTCACGCTCTGCGTGCCGGTGTTCTGCGACGGCGAGCCGCTGTTCTGGACGCTGGCGCGCTCGCACCACGCCGATATCGGGGCGCCGGAGCCGACCACCTATCTGCCCTATGCCAAGAGCATCTACGAGGAGGGGCTGCACTTTCCCTGCGTGCGGATCCAGGAGGACGGCGAGGACAAGGCCGACCTCATCCGCATGGGCCACCAGAAGATCCGCGTCTCCAACATCTGGTACGGCGATTACCGCGCCCAGGTCGGCGCTTGCCGCACCGGCGAGCGACGCCTGAAGGAACTGGTGAAGCAATACGGCAAGGACACCATCAAGCGCTTCATCGAGGCTTGGATGGAATATGGCGAGCGCCGCGCCATCGCCGCCATCGGCAAGCTGCCGGCCGGCACCTACACCTACACCGTGCGCCACGACCCGGTGCCGAAGGTTGCCGACGAGGGCGTGCCGATCACCGCCAAGGTCACCATCGACCCGAAGAAGGGGCTGATCACCGTCGACGTGCGCGACAATCCCGATTGCGTGCCGGGCGGCCTCAACGTGACCGAGGCCTGCGTCATCGCCTCCTGCCGCACCGGCGTCTACTACAACATCGACAGCTCGGTGCCGCACAACCACGGCAGCGCCAGCCGCATCGTGCCGCTGCTGCGCGACAATTGCGTGGTCGGCCGGCCGCAGCATCCGATCGGCACCTCCTGCGCCACCTCCAACGTGAACGAGCGCCTGGCCAATGCCGTCGCCTGCTGCTTCGCGCAGATGGGCGAGCCCTACGGCATGGCGGAAGGCGGCGGCAACGCCTCGGCAGCGCTCGGCGTCGTCTCCGGCGTCGACAAGCGGCGCAAGCAGCAGGTCGAATACGTCACCCAGCTGATGATGGGCCTCTCGGGCGGCCCCGGCACCTATGGCCACGACGGCTGGTTGACCTATGAATGCGCCGTCGGCAACGGCATCATGGTCAACGATTCCATCGAGGTCGACGAGGCCACCTATCCAATCCTGATCGAGGAGCGCAGCGTCGCCACCGACAGCATGGGGTTCGGCCGCTGGAACGGCGCGCCGGCCGTGAAGGGCTCCTACCGGTCTTTGACCGGCGACATGACGGTTTATTTCTTCGGCGACGGCGGCACCTTCGCGGCCAAGGGCGTGCTGGGCGGCATGCCGGGCGCCAATTGCGGCACCTGGAAACGGCACAGGAACGGCAAGCTGGAGCGCCAGCCGGATTTCGACCATTGCACGGCGAGCGAGAAGGAGGCGGTGCACTACCGCTCCTGCGCCGGCGGCGGCTACGGCGACCCGCGCAAGCGCGAGCCGGTCCGCGTGCTGGCCGACGTCAACCGCCGCTGGCTCAGCGTCGCCATGGCGCGCAAGGTCTTCGGCGTGGCGGTGAAGCCGGCCGCGAACGGCGTCGACTACGTGCTCGACGAGGCCGGCACGGCGAAGCTTCGCGCCGGCGATGCGGCAAAGGCGGCCCGGCGGAAGCCGGCGAAGCCGGCGCGCAAACCCGCGTCGCGCAAGACCAAACAGATCGCAAAAAAGCGTTCAGCATAGAATCGAACAGGGAGACAGGAAGATGAAACACGCGCTTTCACTCGCCACCCTTCTGGCCGGCACGGCGATCGGCCTGACGCTGGCTTTCGCGCCGGCCCAGGCGGAAGATCCGGTCATCATCGGCGCCGCCATCGCGCAATCCGGCGTCGTCGCCCCCTATGACGAGGGCCCGGCCCAGGCCATGGAGGTCGCGGTCGACGAGATCAACGCCAAGGGCGGCGTGCTCGGCCGGCCGATCAAGATCATCTATGCCGACACCAAGTCCGACATCGCCTATGGCGCCACCGCGGCGCAGGAAGTGATCGACCAGGGCGCGCAGATGGTGGTCGTCACCTGCGACTACGATTACGGCAGCGCCGCCGCCTCGGTCGCCGATGGCGCCGGGCTCATCGCCTTCTCGACCTGCGCCGGCGACCCGAAGTTCGGGCCGAGCGGCATCGGCCCCAACGCCTTCACCATGGCGACCGGCGCCCCCGGCCAGGCCGTGGCGATGGCCGAATGGGCCTACAACGTGAAGGGCTGGCGCAACGCCTATGTGCTGATGGACACCACCATCGCCTTCGACGCCACCTGGGCCGATTTCTTCAAGCGGCGCTGGGCCGAGCTCGCCGGCAAGGACGGCCTGGTCGGCGAGGACACCTTCGGCGGCGAGGACCCGCAGATCGCCAGCCAGATCACCCGCATCAAGTCGCTGGCCAAGCAGCCCGACTTCATCGTCATCTGCCCTTCCTGCCGGGCGGCGTCAGCGCCACCCGCCAGCTGCGCGCGGCCGGCATCAACCAGCCGCTGCTCGGCTCGGAATCCTGGGACGGCGATTTCTGGCTGGAGGGCGTGCCCAACCTGTCGGACTTCTACCTCGTGACCTACGGCTCGGTGTTCGGCAACGACCCGCGGCCGGAAGTGGCCGACTTCATGAAGAAGTTCGGCGCCAAGTGGAACCATGCCCCGGTCACTTCGCACGCCATCACCGGCTACAGCGTGATCCAGGCCTGGACCCGCGCGGTGGAGCGCGCCGGGACCTTCGACACCGACAAAGTCCGCGACGAGCTGCAGAAGTTCAAGGACGAGCCGCTGCTGGCCGGGCCGACCACCTTCACCGAGACCGACCACATCAACATGCAGCGCGACCTGCTGCTGCTGGAGGTGAAGGACGGCAAGCACGGAAACGTCGTGCAGGTGGTGCGCGCGGAGAAGATGCCGCAGTAATCCGGCTCATCCCCTTTGCGCGCGCAATACGCATGGAACAAGCATCTCGCTCGAGCGAAGCGACGACGTCGGAGCTTACGGTTTCCGACGTCGTCGTGAACTTCCAGGGGCTGCGCGCCATCGACCGCGTCAGCCTGACCCTGGCACGCGGCGAGGTGCTGGGGCTGATCGGGCCGAACGGCGCGGGCAAGACCACCCTGGTCAACGTGCTCACCGGCTTCCAGGAGGTCGACCAAGGCGAGGTCCGCCTCGCCGGCGCCGACATGAAGGACTGGAAGCCGCATGAGCGCAGCCGGCGCGGCCTGGTCCGCACCTTCCAGAACGTGCTGCCCTTCGCCGGCCTGACCGCGCTGGAGAATGTCGAGGCCGGCGCCATGGCCCAGGGCATCTCCCGCAAGGCGGCGCGGGCGGAGGCGCTGGAAATCCTGGCGGCGGTCGGCCTTGCCGACAAGGCGGAGCGCCGCGTCAACACGTTGCCCTTCGGCGAGGAACGCCGGGTCGGCATCGCCCGGGCCATCGCCATGAAGCCGCAATTCCTGCTGATGGACGAGCCGGGGGCGGGGCTGAACGATGCTGATCCGGTGGACCTGAAAAGCGTGATCCAGCGAGATCAAGAACCAGCACCAGTGCGGCGTGCTGCTGATCGAGCACCGCATGCCTCTGGTCTTCCGCCTCTGCCACCGCATCCAGGTGCTGCAGCTCGGGCGCACCATCGCGATCGGCACGCCGGACGAGATTCGCGCCAGCGCCGCGGGTGCGGCAGGCCTATCTCGGCGACGAGAAGATCTGATCCGCATGCTCAAGATCGACGATCTCAAGGTCAAGCTACGGCAACATCGTCGCCCTCCGCGGGGTGGACATCGCCGTCGGCCAGGGCGAAATCGTCGCCGTCATCGGCCCCAACGGCGCTGGAAAATCGACCCTGCTGCTCACCGTCGCCGGGGTGGTCAAGGCGAAGAGCGGCGGCGTCCGCTTCGACGGCAACGCCATCCTCGGGACGGCGCCGGAGAAGCTCGTGGCCTCCCGCATTCGCTGGTGCCGGAAGGCCGCCACATCTTCGGCAGTCTCAGCGTGGCGGAAAAACATCGCTCGGCGCCACCACCTGCAGCGATCGGCCGAGATCGCCACCGACATCGAGCGTGCTGGCGATGTTCTCGGTGCTGCGCGACCGCTATCGCGGCAAGGCCGGCCAGCTCTCGGGCGGCGAGCAGCAGATGCTGGCGATCGGCCGGGCGCTGATGTCGCGCCCCAAACTGCTGCTGCTCGACGAACCGTCTCTGGGTCTGGCCCGCTGGTGGTGCGCCAGGTCTATGACGCCATCATCGAGCTGAAACAGCAGGGCATCACCGTGCTGATCGTCGAGCAGAGCGTGAACCGGGCGTCAATGCCGCCGACCGCAATCTATGTGATGAATTCCGGCGTGATCGCGATGGTCGGCCGGTCCAGCGACCTGCACGGCACGGCGGCCTTCGACGCCGCCTATTTCGGGATGGGGCCTGCGCCGCGATGATCGTCGTCCAGAACCTCATCGACGCGGTCAGCCTGGGCGCTGTCTACGCTGGCGGCGCCGGCATCGGCCTCATCTTCAGCATCATGCGCCTGATCAACTTCGCCCATGGCGAACTGATCATGCTGGGCGGCTTCGTGCTCTATTCGCTGGCAGGGCAGCCCTACCTGGTGATGGGCGTCGCCGTGGTCATCGTGGTGACGATCGTAGCGCTGGGAATGGAGCGGGTCGCTTCCGCCGCTGCGCAAGGCCAATCCGGCGACGCTGCTGATCGCCTCATTCGCCGTCTCCTATCTGGTGCAGCATATCGTGCTTATCATCTTCGGCTCGCGGCCGATGGGCGTCGACTTCCTGGCCCAGCTGGGCGAGAGCATCGAGCCGGGGGCTGCGCGTGCCGCTGCTGCAGGTGGTCGCCATCGTCGCTACTTTGATTCTGATGGACGGCCCTGGCGCTGTTCTTCCGCCACAGCCCGATCGGCGTGCAGATGCGCGCCGCGGCCGAGGACTTCACCATGGCGCGCCTGCTCGGGGTGCGCGCCAATCTGGTGATCGCCGTCGCCTTCGCCATTTCCGGCGTGCTGGCCAGCTTCGTCTCGCTCTACCTGGTCGCGCAGACCGGCAGCGTCTCCTACAAGATGGGAGTGAACATGGTGCTGATCGCCTTCGTCGCCTCGGTGATCGGCGGCATGGGCTCGCTGGCTGGTGCTGCGCTCGGCGGCTTCCTGGTCGGCATCGTCTCGGTCAGCCTGCAGGCCTATCTGCCGGTCGAGCTCAGGGCCTATCGCGACGCGCTCTGTGTTCCTGGCTTTCATCGCCTTCCTGCTCTGGCGGCCGCAGGGCATCATGTTCTGGCGCGCCGACCGGGAGCGGGTCTAGCCATGCGCGTCACCCCCGTCGAACGCAATCCGCTGCAGACGTGGCGCTGCTGATCGCCATCCTGGGTGGCTATCGCGCTGATCGGCACTCTGGCGGCGCTCGCTATGCAGCGCACCATCACCGAGGCGCTGGTGAAACTGGTCGTGGTCATCGGTCTCTACGTCTTCGTCGGCAATTCCGGGGTCTTTTCTTCTTCGGGCATATCGCCTTCATGGCGATCGGCGGCTACATCTCGGCCATCCTCACCATTGCCGATGAAGAAGCATGTGGCGCTGAACCTGCCGATTTGGCTGGAGCGTTGCAGCTGCCTGGTCCTGGCGGCCATGCCGATCGCCATTCTCTGCGCCGGCCTCATCGCGCTGCTGGTCGCCTGGCCCTTCGTGCGGCTGAAGGGATCGCCCTTGCCGATGGCGACTTCGCCTTGCTGGTCATCATCCATGTAGTGGCGCTGAACTGGACCCAGGTGATCGGCGGCGCCAGGCTTTGGTCGGATTGCCGCGCACCTACACCAATCTGTGGACCGCCTGGCGGCGGCGAGTGCCGCGCTGATGGTGGCGGCGCTCTATGGCCGCACGCGGCATGGCCTCGCTGCTGCGCTGCTCGCGCGAGAGCGAGGTGGCGGCGGCCGCCACCGGTATCGACGTGGCCGGGGAGCGCTGCGTCGCCTTCGTGATCAGCGCCATGGTGGTCGCGATGGGCGGCGTGCTGTTCGCGCATTTCCTCGGCACCATGACCGCCAACACCTTCTATCTGGATCTCACTTTCGTCACACTGACCATGCTGGTGGTCGGCGGCATGCGCAGCCTGACCGGCCTGCGCCGGCGTGGCTACGTTGGTCTCGGTCACTTCAGAGGTGTTCCGCAGCATCGAGCGCGGTGATCGATTTCGGCGCCTTCACCTCGTTGGCGCCGCCGGGCCTGCAGGAGATCGCGCTAGCGCTTATTCTGCTGGTCATTCCTGTTGATGCGGCCGCATG
>JBGAGP010000039.1:0-32349 GCA_044226685.1 Dongiaceae bacterium
TCTCAGGTTAATCTGCTTCAAGTCCCGAAGAACTCTCCGCGATCAACTGACCAAAGTTCGCCTCTGCACATAACGCGTATTCACCAGGTCCAGATATCACCAGCCCAAACCGTCCAGCTCACGCCAAACAACAGGCACCAGCAACACCCAGACCCAAGATCCAACGGTCATACGCAAAAGCCCGGACAAAAACCCAGACCCCGCCGACCGCGAATCCCTTCTCATATAATGAACTTGTCAAATAGCAGCGGCGCAAAAAGCCACCCGGCGTTACCAGCCGGCTCTCGCGTCGACGGAGGCGGGCTTATACTGAGGCTCCAAAGCCCTGTCAACGTCCATATTGCGGTCCTATGACCGCAACGCCGGCCGGACATGAACACCGCCCGGCAGGGTTCTGGCAAATCTCGGGAAATACTTTGTAAATCATATATTTACGGGAATTTAACCCGATCAGCCTCATTCTGGCACGAGAAATGGCGGCTGCGGTGTAGTTAATCAACTCTGCTCAACGCTGTGGCGCCATTGCAACGCATCATGGTTTCCGGATCACAGATTTGATCCGCGCTTCGGTCGATCTCTTGGCGCTAAAATCATGATCTAACAGGGATTTCTTGGTTGACACAGATTCGCGTGCCAAGCATGTTGTTAACCTTACCGTCATCGACTCATGGCACTTTTGTTGCGGCACGGCCGGAACCAAAGCGCCGGAGCCGGGACAAGACCATGCAGTCAGTAACGCTTAGGGGGACTTTCCGTTGATATTTGCGCGTAGCCAGGTCTGGGGCACGCTTAAGCGTTACCTGATGTACACAACCGCAGGTTTTGTGGTTTTGGGCGGCGTGGGCGCGGCCTGGTCGCACCGCCCGGCGGCCGTCAACGCCGCCGCGGCCAATCCGTTCGACGGCGCCGCGCTGGCCGAGCAATTCGTGCAGATCGCGGCACTCGATTCTCCGATCTGGACGCAGCGCGTCCTGTCTGATCTTACGCCGCGCGACAGCGCAGCCACGGTCCTGGTCGCCGATCAGCACCCCGCGGCGGTGCCGAGCAAGCCCACACTGACTCCGATCGTGCAGCCGCAGCTGCATGCGGCGCGCGCCGACGAAGGCAGCACGCCGCAGGTTGCCGCCGCGGCATCGCAACCCGCCGAGCAAGCGGCATCGACGCCGGTCATCGCGCAGACCAGGGTCGCGCGGCAGCACACCCCGGCGATCGCGAAGAGCGCAAGCGTTGCGCCGTTCACGGCACGCATCTTCCAGGTTGCCGAGTTCACCGCACCCAACATCACGGTCCCGCCCTACGTCAACCTTGCCCCGGCCGAGACCACGACCGAGGCCGCTCCGGTCGAGATCGCCGCACTCGACACCGATGAGCGCGCGAACGGCGCGGACTTCGGTTTTGCCTGGGGCGCAAGCGAAACCGCGACCGACGACGTGGCCGACCAGGATATCCAGAAGATCATCGAAGTGCGCCCCGGCGACACGCTCTACGGCGTGCTGGTCGATGCCGGCGTCAGCGAGGACGAGGCGAAGGACGCGGTCGGCGCCCTCTCCGACGTGTTCTCGCCGCGCGACCTCCGTGCCGGGCAGGAGATCACGCTCAACATCTCCACCGCCTCCGGCATGCGCGATTCGAGCACCGATCCGCAGCTGATCGGCCTCAGCTTCGAGCCCGACGTGGTAACCGATGTCACGCTCAAGCGCAGCGACAGCGGCGATTTCGTCGCCGCCTCGGTGGGCAAGGAACTGGTCGATGCCAACCGCCGCGTCGCCGGCGTCATCGACAGCTCGCTCTTCGGCGCGGCGCAGGAAGCCGGCGTGCCGATGCCGGTGATCGCCGACCTGATCAAGACCTTCTCCTTCGACGTCGACTTCCAGCGCGACATCCAGGACGGCGATTCCTTCGAGGTCTTCTATGAGCGCAAGGAGACCGCGGCAGGCGATTTCGTGAAGTCCGGCCAGATCCTGTTCGCCTCGCTGACCCTTTCGGGCAAGACCATCCCGGTCTACTATTTCGAGCGTGACGGCGAAGGCGAATACTTCACGCCCAACGGCGAAGCGATCCGCAAGTCGCTGCTGCGCACGCCGGTCGATGGCGCCCGCATCACCTCCGGCTTCGGCATGCGCATGCATCCGCTGCTCGGCTACTCGAAGATGCACAAGGGCGTCGATTTCGGCGCGCCGACCGGCACCCCGATCTATGCCGCCGGTTCCGGCACCATCGTCGAGATCACCAAGAACAGCAGCTACGGCAACTACGTGCGCATCCGCCACAACGGCGAGTACCAGACCGCCTATGCGCATATGAACAAGTTCGCCAAGGGCCTGAAGAAGGGCGACCGGGTCAAGCAGGGCGATGTCATCGGCTATGTCGGCGCCACCGGCCGCGCCACCGGCCCGCACCTGCACTACGAGATCCTCGTCGACGGCGCGCAGGTCAACCCGGCCAAGGTCAAGATGGCGAGCGGCGACAAGCTCACCGGCAAGCAGCTGAAGGCGTTCGAGGCCCAGATGGCCAAGATCGACGCCGAGCGCAAGCGCCAGGCCGACCAGCAGCTGATCGCCGAGACGCCGGGCAGCGTCGACCGCAGCTGCGGCATCGACACCGGCTGCCAGAACTAGGCATCCAGGATCCGAATGCGAAAAGGGCCGGGGGAACCCGGCCCTTTTTTCACGTCCGCATCATGGCCCTTGCCCCGGCGCGGCGTCGCACGCAATCTCGGCTCCGCATTGGCGCAACAGAGGCCCCGCATGGCTACAGCCATCGAGATCAGGAGGTTCGCCGGCGCCGGGGACCTGGCACGGATCGAGCGGCTGGTCTCCGCCGTGGTCCTGGAATGCTACGGCCATCTGCTCCCGGGCTATCGCTTCGACGCGGGCGAGAACTGGCCGGCTGCCTGGATCGTGGGAGCCGGCTCCGAGATTGTCGGCGTCCTGCTCACCGGGCACGCGTGGCTGGACGACCTCTGGATCGCGCAGCCATATCGCCGGCAGGGCATCGGCGCGCGGTTGCTGCAAATCGCCGAGAGCGAGATCGCCGGCCGCGGGCATCCCCGCGCGCGCCTGCGCGTCGTGGCCGAGAACCTTACCGCGCGCCAATTCTACGCCGGGCAAGGCTGGCGCGAGGATGGCGGCTACCCGCACGAGGCGCACGGCTTCGCGATGATCGAGATGTCCAAAGCCCTGCAACCCGGCGCCGGCCCGAAAAGCTGAAGGCCGGGCATCGGCCCGGCCTTCTCGCACTCCGAGGTTGACGCGGACCGACTATGCGGCGCGGATGTCGTGCACGAAGCGCTCGATCACCTCGCGAATCCTGTCGGTCTGCTGGTTCAGCTGGCGGGCGGCGTCGAGCACCGTGCCGGCCGAGCTCTTGGTGTCGCGGGCGGCATGCGCCACCAGTTCCACCTTCTGGGAGACTTCGGCGTTGCCGGCAGAGGCCTCCTGCACGTTGCGGGCGATTTCGCGCGTGGCGGCGTTCTGCTCCTCGACCGCCGCCGCGACCCCACCGGAAATCTCCGTCATCTGGCGCACCTGGTCCCCGACCGAGCGGATCGCCTCGGCCGTCGAGTGCGTGGAGTTCTGGATGGTCGAGATCTGCACCGCGATGTCCTCGGTCGCGCGCGCGGTCTGGTTGGCGAGGCTCTTCACCTCGTTCGCCACCACGGCGAAGCCCTTGCCGGCCTCGCCCGCACGCGCCGCCTCGATCGTGGCGTTGAGCGCCAGCAGGTTGGTCTGGTTGGATCAGCGCCTCGACGCGGTTCGTCGTCTCGTCGATCGCATTCGAGGACTGCGCGGCGATGCTGGCCTGGCTCGAGACCTGGCGGCTGATCTCCATGATCGAGCTGGAGAGCTCCTCCGTGGCGGCGGCGACGGTCGAGACGTTGGCGCTCGCCTCCGACGCGGCCGCGGCGACCTTCTCCGCCTGGTCCAGCGAATCGCTCGACGAGCGGCCGAGCGACTGGGCCGTGCCGTCCAGCGTCTTCGCGGACTCCACCAGGCCAACGAGGATCGTCTCGATCTCCTGGTCGAAGCCGCGGGCGATGCGGGCGACCTCGGCGGCGCGGTGCTCGCGTGCCGCCTGCTCCTTGGCCGCTTCGGCCTGCAGCACGGCGTTGCGCCGCATGTTCTCGGCGAAGACGGCGACGGCGCGGGCCATGTTGCCCACCTCGTCGCTGCGCTCGGCGAAGGGGATCGCGACCGAGGTGTCGCCGCTCGCCAGCTGGTTCATCGTGCCGGTGATGGAGCGGATCGGCGCGCCGATGGAGCTCGACAGCCAGAAGAAGAATCCGATCGACGCCGCCATGGTGACGGCGGCACTGAGCACCACGACGAGGAAGGTGGTCTCCAGGGCGCTGGTCTGCTCGGCGCCGACCTCGCCGGTATTCGCATCGAGCAGGGCGATCGCCTTGGTGGCGGCTTCCTCGAGCTTGTGGGTCATGGCCTCGCCAGCGCCGGTCACCTCGATGGCGCGCGATTCATTGACCGTGTCGGGATGGCGCATGAGCGCGAGCTGGCGCGCGGCCGGGCCGCTGCGCCAGGCGTCGATCACGGCGCCGATCTCCTTGATGTCGGCGATCAGCGCCTCGTTGCCTGCCGCCTCGTCCAGCGCCGTCTTGATCGCGGCGTCCATTTGAGCGCCGAGCGACTCGAAGTCCTTGCCGTAGGAGGATGAGCCGGTGATCAGCAGACCGCGAATGGCCGCCTGCATCTTCGCCGCCTCGGCGAGTACCGCGTTGACCGACTTCACCTGCAGCGCAGTCTGATCGTTGATAACCGCCGCCCGCTGGATCCGCGTGGTCTGGGAGATGGCGATCACGCCGGAAACCACGATGACCAGGCCGAGGATCGCGAAGGCGAGGATCAGCTTCTTCGCCACCGAAAGATTTGCGAGTTTCATGTGTCGCACCCCTACTGCGCCGCTGCCAGGCCGAGAGCGAGCCGGCGTTGCAATTCCGTGAGATTGATCTCGGCCGTGGCCGCGCCGATCGCGGTCTTGCTCTCCGGATCGACGATGGTGAAATTGACCTGGGTGCGCCAGGTCTTGGTCTCGTCGTTGAACTCCGGCTCGTCGATGAAGACGGCGTCCGGACCGATGTCATAGGTCTTCTGGAACTTGCCTTCGTCGCCTTGCCAGTAGTCCGAGGTGACCGAGCTCTGCCCGACGTTGAGACCGAACTTGTCCATGACGAAGATCTCGGTGAACAGTCCGGCCGACTTCGCCTGCACATACAGCAGGTAGCTGGAAAGCGGCGAACTCAGGATCTCGGCGATCAGCGGCTGATCGTCGGATTTGGCTTCCGTCTTCCAGGTGTTGTCGAGCGTGTCGATCTCGGCCTGCTGTACGCCCTCATGGCGGACATTCGAAGCGTTCACGGACAGGATCGTCACCGGTTGCACCAGGTTCTTGCGCAGACCGTCGACGAAATCGGGCGTGATGATGCTGGTCGGGATGGCCGGGGGTTCGGCGGTGGCGACCTGCTGCGCCGTGGCGGTCGAAAGCGGGCTGAGGACCGTCAGAGCGGCGAGCGCGAGCGGCCCACACAGGGCCAGCTTGATATTCGGCATTTCATTCCCCGAGTTGCAAGGCAGCTAAGGCCCTAGTTACGCAACGCGGGGTAAAAGAACCGTCAACAGGGCTTAAGGAATAGCCCTCGGCAAGTACAGGGGTATGCGCGGCAAGGCAACCGCAGGCGACGCTATAAGAATAATGGCCTAGGCGGCCGCCGAGAGCTTGCGACCGTTGATCGTGAGCCCATCCTTGTCGGCAGAGACCTGGATGACGTCGCCGGATTTGAAGGCGCCTTCGAGGAGCAGCCCGGCCAACGGGTTCTGCAGCTCCCGCTGGATCACCCGCTTCAGCGGCCGTGCGCCATAGACCGGGTCATACCCGGTATCGGCCAGCCACGCCTTGGCGCGGTCATCCAGCTGCAATTCCAGCTTGCGGTCGGCCAGCAGGGCCTGCAGCCGCTTCAGCTGGATGGCGACGATGCCCGTCATGTGCTGCCGCGACAGGCGGTGGAACAGCACGATCTCGTCCAGGCGGTTGAGGAATTCCGGCCGGAAGGCGTGGCGCACCACGTCCATCACCCGGTCGCGGACCAGATCGACATCCTCGCCGTCCTTCTGCGCCGCCAGGACATCGCTGCCCAGGTTCGAGGTCAGGATGATGAGCGTGTTCTTGAAATCGACGGTGCGGCCCTGGCCATCGGTGAGGCGGCCGTCATCCAGCACCTGGAGCAGGATGTTGAAGACGTCAGGATGCGCCTTCTCCACCTCGTCGAACAGGATCACCTGGTAGGGCCGGCGGCGGACGGCTTCGGTCAACACGCCGCCCTCCTCGTAGCCGACATAGCCCGGAGGCGCGCCGATCAGCCGCGCCACCGCGTGCTTTTCCATGAACTCCGACATGTCGACACGCAGCAGCGCCTGCTCGTCGTCGAACAGGAACGTGGCCAGCGCCTTGGACAATTCGGTCTTGCCGACGCCAGTGGGACCCAGCATCAGGAACGATCCGATCGGCCGGTTCGGGTCCTGCAGCCCGGCACGCGCGCGGCGCACAGCGTTGGAGACGGCGACGACGGCCTCTTCCTGGCCGATCACGCGCTCGCCCAGAACCTTCTCCATGCGCAGCAGCTTGTCGCGCTCGCCCTCCAGCATCTTGTCGACCGGGATGCCGGTCCAGCGCGAGACGACGGCGGCGATGTCCTCGTCGCTCACCACCTCGTTCAGCATGCGGTGCTGCTGCGTCTCTTCGGCATCCTTGAGCTTCTTTTCCAGCCCCGGGATGGTGGAATAGGTGAGCTCGCCGGCGCGGGCGAAGTCGCCGCGCCGTTGCGCCTGCTCGACCTCGGTGCGTGCCGCTTCGATCTGCTCCTTCAGCTTCTGCGCGTCCTGCAGCGTGCGTTTTTCGGACTGCCACTGGTTGGTCAGGCCGCGCGACTGGTCCTCGAGATCCTCGATCTCCTCGACCAGCTGCTTCAGCCGGTCCTTGGACGCCTCGTCGCTTTCCTTCTTCAGCGCCTCGCGCTCGATCTTCAGCTGCATCAGCCGGCGATCGATCTCGTCAATCTCCTCGGGCTTGGAATCCACCTCCATGCGCAGCCGGCTTGCGGCTTCGTCGACCAGGTCGATCGCCTTGTCGGGCAGGAAACGGTCGGTGATGTAGCGGTTGGAGAGCGTCGCCGCGGCGACGATGGCGCCGTCGGTGATCCGCACACCGTGGTGCAGTTCGTATTTCTCTTTCAGGCCGCGCAGGATCGAGATGGTGTCCGCGACATTCGGCTCGCTGACGAAGACCGGCTGGAACCGGCGCGCCAGGGCGGCGTCCTTCTCGATGTGCTTGCGGTATTCATCCAGCGTGGTGGCGCCGACGCAATGCAGCTCGCCGCGCGCCAGTGCCGGCTTCAGCATGTTGGAGGCATCCATGGCGCCTTCCGCCTTGCCGGCGCCGACCAGCGTGTGCAGTTCGTCGATGAACAGGATGATGTCGCCGGCGGCGGCCGAGATTTCCTGCAGCACCGATTTCAGGCGCTCCTCGAATTCGCCGCGGTATTTCGCGCCGGCGATGAGCGCACCGAGGTCGAGCGACATCAGGGCCTTGTGTTTCAGCCCCTCCGGCACGTCGCCATTGGCGATGCGCAGCGCGAGGCCTTCGACGATGGCGGTCTTGCCGACGCCGGGTTCGCCGATGAGCACGGGATTGTTCTTGGTGCGGCGCGCCAGCACCTGGATGGTGCGGCGGATCTCCTCGTCGCGGCCGATGACGGGGTCGAGCTTGCCGGCGCGCGCCTGCGCGGTCAGGTCGCGGGCGTATTTCTTCAGCGCGTCATAGCTGTCTTCGGCACTGGCGCTCTGCGCCGTGCGGCCCTTGCGCAGTTCGTTGATCGCGGCATTGAGGCCCTGCGCCGAAGCGCCGGCATCTTTCAGGATGCGGCCGGTGCCGCCTTCGCTCGCCAGAGCCAGTGCCAGGAGCAACCGTTCCGCGGTGACGAAGCCATCGCCCGCCTTGGCCGCCAGCTCTTCCGCCTGGCCGAGGATGCGCGCCAGTTCGGGCGCCATGTAGACTTGGCCCGAGCCGGAGCCTTCGACCTTGGGCTGTTTGTCCAGTTCCCGCTCGGTTGCCGACAAGGCGCGCGCCGGATCAGCGCCCGCCGCCTTCAACAGGCCGGCTGCCATGCCTTCCTTGTCGTCGAGCAGAACTTTCAGAAGATGTTCGGCGGTGAGCCGCTGGTGGCCCGATCGCAGCGCCAGGGTCTGCGCAGCCTGCAGGAATCCGCGCGATCTCTCGGTGAATTTTTCCAGGTCCATTTCCGCCCTCGCTCAACCGCGCCCGATCA
The DNA here is from genome assembly GCA_044226685.1 of Dongiaceae bacterium. Lineage (GTDB taxonomy): Bacteria > Pseudomonadota > Alphaproteobacteria > Dongiales > Dongiaceae > Dongia_A. The sequence goes on from JBGAGP010000039.1 coordinate 8,333, forward strand.
GGTCAGCACGCGGTCTTGGATGCATGGGATCATTCAGGGATTTCGCTCTCCCCAATTCCCATATGGGAAAGGTTAATGGACAAACAAGAGGCGGGCCAGACCTGCGTCCGCCCGCCTCACCTCTCGTACGAGCTGGCCCCGACGGGGCCCCGTCCGCATGGACTACTCGGTGGGTTCCTGGCCGCCGGCGGCACCTTCGGCCGGCTTCGGGCCCCGGCGCGCCGGTCCGCGCAGACGACCGCGCGGGCCGCGGGACGGCCGGGCCTGACCTTCCGCGGCAGCTTCGCCTTCCGCCACGACGGCAGGCGCCACCACGGGCAGCAGTTCCTCCGGATAATCCGGCTGTTCGTCGACCGGTTTCGGGACGGTCGCCGGTTCCGGCGTGGCTGCATAGGCAACCGAAGGCTGTTCGGTCGCACCGGCATAGTTCGCGTAGCCGCCTTCATGTCCGTTGGCCGCGACATTCCCCGCCACGGGCTGACCCTGGCCGGCACCCTGCCCGCCGCCCTGCTGGTTCGGGTGCTGACCCTGCTGGCGGCCGGCACCCTGGTTGTAGCCCTGGCCCTGGTTGTGGCGCTGGTGCTGACGGTCCTGGCCGCGATCCTGTCGCGGTCCGCGGTCCTGCCGCTCCTGGCCCTGGTTGCCGCCCTGGCCTCCCGGTGCCTGGTTGCCCTGTGCCTGGTTGCCGTGTGCCTGGTTGCCCTGCTGGCCCTGATTGCCGCCCTGGTTTCCCAGGGCCTGATTGCCCTGACCGGGCCCGGCTTCGTCATCGTCCTGGCCGCCGGTGTCGGCCATGCCCGGCAGGCCTTGGCCGCCGGAGCCGCTGGAATACATCGCCGCGGACAGCCCCTGGCTGACATTCTGCACATTGACGTCGGCGACCGACAATTCGCGGCCGCCGACGCGCGGCCGCTGGCCGTCGTTCATCGCGCTGAGGACGCGATAATAGTGATCGGCGTGCTGCAGGAAGTTTTCCGCCGCCACCCGGTCGCCGGCCGAGCCGGCGTCGCGGGCCAGCTGAAGGTATTTCTCGAGGACCTGGTAGGCATTGCCGCGAACCCGCGTCTCATGCCCCCCGCCGTCGTAGCTCTGCCCCTTGTGCTGGCCGCCACCGCCGCCCATGCCGTGAGGTTTGCGGGGGCCACGCCCACGCGCGCGTCGATTCTGGTTATTCTGCTTCATCTGTGAACGTCACTTCGTCATCGACTGTGATCGAGGTGGCAGGCCAAGCCGCATGTCCATCGTCTCGGCGCATCCAGCAAATCGCTGAAGGTCAACAGCCGTTTTTGTCGGCACGAGACGCAGTCTATGTGCGGAGGCGCTGTTATGGGGCTGGCTTCGCATTGCGATGGCCGGCTTTCCCCCGGGCGCGGCCCATGGTCAGCCCCGACTGCCGTGGCTGACCCTAATGGGTTCGGACCGCCATTCCAACAGCTTTTTTAAGCGCTTTGCGGCACTCCCCGGACGCCCTGACAATCCTTTGATCAGCCTAGACTTTCTGGAACAGGACGACACGCGGCACGGAGCCCAGGTCGCACTCCGTCGCGATATGATGCAGCCCGGCGGCCACGCCCAGCCGCGCCACCGAATCGGCCTGATGCAGGCCGACCTCGAAGGCAGCCAGCCCCCTGGGGACCAGGAGCCGCGCCGCTGCGGGCAGCAGCCGGCGATAGGCGTTGAGGCCGTCGGGACCGCCATCGAGCGCCAGACGCGGCTCGAACTGCGCGACCTCCGGCTGCAGCGCTGCGATCTCGCCGCCCGGAATGTAGGGAGGGTTCGCCAGGATGAGATCGAATCCCGGCGCCAAGCCGGCGTCCCAATCGCCGGCCTGAAATGCCGCGCGCCGGTCGAGGCCCAGCGCACGGGCATTCTCCGCCGCCACCGCGAGGGCGGCTGGTGAGATGTCGACCCCGAGGCCGGTGGAATTGGGCAGCTCGTGCAGCACCGCGAGCAGCAGGCAACCGGTGCCGGTGCCGAAATCCAGCACGCGCAGCGCCGCCCTGCGGTCGGCCAGACGCGACAACACGGCCTGCACCAGCGTCTCGGAATCCGGCCGCGGGTCGAGCGTGTCGGCGGTGACCCGGAAACTGAGCGACCAGAACTCGCGGCGGCCGAGAATCTGCGCCATCGGCTGGCGCGCCGCGCGCCGGGAAACCAGCGCCTGGAAGCGCTGCGCCGCCGCCGCGTCGACCTGCAACTCCGGATCCGCAACTTGCGCCGCGATCGAGAGGTCGGACGCGGCCTGCAGCAGCAGGCGCGCCTCGCGCGCCGCCCCTTCGATGCCGGCATCGGCGAGTTGCCGGCCGGCCGCCTGCAGCAGTACTCCGATGCGGCTCACTCCACCTCCGCCAGGCGCTCTGCCTGGTCGTGGGCGATCAGGGGATCGATCACCTCGTCCAGCGCCGTGCCCTCCATCACCTTGTCGAGCTGGTAGATGGTGAGGTTGATGCGGTGATCGGTGCAGCGGCCTTGCGGGAAGTTGTAGGTCCGGATGCGCTCCGACCGGTCGCCCGAGCCGACCTGGCTCTTGCGGCTGGCGGCGCGCTCGGCGTCACGCTTGGATCGCTCGGCGTCATAGAGGCGCGCGCGCAGGATCTTCAGCGCCTTGGCCTTGTTCTTGTGCTGCGACTTCTCGTCCTGCTGCTGCACCACGACGCCGGTCGGGATGTGGGTGATGCGCACCGCGCTGTCGGTGGTGTTGACCGACTGGCCGCCAGGGCCGCTGGAGCGGAACACGTCGATGCGCAGATCCTTCTCGTTGATCTGGATGTCGACCTCCTCGGCCTCCGGCATCACCGCCACGGTGGCCGCCGACGTATGGATGCGGCCCGAGGCCTCGGTCTCCGGCACGCGCTGCACGCGATGCACTCCGGATTCGAACTTCAGCCGCGCGAAGACGTTGCGACCGGTGATCGTCGCCGTGGCCTCCTTGTAGCCGCCAAGGCCAGTCTCGTTGATGTCCATCACCTCGAACTTCCAGCCATGCAGGGCGGCGTAGCGCGTGTACATGCGGAACAGCGCCGCGGCGAACAGCGCCGCCTCCTCGCCGCCAGTGCCGGCGCGCACTTCCAGGATGGCGTTGCGCTCGTCCGCTTCGTCCTTCGGCAGCAACAGCAGCTTGATCCTGTGTTCGAGCTCCGGCACCCGCGTCTTCAGCGCCGGCAGCTCATCTTCCGCCAGGGCGCGCATGTCCGGGTCGGTCGCGCTGTCGCCGAGCATGGCCTCCAGGTCGCCGAGCTCCCGCTTCGCGGTCTTCCACTCGCCGATCGCCTCGACCAGCGGCGTCAGATCCGAATATTCCTTCGAGTTGCGGGCGAAGGACTGGGCATCTTTCTGATCCGGGCTGGCCAACAGGGCCGCCAGCTCGTCATGCCGCTTCACCACGCGCTCGAGCTTACCTTCCAAGCTCACGTCAGTTTTCCTTGCCGTTCTTGTCGTTCATCGAGGCCAGCCCGAACAGGCGCCGCAGGGCCGCCTCCAATACCTGGTCGGGTTGCGCCGCCTTCACTTCGACGGTCGGCCGGTGCAGCAGGCGGTTGACCAGGCGCCGGGTGGCTTCCGCCGCGTCGAGACCGGGCTGGCTCAGGATTTCGGCGCGCTGCTTCTCGAACTCCGCCCGCAGGTCGGTGATGATCGCTGCCGCCTGCTGCTCCGTCTGCTGGCGCCGGAAGCCTTCCACCGCCCGGTCGACGATGCGCCAGGCCTCCTCGGCCGCCGCCGCACGGTGCTGGCGCCCGGCCATCGCCAGGCGCTCCAAATCGTCGAGCGTGTAGAGAAAGGCGCTGTCCAGCTTGCCAATGCCCGCGTCCATGTCGCCCGGCACCCCGGCGTCGACCAGCAGCATGGGACGCTGCCGGCGGCGGCGCAGGGCGGCACGCACCATTTCGGCGCTCACGCATTGCTTGCCGATGTCGAGCGCGCTGGCGGCGAAGTCGGCGCCCTCCAGGGCCCCTGCGAGTTCGGCGAAGGGCCGCCAATGCGCCTGGTGGCGCTCGGCCCAGGCCCTGGCGCGGCGCTCCTGCGGATGCACCATGGTCCAGCGCTTCACCCCGGCGGCGGCGACCTGCTCGAAGATCAGCTCCGCCATGTCGCCGTCGCCGATCAGCAGCGCCGACAACCCGCCGAGATCGCCATGCATCTGCTTCAGCACGGCGGTGGCGCAGGCTGCCATCGACACCGACTGCCCGGCGATGCCGGTTTCGTGGCGCACGCGCTTGGCCGTCTGGTAGACCGCCTCCAGGATGCGGTCGAGTTCCGCGCCGCTCATGCCCGCGCGCTGCGCCAGCTGGTGGAACTCCTTCACCTGGCCCAGCACCTGCGGCTCGCCGACGATCTGGCTTTCCAGCGAGGCGGCGACGGCAAAGGCGTAGCGCAGGGCAGCCGCGTCGGTGAGCTGGTGCAGGCGCGGCAGAATTTCCACGACGTCCATTCCAGCGGCTTCGGCCAGCAGCGGCGGCAGCTTCGCCTGGGCGGCCACGGCATCCTCGGTCACGCACCAGATCTCGCAGCGGTCGCAGGTGGCAACGCCCATCGCCTGGGTGACCCCCGCCTCGCGGCAGTGCCCGAGCAGGCGCAGCACGTCGCCCGCATCCCCCTGCAGCCGCTCGCGCAGCAATTGCGGGCCGGTGTGGTGGTTGACCCCGACGATCAGGAAAGTGGCGCCGCCCATCCCGGCGGCCTTGCTAGTAGGCTTCGAGCTGCTGGGCCAGCGCGTCCATGGCAATCTCGCGCTGCTCGCCGGAATCGAGGTCGCGCACCGTCGCGACCTGCTTGGCGAGCTCGTCATCGCCCAGGATGACGGCGACACGCGCATTGAGCTTGTTGGCGCGCTTCATGCGCTTGCCGACATTGCCGGAATAGCCGAGTTCGGCATAGAGGCCGAGGCGGCGCAGCTTGTCGGCGAGAACCAGGCATTCCCGCTCCGCCGCGCCGCCGACCGGGATGAGCGCGATCGGCCGGCGCGCCGGCGGCTCCTGCTGCAGCAGCATCATGCAACGCTCGACGCCGCTGGCCCAGCCGACGCCCGGCGTCTCCGGACCGCCCATGATGCCGACCAGGCCGTCATAGCGGCCGCCGCCCATCACGGTTCCCTGCGCGCCGAGGTCGCCGGAGATGATCTCGAAGCAGGTATGGCAGTAGTAGTCGAGGCCGCGCACCAGGCGCGGATTGATCTGGTAGGCGATGCCGAGCGCATCGAGGCCGGCGAGCACGCGCTGGAAGAAGTCGCGGCTCGCCTCGTTCAGGTGATCCGAATAGACCGGTGCGTCGGCGACGATCTTGCGGTCGCCTTCGTCCTTGGAATCGAGGATGCGCATCGGATTGCGCTCCAGCCGGTCGAGGCTGTCCTTGCTGAGCTTGTCCTTGTGGCTGCTGAGATAGGCCAGCAGCACCTCGCGATAGGCCTTGCGGCTTTCCGCGTCGCCCAGCGAGTTGATCTCGAGATAGCAGCGATTCCAGGCGCCGATGCGGCGCAGGAACTCGACGCCGGTGGCGATGATCTCGACGTCGCCCAGCGGATCGGCGACACCCAGCAGCTCGATGCCGGTCTGGTGGAACTGGCGCAGGCGGCCCTTCTGCGGCCGCTCGTAGCGGAACATCGGGCCGCTGTAGAAATACTTGAGCGGCAGGTGCTGCGCCAGCCCGCCGGACATGAACGCGCGCGCGACGCCGGCGGTGCCCTCGGGCCGCAGGGTCACCGTCTCGCCGCCGCGATCGGTGAAGGTGTACATCTCCTTGGTGACGATGTCGGAGGTGTCGCCCAAGGTGCGCTTGAACACCTCGGAGAACTCGAAGATCGGCGTCGCCATCTCGTGATAGCCGTAGCATTCCGCCGCGGCGCGCGCGGACTCGACCACGAACCGGTAGCGGCGCATCTCGTCAGGCAACAGATCGTGCGTGCCGCGAACCGGCTGAAGCTGAGACACCGAACACCCTTCCCGGAAAAAACCTTGACCCCTTGGCGCGACGCGGATGCGCCGCTACGCCGCGCTCGCCGCCTGCTTGGCCTTCTCGGCCTCGATCTCGGCGGCCTTCTTCTCGATCAGTTCCGCCATATGGTCGACGATGTCCTGATCCTTGAGCCGATGGTGCTGCTGGCCGGCGATGTAGACCATGTGCGTGTTGTTGCCGCCGCCGGTGAAGCCGATATCGGTCTCGCGCGCCTCGCCCGGGCCGTTCACCACGCAGCCGATGATGCTGACCGTCATCGGCGTGGTTATGTGGGCGATGCGCTTCTCCAGCGCCTCCACCGTGCGGATCACGTCGAAGTTCTGCCGTGCGCAGGACGGGCAGGAAATCAGGTTCACGCCGCGATGGCGCAGGTTCAGCGACTTCAGCATCTCGAAGCCGACCTTGACCTCTTCCGCCGGCTCGGCGGAAAGCGACACGCGCACCGTGTCGCCGATGCCGGACCACAGCAGCATGCCGAGGCCGATCGAGGACTTGACCGTGCCGGCGCGCAGGCCGCCCGCCTCGGTGATGCCGATGTGCAGCGGGTAGTCGCAGGCCTCGGCGATGCCCTGGTAGGCCGCCACCGCCAGGAACACGTCGGACGCCTTGACGCTGATCTTGAAATCGAAGAAGTCGTGATCCTCGAGGATCTTCGCGTGGTTGAGGGCGGATTCAACCATCGCCTCCGGGCAGGGCTCGCCATAGCGCTCGAGCAACTCGCGCTCGAGCGAGCCGGCATTGACGCCGATGCGCATGGAGCAGCCGTGATCCTTCGCCGCCTGGACGACTTCCTTCACGCGCGCCGCGCTGCCGATGTTGCCGGGGTTGATGCGCAGGCATGCGGCACCCGCCTTCGCCGCCTCGATGCCGCGCTTGTAGTGGAAATGGATGTCGGCGACGATCGGGATCTTCGCCGCGCGCACGATCTGCGGCAGCGCGGCGGTCGATTCCTCGTCGGGACAGGAGACGCGGACAATGTCGCAGCCCGCTTCTTCGATGAGGCGGATCTGGTCGATGGTCGCCGCAGCATCCGCGGTCAGCGTGTTGGTCATGGTTTGGACCGTGATCGGCGCGTCGCCGCCGACCAGGACGGAGCCGACCCGGATCTGCCGGGACTTCCGGCGGGCGATGTCACGATACGGGCGGACGCTCATGTCTCAGTCTTTCCTGTTCGGCGCGTCGGCTACCGGCGCCGGGCATGGCAACGGGCGCACGGCCCACGGGAAAACATCTGGGACCGCGCCATTCGGCCCCAACATGCGCTGGCGGGGACAAAAGATCAAGCCTGCGTCCGTGACAGCAACTCTTTGAATCGGAAGGCTAATCCCGCCCTTCGGCCGGGGTAATAGACGGCCTACTGGGTGGCTGCGGGCGGCGTGGCGGGCTTGTAAGCACTGCCATCCTTGAGCTTTTTCGCATCGAGCGGGAAATCGCGGCGAACCAGGCCCACCGATCCGAGGCTTTTCAGCTTCTTGCCGTCGAGCACGATCTCGATACCCCCGGCGTTGCCGGTGGTCAGCATCAGGCCGGTCTCGTTCGGCACGGTATAGGTCTCACCCGCCCGCAGCACCCGGGAGAAGACCGATTCGCCCTTTTCGTTGGTGACCTGCACCCAGCTTTCCAGCCGGGCGCGGAGCACGACCTTGCCGGTCGCCGCCCCCTCGGCCGCGGAGGCCTGCTGCACCTGTTCCGGATCCTGATTGGCGGCGTCCCCCGGCTCACCTTCCGGCGGCGGCAATTGATCCTCGAGCCCCGCTGTCTCGGTCCCCGATTGGTTGGTCCCGGACTGGCTGGTGCCGGCTTGGTCAGCCGGCGGCGTGGCGGCGGCGTCAGCGGTCGGCGCCTGGTCGGACGCGCCCGCGGCGGCAACGGCGGCACCGGCATCGGGCGCCGGAGCGGCAGCGCCGTCGGCCGTCGTCGATTCGCCGGCGGCATCAGGGGCCTGCGCGTCGCCTGCGGCCTCGTCCGCCGCGCTGCCGTCGCCTTCCGGCGCGTCCTGCGCTTCCTCGACCGCGGCGGAATTCGTGTCGTTGCTGGTGTCCGACAAATAGCCCCACAGGAAGAACCCGACGAGAGCCAGGGCAAGGACAGCTCCCGCGACCAGGACCGGCGAAACGGTAACCCGCGGCGTTTCCTGGGCGGCCTGCGCTGCCTGGGCCGCCGGACGCTGGCGGGCACCGGCCAGCTGGGCGTGGAAATCGGTGACCAGCCGGTTGCCGTCGAATCCGAGGAAATCGGCGTAGGTGCGGACGAAGCCGATGGTATAGGCCGCCCCGGGCAGGTCGCGCCGGCGACCATCCTCGATGGCGCTCAGATAGCTGACCTTGATATGGGTCTGGCGCGCGACGCTCTGGATGTCGTGGCCCAGCTCCTTGCGCCGGTCACGCAGCATGGCGCCCACTTCGGCCAAGCCGCCGTTGGGTGTCCGGTGCGATTCAGAGGTGCCAGCGCCGTCCATCATGTTCACGCCCTGCCGGCTCGTCCCGGAGTACCGGGTCCGGGAGTATCGGGCCCCGAAGTTTCAAGCTGGGGGAATCGGCCGTCGATTCCATCCGCGTCGCCCGCGTCGCCGGAATGCTGTGTTGTGCTGGCTATATATAGACCGGGGCCGAAGGCTGGCAACGCCTTAAAGCGGGACATTGTGATCCAGGGCATAGTCGAGCAGGGCGCCGCGCAAGGTGGCGCCCTCCAAGTGGCGGACCGCCTGCCAATAGGCCATCAGCCGGCCGAAATTGAGGTTGCGGATGGCTGCGCGCATCGGCAGGACGCGCGGCGGCGACATCGACAGCGAACGGAATCCCAGGCACAGCAGCGCCATGGCGGCGATCGGATCGCCCGCCATCTCGCCGCACAGACCGACCGGCTTGCCGGCGGCATTGGCCACCCGCGCGACCTCGGCCAGTGCCCGCACCATGGCCGGCGCCAGCGTATCGTAGCGGCCGGCGGCGGCCGGATTGTCGCGATCGGCGGCGAACAGGAATTGCTGCAGGTCGTTGCTGCCGACCGACAGGAAGTCGACCCGCGCCACCAGCTCCGGCAATTGCCAGAGCAGCGCCGGCACTTCGACCATCGCGCCCACCAGCAGCGGCTCCGGCAGCGTCAGGCCGGCGGCCCGGCGCCTGGCCACCTCCCGCTCCAGCAGCCGGCGGCAGGCATCGAACTCGGCGATCTCGGTCACCATCGGGAACATCACCGCGAGGCGCCGGCCGTCGGCCGCGTTCAGCATCGCCCGCAATTGCTGGCGCAGCATGGCCGGGCGATCCAGGGCGATGCGGATCGCGCGCCAACCCATCGCCGGATTCTCCTCCGGCGCACGGTTCCAATAGGGCAGTACCTTGTCGGAGCCGATGTCGAGGGTGCGGAAGATCACCGGCAGGCCGCCGGCGCCGTCCAGCACCTTGCGGTAGATCTCGGTCTGCCGCGCGACCTCCGGATATTCGTGCGAGATCATGAACGGAATCTCGGTGCGGTAGAGCCCGATGCCGGCCGCCCCGGTGGCCGCGATCTGCGGCACGTCCATCAGCAGGCCGGCATTGATGTTGAGGTCTACCTTCACGCCGTCCAGCGTCACCGCCGGCAGGTCGCGCAGGGCGGCAAAGGCGGCGCGCTTCTCCACCCGCTGCCGCATGCTCTCGGCGAACGTCTGCAGGATGTCATCGGCCGGGCGGATGAAAAGCTGCTCGTTGTCGCCGTCGATCACCAGCGGATCGCCCTCGCCGACCTTTTCCATGAGATCGGCGCAACGGCCGATCACCGGAATGTCGAGCGCGCGGGCGACGATGGCGACATGCGCGTTCTGCGAGCCCTCTTCGAGCACCAGCCCCTTCAACCGCGCGCGGTCGTAGTCGAGCAGTTCCGCCGGGCCCATGGAGCGCGCCACCACGATCGCCTCTTCCGGCAGGCGCCGCGCGCCAGGCGCCTCGGCGCCCAAGAGATGCCGCAACAGGCGGTTGGCGAGATCGTCGAGATCGGAGAGCCGCTCGCGCAGATAGGGGTCGCTGACGTCGCGCATGCGCGCGCGGGTGTCGTTCTGCACCTTCTGCACCGAGGCCTCGGCGGTCAGGCCCGACTGCACCGCCTCGAGCATGCGGCTGCGCCAGCCCTGGTCCTGGGCGAACAGGCGATAGGTCTCCAGCACCTCGAAATGCTCGCCCTGACCGCCAAGGTCGCCAGCATCGAGCAGGCGGTCGATGGAGGAATGCAGCTCCTCCAACGCGCCGGTCAGCCGCTCCGCCTCGCGCTCGGGGTCTTCCGCCACGAGCTGCTGCAATTGCAAGGTCGCCTGGTGCAGCACGGCGATGCCCTTGGCGAGGCCGGGGCAGAATGTGACGCCGTCCAGGCGCAGCGGCAGCAGCGCGATGCCGTCGCCGGGGCGCAGCTCCTCCTGGCTCACCAGCTCGCCGCCCGCCGCCAGCTCGGCCAGCACCATGGCGACGGTTTCCAGCGTCTCGATCTCTTCTTCGCTGTATTGCCGCCGGGTGCGGTTCTGAATCACCAGCACGCCGATCACCCGCCCGGCGCGCAGGATCGGCACGCCCATCAGGGACTGGAAGATCTCTTCGCCGGTCTCCGGCCGGTAGGCGAATTGCGGGTGATGCTGCGCGTCGGCCAGCGCCAGCGGCCGGGCATGGCTGGCGATGTCGCCGACCAGGCCTTCGCCCACGCGCAGGCGGGTCTTGTGGACGGCTTCCTGCTTCAGGCCTTCGGTGGCGAACAGCTCGAGCACCTCGCCCGCGCGCAGCAGGTAGATGGAGCAGACCTCCGCCACCATTTCGGCGGCGATCAGCTTCACCGTCTGGTCGAGGCGCATCTGCGCCGCGCCGCCACGCGCCATCACGTTGCGCAATCGCTTGAGCAACATGCGAGCGCCAGAAAGGCCGGGTGCCTGTGTCATGGCGTCTCTAGAGCGTCAGCGCGTGCGGGCGATCGAGCAGCGCCCGGATCGCGTCCTCGACCATTTCCTGGATGATCTCGGCGGTCGGCTGCTCCTTGCTGACCATGCCGACGCTTTGCCCGGCCATCAGCGAGCCACTCTCGACGTCGCCGTCGATCACCGCGCGGCGCAGCGCGCCGGCCCAGAAGTGCTCGATCTCGAGCTGCGCCGCCTTCTGGTCCAGTTCGCCGCGGTCGAAGCGGGCGATCACGTCGCGCTGGGTGTCCATGAACCTGCGCACGCCGTCATTGACGATGGCGCGCACCGGGATCACCGGGAAGCGGTTGTCGAGCGCCACCGAGGGCACCGCGTCGCGCGCGGCAGCACGGATGAAGGCCTTCTTGAAATTCGGATGCGCGATGGATTCGGTGGCGCAGACGAAGCGGGTGCCGAGCTGCACGCCGGCCGCACCCATCTCCAGATAGCCCAGCATCGCATTGCCGCGGCCAATGCCGCCGGCGACGAAGACCGGGACGTCGGTGATGACGGGCAGGATCTCCTGCGCCAGCACGCTGGTGGAGACCGGCCCGATATGCCCGCCCGCCTCCATGCCCTCGATGACGATGGCGTCGGCGCCGCCCCGCACCAGCTTCTTGGCGATGGCGACGGCGGGGGCGAAGCACATGACCTTGGCCCCGCCCTGCTTCAGGCGCTGGATCGATCCGGCGGGCGGCAGGCCGCCAGCCAGCACGACATGGCCGACCTTGGCGTCCAGGCAGGCATCGATCAGCTGCTCAAGTTTTGGGTGCAGCGTGATCAAATTTACGCCAAATGGCCGGTCGGTGAGCTTGTAGGTCTCGGCGATCTCGGTCGCCAGGATCTCCGGCGGCATCGAGCCGGAGGCGATCACGCCGAAGCCGCCGGCATTGGAAATGGCCGAGACCAGGCGGCGCTCCGAAACCCAGGTCATGGCGCCGCCCATGATGGCGTAGCGGCAACCGAGAAACGCGGTTCCGCGCCGCCACAGATGGTTCAGCAGGGCTTCGGCTTGCGCACGGTTCATCTCGGGCCTTGTTCCTTCCGCCGTCAGTTGGCATCCAGCCCGTAGGCTGTGTGCAAGGCGCGTACCGCGAGCTCGGTGTATTCCTCGGCCACCAGGACGCTGATCTTGATCTCCGAGGTGGAGATGACCTGGATGTTGATGCCCTTCTCGGCCAGGGTCTGGAACATGCGCTGGGCGATGCCGGCATGGGAGCGCATGCCGACGCCGATGACCGAGACCTTGACCACGTTGGAATCGGCGATCATGCCGGCATATTGCACCCGGTTGCGCTGTCCTTCGATCACCTGCTTGGCGCGCTCGAAATCCGCCTTGGAGACGGTGAAGGTCATGTCGGTGGTGTCGCCGCTTTCCGACACGTTCTGCACGATCATGTCGACATTGATGCTGGCTTCCGCCAGCGGGCCGAAGATCGAGGCGGCGACGCCCGGCCGGTCGGCCACGCGCAGCAGGGTGATCTTCGCCTCGTCGCGGCTGTAGGCGATGCCGCTGACCAGTTCCTGTTCCATGATCTCGTCCTCATTCACGACCAGGGTGCCGGGCTTGTCCTCGAAGCTGGACAGCACCTGGACCCGCACATTGTGCTTCATCGCCATCTCGACCGAGCGGATCTGCAGCACCTTGGCGCCGAGCGACGCCATCTCCAGCATTTCCTCGTAGGTGATCTTGTCGAGCTTGCGCGCCTTGGCGACGATCCGGGGATCGGTGGTGTAGACCCCGTCGACGTCTGTGAAGATGTCGCAGCGGTCCGCTTTCAGCGCCGCCGCCAGCGCCACCGCCGAGGTGTCCGACCCGCCGCGGCCGAGTGTCGTCACCCGCGCGTCCGAGCCGACGCCCTGGAATCCGGCGACCACCGCGACCTGGCCCTGGGCGAAACGCTTCTCCAGCTCCTCGGTGCGGATGCGCTCGATGCGCGCCTTGCCGTGGGCATCGTCGGTCTCGATCGGGATCTGCCAGCCGAGCCAGGACCGCGCATTGATCCCGATGGTCTGCAGCGCGATCGCCATCAGGCCGCTGGTCACCTGCTCGCCCGCCGCCACCACGGTGTCGTATTCGCGGGCGTCATAGAGCGGCGACAACTCGCCGCACCAGGCGACCATCTGGTTGGTGGCGCCGGACATGGCGGAAACCACCACGGCGACCTCGTGCCCGGCATCGACCTCGCGCTTCACCCGCTGGGCGACGGCGCGGATGCGCTCGATGTTTGCCACCGAGGTGCCGCCAAACTTCATGACCACGCGGGTCCGGGTCCTCGCTGGCGCGTTCATCTGCGGTGAAAGCCCTTAAAATGCCCTGGAGAGCCGGCCGGAAAGGCATTGTCTTGCCGGTGGCGGCTATCCATACTCAACTCGACCTTTCGAGGCAAGGCCTCGGCCCCATTTGCAGCCGCGCAAACCCGCCAGAATCGGCCATTTTTTGATGAATCCGCAGAGCGCATCCCCACATCCGACCGGCCCCGGCCAGAACCGCGCCGGCACCACCGTCGATGCCAGCGAGATCGCCAAATTCACCGCGATGGCGGAGGCCTGGTGGGACCCGCATGGCGACTTCAAGCCGCTGCACCGCTTCAACCCGATCCGCATCGCCTATATCCGCGACGTGGCGGCGGCGCATTTCGGCCGCGACGCCGCCGGCGAGGCGCCGTTCGCCGGCTTGTCGCTGCTGGAAGTGGGCTGCGGCGGCGGGCTGCTGACCGAGCCGATGCGCCGGCTGGGCGCCGAGGTCACCGGCATCGATCCGGCCGCGCGCAACATCGGCGTTGCCCGCACCCATGCCGAGCAGGCGGGGCTGAAGATCACCTATCTGCCCTGCGCCGCGGAGGATCTGATCGAGACCGGCACCAGCTTCGACATCGTGCTGGCGATGGAAGTCGTCGAGCATGTCGCCGACGTCGACGTCTTCATCCACGATTGCGCGCGGCTGGTGAAACCGGACGGCCTGCTGTTCCTGGCGACGCTGAACCGCACCGCCAAGGCCTTCGCGCTCGCCATCGTCGGTGCCGAGTATGTGCTGCGCTGGCTGCCGCGCGGGACGCACGACTGGCGCAAGTTCGTCAAGCCGTCGGAACTGGCCCACGCCCTGCGCAAGGCCGGCATGTCGGTCGACCAGCTGACCGGCGTCACCTTCAACCCGCTGAATGAACGCTGGTCGCTGACCCGCGACCTCGACGTCAACTATATGCTGGCGGCGAAGCCGGCCTGACCGCTGCCCCCGGCCCTGGCGCGGCAATGAGAACGGCGGCGAAAATCGCCGCCGTCACGATCCAAACCGTCTGAAAAGCCTAGGCGTCGGAGCGCGGCAGCCACGGGATGCGCGCCACCTCGACGCCTTCCTCCACCAGCTCCTGGTGCTGGGCGTCGGTCGCCTCGCCGTAGATGCCGCGCGCCTCGCTCTCGCCATAATGGATCTTGCGCGCCTCGTCGGCGAACTTGTCGCCGACATAGTCGCAATTCTCCTCGACCTTGGCGCGGATCGCCTGCAGATGCTGGCGCATCGTGCTGGCCATCACCGCCATGTCCTGTGCACCGGGCTGGGGCTTCGCCGGCAGGTTCTTCTCCGACGCGCCGAGGCGCGGCGCCATCAGCGCCTTGGCGACCTTGCGGTTGCCGCAGACCGGGCATTCGACGGTCTTGCGCGCCAGCTGGCGGTCGCAGGTCTGGCCGTCCTTGAACCAGGCTTCGAATTCGTGGTCCTTGCCGCAACGGAGCTGATACAGAATCATGCGTGACATTCGATGGCAGGTGAAACGCTCGGCCTAGACAATTGTCGCTGGCCGCCGGTTTCACAAGCCCCAAAGAGGCATGACACCAATGAGCATGAGTCCGGGGAAGACAATCCTGGCCGATGCCCCGGCGCCTTCAAGCTGGGTGCGATATCACGCCGGCTTGGTTCCAGCGCATGGCCGGGTCCTCGACCTGGCCGCGGGCAGCGGCAGACATGCCAGCTATTTCAAAGACTTGGGCTTGGCGGTGACAGCCATAGACCGCGACGTCTCGGCCCTCATGCCCCTGGCGGGGCCACGCTTCGAGGTCATCGAGGCCGATCTCGAGGACGGCTCCGACTGGCCGCTCGAGGACCGGGAATTCGCCGGCATCGTGGTGACCAACTACCTGCACCGGCCGCTCTTCCCCCGCATCGCCGCCGCCCTGGCGCCGCACGGCATCCTGATCTACGAGACCTTCGGCCAGGGCAACGAGCGCTTCGGCAAACCCAGCAACCCGGACTACCTGCTGGAGCCAGGCGAACTGCTGCAGTTTGCACTCCGCTACGGTTTCGCCGTGCTGGCCTATGAATGCGGCGAAGTCAGCGAGCCAAAGCCCGCGATGATCCAGCGCATCGTCATGCAGCGCCTCACATGAAAACGGCCGGCGCAGGGCCGGCCGCTTCCGCAATCGATCCGCGCGCCTCTATTTCGGCTGCGGCATCACGCGCAGATAGGGCTTCAGCGTCTTCCAGCCGTTGGGATACTTCGCCTTGGCCTGCTCGTCGGAGACCGAGGGCGGGATGATGACGTCCTCGCCCGGCTTCCAGTTCACCGGCGTCGCCACCGTGTGCTTGGCGGTGAGCTGGCAGGAATCGAGCAGCCGCAGCACCTCGTCGAAATTGCGGCCCGTCGACATCGGATAGGTGAGCATCGCCTTCACCTTCTTATCCGGGCCGATGATGAAGACCGAGCGCACGGTGGCGTTGTCGGCGGCGGTGCGGCCTTCGGAGGTGGCGCCGGCGCCGGCCGGCAGCATGTCATAGGCCTTGGCGACGCGGAGGTCGGAATCGGCGATCAGCGGATAGGTCACCTTTGCGCCTTGCGTCTCCTCGATGTCGGCGGCCCATTTCTCGTGGTTGCCGACCGGGTCGACGCTCAAGCCTAGGATCTTGGTGTTGCGCTTGTCGAATTCCGGCTTCAGCTTCGCCATGTAGCCGAGCTCGGTGGTGCAGACCGGCGTGAAGTCCTTCGGGTGCGAGAACAGGATGCCCCAGGACTCGCCGAGGAACTGGTGGAACTTCAGCTTGCCCTGGGTCGAATCCTGTTCGAAGTCAGGGGCCGTGTCGCCGATGCGCAGTGACATGCAAACCTCCCTTGCTTTGTAAAGACGCGCGGTTCGCGGCGCTATTCGCTCGCGGCGCGCATCAGGCCTTTTGGCCGTTGGAATTCGCGGTCGTGGCGCAGGGCCGGCACCATCGCGCGCGCCTTCTGCACCTGCTCCAGATCGATCTCGGCGATGATGAAGCCGGGATCCTCGCCGGCATCGGCCAGCACCTCGCCCCAGGGCGCGATGATGAGGGAATGGCCGTAGGTCTTGCGGCCCTCGGCATGCTCGCCGGTTTGCGCCGGGGCGAAGACGAAGCAGCCGGTCTCTATCGCCCGGGCGCGCAGCAGCACATGCCAATGCGCCTGACCGGTCGGCACGGTGAAAGCGGCGGGGACCGAGAGCATCACCGCACCCGCCTGCGCCAGCGCGCGGTGCAGATAGCCGAACCGCACGTCATAGCAGATGGTGAGGCCAAGTCCGCCCCAGGGCGTCGCGACCACCACGGCCTGTTCGCCCGGCCGCACGCCGTTGGATTCGCGGTAGGTCTCGCCGTTCGGCAGATCGACGTCGAACATGTGGATCTTGTCGTAGCGCGCGACGACCTCGCCGGTCGGGCCGAAGACGAAGCAGCGATTGGCGATGCGGCCATCCTCGGCCAGCACCGGCATGGAGCCGATCTCGAGCCAGATGCCGAGGTCCTTCGCCAGCTTGGAGAAATGCGGCAGGCCCGGATGGTCCTGCTCCCTTGGCGTCTTGGCCAGGGACTTCGCCCGGTTGGGCTCGATCAGCGTGGTGTTTTCCGGCGTCAGCACCAGCTCCGCGCCGGCGGCGGCGGCCTGGCGGATGAACTGGGTCGCGGCGGCGATGTTCGGGGCGATCTCGGACGCCGCGTTCATCTGCACGCAGGCGACCTTGAGGATCTTGCTCATGCGGGGGCCTGTTCGAGGAGGGGTTGCAACTTGCCGGCACGATCCAGCGCATAGAGATCGTCGCAGCCACCGACGTGCTGGCCGTTGATGAAGATCTGCGGCACCGAGGTGCGGCCGCCGGCGCGCTCGCGCATCTCGGCGCGCAGCTTGCCGTCGGTCATCACGTCGACTTCCTTGTAGTGGGCACCGCGTTCCTCCAGCAATTTCTTGGCACGCCAGCAATAGGGGCAAAGCATGGTGGTGTAGATCTCGACCTGCGCCATCCTGGGTCCGTGCATGGTGAAAGGGTCGGCGAAACTCTCTCCACGGCGATATCCACACTGCAACCGTGGGAAACCCGCCTTTCATTAGTACTTTTGGCCGTCCCCGGGGGAAAAGCAAGGCCCGCCGGGGACGATATTTTCTGGGGCTTATTGCGCCCGGACCACCCGCGCCAGGACCAGGAGATCGACCGCCCGGGCGCCGCCGGCCTGCAGGACCCGGGCGCAGGCCTCCGCCGTGGCGCCGGTTGTCAGCACATCGTCCACCAGGAGAATTCGCTTGCCGTCGATCATGTCCCGGCCGCGCGGCGCGAGGGCGAAGGCGCCGGCGACGTTCCGCCGGCGCGCCTCCCGCCCCAGATGCCCCTGGGTCGGGGTGGCCCGGCGCCGCAGCAGGAGATCCGGCACCACGCGTTTTCCCTCCACCCGGCCGATCGCGTTGGCGAGCACGGCCGCCTGGTTGTAGCGCCGGGTTACCAGGCGCCGCCAATGCAGCGGCACCGGGGCGACGATGTCCGCGTCGGCGATCAGGGCGGCCCCGGCGCGCGCCATCCAGCCGGCGAAGGTCGCCGCGCCTTCCAGCCGATCGGCATGCTTGAAGCGCAGCACCAGATCGCGGCTCGCGTCGTCATAGGCGAGCGCCGCGCGGGCACGATCGAAGCGCGGGCGTCTGGCGCTGCAGGCACCGCACAGGGCATCGCCGCCGAGGTCGAATTCGAAGGGCAAGCCGCAGGCGGCGCAGCAGGGCGGCCCCAGGAAGCGCAGCTTCGACCAGCAGGCGCCGCACAGCGCGCCGTGATCGCCGACCAGCTCGCCGCATTGCAGGCAGCGCGGCGGCAGCACCGCGTCGCACAGCCGCGAGGCCGACCGGCGCAGGACCGACAGCCAGGGCAAGCGTTCCAGGGATGCGGCGAGGCCAAGCATGGCCCAGCTTGCGAAGTGCTCCCGCCTGTTGTCAATTGGCGCCGGATTTCGCAGCCAGGATGGAGCAAAGGTGGACGAGACTGTTCCCGAGCGCGCGCGCGTCTTCGACCGCCGGCTGCTGCGCCGGCGGCGCGCCCGCGCGGCGGCGGACGCCGGCGGCCATGATTTCCTGCTGCGCGAGATCGGCGACCGGCTGGTCGACCGGCTGGCCGATGTCACCCGCCACTTTCCGCTGGCCCTCGATCTCGGCTGCCGCGGCGGCACGCTGGCCGGGTTGCTCGCCGGACGCGGCGGCATCGAGACGCTGCTGCAATGCGACCTCGCCGCCGATTGCGTGCAACGGGCAAGGTCGGCGGGACCGGTCTTCGTGGCCGACGAGGAAATGCTGCCGGCCGGCGCCCAGAGCCTCGACCTCGTCCTCAGCAACCTGGCGCTGCACTGGGTGAACGACCTGCCGGGCGCGTTGGCGCAGATCCGCGCTGCGCTGAAGCCGGACGGCTTGTTCCTCGCCAGCATGTTCGGCGCCGGCACGCTGGCCGAACTGCGGTCCTGCCTGATGGAGGCGGAACTGGCGGAAAGCGGTGGCGCCAGCCCGCGCGTCTCGCCCTTCGCCGGCTTGCGCGACGCCGCCGGGCTGCTGCAGCGGGCCGGCTTTGCCCTGCCCGTCGCCGACAGCGACACCATCACCGTCACCTATCCGGACCTGTTCCGCCTGCTCGCCGATCTGCGCGGCATGGGCGAGACCAACCTGCTGCTGGAGCGGCTCAAGCGTCCGACGCGGCGCGCCATCTTCGCGCGCGCCGCCGCGCTCTATCAGGAGCGCTTCGCCGAGCCCGATGGCAGGCTGCGCGCGACCTTCCAGGTCCTGTTCCTCACCGGTTGGGCACCGCATGAATCGCAGCAGCAACCGGCCAGGCGCGGCAGTGGCAAGGCAGATCTGCGCGACGTGCTGGGCAATGGTTGAATGGAAAGGCCCGGGAGAGCGTCCCGGGCCAATCGCCGCAATCGGTCGTTCGCAAGAACTCAAGCCGCCTTGCGGCGGCCCTGGTCGCGGTAGCGGTGGGCCAGCGGGCTGTTCGGCTTCAGCGCCAGGCGCTCGTTGGCGAGGGCGCGCACCAGGCCGGGCTGGCCGCCGCGCTGCGCCGCCTCGATCAGGGTGAGATCGATCAGGTCGCGCTGGGCGTGGCTGCCGCCGAAGCGGCCGGCGATGTTGCGCAACGGGCGCAGGATCTCGATCACCGCCGGATAGCTGCCCTGCTCGAAGGCGAGCAGGGCGCGGCCGAGTGGCAGGCCGACCTCCCGCGTCATCGCGGCATTGTCCGATTGCTTGTGGGCGGTCTGCGCCATGACCGAGACCACGCGCTCCGCCTCGTCGCGCCGGCCCGCACCGAGCAGCGCCATCACGGCGTGCACGTCGTTGAAGGCATAGAGGCGGTCCTCGCCGAGGGGCTGCCAGCGATCGGCGATGGCCTCCCATCGGTTGCCAATGTCGATGCCGCGCAGCTGCAAGCGCCACAGCAGGGCCGCCGCGTCGACCATGTCGAGGATGACATTGGACTGGCCGCCGCGGATCGGGCCGTCATAGAGCTTCAGCACCTCGCCGTTCTGGTCGGCCTCGAGCAGGAACAGCGCCAGGTGCCACCAGTTGTGGACGGCGAAGAAGGATTCCGGCGCCCAGCCGGATTCGCCGTCGCGCAGCCATCTGGCGCCGTCTTCGTAGCGGCCCATCATCTCCATCACATGGGCGACGGAATGGTAGGCCCAGCCGTCGCGGGGGCTGAGCTGGATGGCGCGCCGGCCGGCTTCCTCGGCTCGCGCGTAATCGCCCATCTCCTCCAGGCCGAAGGAGTGCATGGCAAGCAGGGCATGGTAGCCGGGCATGGATTGCTGCCATTCCGGCAGCACGCGCGCCACGCGGTCGCGCAGGTTGCGGCAGTCGCCGCGGAAGAAGTCGAGCAGATGGCCCATCTGCAAGGCGAGGATGTCGCGCGGGTCGGCGACCAGGATGTCCTCGAGGCGCTCCGAGGCGCGGTGGAAGGCGCCATCGACCAGGCAGGCGACGGCAGCCGCGTGGCGCCGCTCGCGCTCGTTCAGTTTCACCTTGCGCAGCCGCGCCAGCAGCTCGGCCGCCTGCGCCACCGGGCCGCGCTCCATGCCGCTCAGCAGCAGATAGGCCTTCAGGGCGATGGCCATGGCGAAGTCCGGGCTCTCGGCCAGCGCCGCGTCGCAGGTGGCGACCGGGTCGCCGACATAGCAATTGAACTGGCAGATCGCCGTCTCGTAGAGTTCCAGCGCCTTGGCGTCGGCCCCGCTCAACGGCGCATCGCGATGGTCTTTCATGATCATGATCAACTCCCTCTGTGTCCGGCTCAGCCAAGCGCTTCCGGCAGCCGCGTCCCCGTCAGATCTGATCTAAGGCCACCACCGGAGCCGGCGCTGTGAGACGCTTCACAATCGGCCGGATCTCAGATGGCCGAATCGCGTTCCAGCGCTGCCTGATTGCGCAAGCCGCCGAGATCGGTGATGGTCAATCCGCCTTCTTCGGTGCTGACGATGCCCTTGTGGCTCCAGGCCGAAAGCTGCTTGTTGATCGCCTCGCGCGAGACGCCGAGCATCTGCGCCAGCTCGGTCTGCGAGAAGCGCTTGCCCAGCCGGGCCGAATTGCCGTCGATCTCGGCATGGGCGGTCACCAGGTCGTTCAGCTTGCGCGCCAGGCGTACCGGGAGCTCGGCGAAGGCGAAGTCGCTCAGCAGATCGGTCTTCAGCCGCAGGCGCTCGCACAGCAATTCGATGATGTGACGGCCCAGCAGGGCGTCGTTCTCGAGCACGGAGAGAAAGGCCGAGCGCTGGATGACCAGCAGCTGCGTCGCCTCCTGCGCCGTGGCGTTGGCGGTCCGCGGCAGGCCGTCGAGCAGCGCGATCTCGCCGAACACGTCGCCCGGCTCCATGATCGAGAAGGTCAGTTCCTTGCCGCTGTCGCTGCCGACCCAGATGCGCACCAATCCGTCGATGACGGCGTAGAGGGCATCGCCCTCGTCGCCCCGGTTGAACAGGGTCTCGCGCCGATCCAGCTGCTTGGTTACCGACAGGCCGGAGAGCCTGCCGAGAACGGCATCGCTCACGTCCTTGAACAGGAAGCTGCGCCGGATCAAAGCCTGGCGTTCATTCTGGTCCAGTTTCCGCATATCCGTCCCACCTGGCAAAACATCGCACCAGCCAAGATCTGGCCACGCCCATGCCCCCAGGGTGTGAAGGGGGTCACAGGGTCGGCCGGCGAGAATGCTTAAGTCCTAGTTCGTGCGGTGCCGGCGCCAGCGCTCCGGCCGGAAACCGGCTGGCGCGGCCTGGAACGAAATCCACCGGCAACGCGGCGTTGGTGCTACTATTACCGCACCTTGCGGGGACTTGGAACATAGAGGTGAGCGATGCGTGGCATGGAATCCATGACGTCCGGCTTGCGGCTGCCCCTGGCGGCGATTCTGCTGCCCGGGCTGCTGCTGTTCGCGGCGGCCCCGGCGCAGGCCGAAAGCCGCACCTGCCAGATTGAGCGCGTGGCCGGCACGGCGACCCTCTCGCACGAGGGCAAACGCGTCGCGGCCAAGGCCGGCGCGGCGCTGGCGGCCACGGACCAGATCCGCACCGGCGGCGACGGCCATGTCGAGATCACCTGTTCCGACCAGACCATGGTCACCCTGGGCGCCGAGACCGAGCTCAATCTCGGCTCCCTCGTCGGCGAGCAGGGCGAGAGCGAGAGCATCGCCATGAGCCTGCATCGCGGCATCGCCAAGTTCCTGGCCCCGGTGCGGACCTGGGGCACCTTCAACGTGTTCGGCCCGGTCGCCGTCGCCTCGGTGCGCTCGACCGAATGGGTCATGGAGACGCCGAAGCGCGGCACCAACGTGCTGGTCCTCAAGGGCCGGGTGGAGGTGCGCGCCAAAACCTCCGAGGGCTACGTCCTGGCGGCCGGCCAGGGCGTCGACGTGGACAAGAACGGCCAGATGGGAGATCCCAAGGCCTGGGGGCCTGAGCGGGTGGAAAAGGCGCTGAAAAGGCTGGCTTTCCCCTGATCTGCCGGGTGTAGGCGCGTCGCATGCGTACCAGTATGGGAAAGCTGCGTCCATTCTGGGCGCTTGCAGCGCTCGCGGCCGGGCTGCTGATCGGTGCCTGGCATCCGAGCGGGCAATATGCCGCCACCGCGTCGCTGGAAGGCCGGCTGCTCGATCTCCGCCACGTGGTTCGCGGCCCGGTGCCGCCGCCGGCCGATTTCGTCGTCGTCGCCGTGGACGACAAGACGCTCAGCCGGCTGCAGCGCTTTCCGGTGCCGCGCAGCTCGATCGCCGATGCCATCAACCGCCTGACCGATGCCAGCGCCAAGGTCGTCGCCGTCGACCTGCTGCTGCTGGAACGAGAGGCACCGGCGACTGGTGACGACCTGTCGGCGGGAGATGCCGCGCTGGCCGAGGCGCTGCGCCGCAACGGACGTGTCATCCTGGCGGCGGCAGCGACACCGGACCTCGCCGCGACCTCGGGCAACTGGGACACGCTGATCCGGCGCAATTCCTTCCCGATCGTGGAGAAGACCGCCGGCTTTCCGGAACTCACCGTCCGCCCGGTAGGCGCCATGCTGCCGATCGACGCCCTGGCCGAGGTCGCCCAGCTCGCCCAGGTCAACGTGCCGCGCGATCCAGACAATGCCCTGCGCCGTATTCCGCTCGCCATGCCGGTGCAGGACACCGGCTACCTGCCGGCGATGCCGTTGGAGGTCGTGCGCCTGCTGCACGACGTGGCGCGCGGCGACATGCGGCTGCGGCTCGGCGATGGCGTGATGCTGGGCGGCACATGGATTCCGACCGATATCGACAGCACCATCGCCCTCAACCACTATGGCGGCCAGGGCAGCTTCCCCACCTAT
The DNA here is from genome assembly GCA_044226685.1 of Dongiaceae bacterium. Taxonomy (GTDB): domain Bacteria; phylum Pseudomonadota; class Alphaproteobacteria; order Dongiales; family Dongiaceae; genus Dongia_A. The sequence goes on from JBGAGP010000039.1 coordinate 31,271, forward strand.
TCGCTGGTCGACGTGATCGACGGCCAGGTCCCGCCGCAGGCCCTGGCCGGCAAGGCCGTCTTCGTCGGCTCCACCGCGCTTGGCATCGTCGACATGTTCCTGTCGCCCTATTCGGCGCAACTGCCCGGTGTCGAGGCGCTGGCCACGGCGGCCGCGAACATCGCCACCGGAACCTATCTGCGCCATGACGGCACCACCTTCGTGATCGACCTGATTTTCGCTGGGGCGCTGGGGCTGCTCGCCTTCTTCGCGGGAAATTTCCGGGCATTGGACATAGCCGTCCTTGCCACCGCGCTCCTGTGGTTAGCGACGGCGGCCGTGCTGCAAGCTGCATTCTCCGAAGCACATCTGTGGCTGGACGCCACCAACTGCATCCTGGTTCTGCTCGGCACGAGCTTGGTCACCTTCGCGGGGCGAGGGATACAGCAGCGGCTGATCTCACGGCAGCTGCAGCATGAGCGCGACAACCTCGCGCGCTATCATTCGCCGCTGCTCTCCGACTGGCTGGCGGCACAGCGTCGCCCGAGCTTCAATGAACGTGCGCAGGACGCCGCGGTGATGTTCGTCGACCTCGCCGGCTTTACCCGTCGCAGCGAACGGATGGGCCCGGCCGCCACTGTCGCGTTCCTGCGCGACCTGCATGGCCGTATCGAGCGCGCGGCGCTCGCGCATCGCGGCGTCATCGAGCAGTTCATGGGCGACGGCGCCATGATCATTTTCGGCCTGCCGGAGCCGGGCGCCGACGACGCCGCCCGGGCGCTGGCGGCGGCGCAGCAATTGATGGCGGATCTCGGCGACTGGAACATCGACCTCAAGGCGCTGGGCGAGGAGCCGGTGCGGCTGCGCGTCGGCCTGCACTACGGCCCGGTGGTTGCGGCCCTGCTGGGCGGCGAACGCCAGGGCCAGATCACCGTCGCCGGCGACACCGTCAACGTCGCCAGCCGCCTGCAGGAAATGGGCAAGGAGCACGGCGCGGCCATCGTCGCCTCGGCCGAGTTCATCAGCAGCGTGCGCAAGGCGGGTCGCGACGACCTGCTGGCCGGGCTGCAGCGCCTCACCGGGCAGAAAGTCCGCGGCCG
>JBGAGP010000040.1:0-32349 GCA_044226685.1 Dongiaceae bacterium
GCGACGGGCGAGGTCGGCTACATGTTCGGGCTGGGCGACGAGGTGCGGGTCACCGACGCGTTCTTCCTGGGCGGCCAGAACCTGCGCGGCTTCGCAACCGGCGGCGTCGGCCCCCGCGATTCGGACACCAATGACGCGCTGGGCGGCAAATTCCGCGCCGAGGGCACGGTTCAGGCCTCGTTCCCGCTGGGCCTGCCGGAGGAATACGCCATCCGCGGCCGGGTGTTCAGTGATTTTGGCACCTTGACGGGAACCGATTTCGAGGACGATATCGACCTCAACGACGATGCGTCGCTCCGCATGTCGCTGGGCGTGGGGCTGACCTGGGTGTCGCCGTTCGGCCCCCTGGCCGTTGATCTGGCCTACCCGATCCTGAAAGAGTCCTACGACAAGGACGAGCTTTTCCGCTTCAGCGTCGGCACGACGTTCTAAGCGGACTACAAAACCGCAGATACTGGAGTTCAAAGACGTGCGCTCGATGAGATATTGGATTGTGGCCCTGGCCGTCGTGATCGCGGCGGCCGCAACGGGTTCGGTCGTTCCCACCCACGCTGCCATGGCGCAGGCTGCCACTGAGCTCGTCGTTGGCACGCTGGACGTGCCGACCCTGTTCAACCAGTCCAAGGCCGGAAAGTCCCTTGCCGCGGCGTTGCAGCAGAAGGACAAGGCGATCAACGAGGATATCGCGAAGAAGGAGCGCGCCATCCAGGCCAAGGGCCAGCAGCTGGAGCAGCAGCGCAGCACGCTCCAGCCGGCGGACTACAAGAAGCAGATGGACCAGCTGCAGGCTGAGTTCAACGCCTTCCGCAAGGACGCCAAGGAGAAGCGCAAGGAGATCGACAAGGCGCGCAGGGCCGGGCTCGACCAGATCCGCAAGACGCTGGACGGCGTCATCCGCGCCGTCGCGGACAAGCGCGGCATGACCCTCATCATCGACCGCTCCGCCGTCGTGCTCGGCGCTCCCGATTGGGACATCACCGAAGAAGTGATGAAGGCGCTGGACGCGAAGCTGCCGGTCGTGAAGATCTGATCGGGGCGGAACCGCAATGAGCCAACTCGCTGTTGATGGCGTGAGCGGGCAGGGGCTCGACATAGACGCCAAGGGGGTGATGCGGATGATCCCGCATCGCTACCCGTTCCTGATGATCGACCGCATCGAGAACGCGATCGCCGACCAGGGCTGCGTCGGCATCAAGAACGTGTCGATGAACGAGGCGATCTTCCAGGGGCATTTCCCGAGCGATCCGGTGTTCCCGGGCGTGCTGATCATCGAGGCGATGGCGCAGACCGCCGCGGTCCTCGTCGTCTACACGCTGGGCGCCGCCTTCGAGGGCAAGCTTGTCTACTTCATGAGCGTCGACAACGCGCGCTTCCGCCGGCCGGTGATGCCGGGCGACCAGCTGCGCCTGGAAGTGAAGAAGGACCGCAACCGCGGTCCGGTCTGGAAGTTCAACGGCGTCGCCAAGGTCGGCGACCAGGTCGTCGCCGAGGCGGATTTCGCCGCCATGATCCGCGACGTCTAGGGGAGTTCGGCGCATGGAAGGTTCGGGCCAACTGCTGCACACGATGATCCGGGTCTTCGACCTGGACAAGTCGATCGACTTCTACACCAACAAGCTGGGCATGAAGCTGCTGCGCAGGAAGGACTATCCGACCGGCGAATTCACGCTCGCCTTCGTCGGTTACGGCGACGAGGACAGCAACGCCGTCATCGAGCTGACCCACAATTGGGGCCAGAAGGAGCCGTACCAGCTCGGCACCGCCTTCGGCCATCTGGCCATCGGCGTGCCGGACATCTATGGCACCTGCGATCAGCTGGCCAAGGCCGGCGTGAAGATCCCGCGCCCGCCGGGACCGATGAAGCATGGCGGCTCGGTCATCGCCTTTGTCGAGGACCCGGACGGCTACAAGATCGAGCTGGTCCAGAAATGAGAAAAGGGCGGATCCGGGGATCCGCCCTTTCTGATTCAGCCGGAAGCTACTTCCGCTTCTCGATCGGCACGAAAGGCCGCTCGCCGTAGCCGGTATAGAGCTGGCGCGGTCGGCCGATGCGCTGGGTCGGGTCCTCGATCATTTCCTTCCACTGCGCCACCCAGCCGACGGTGCGGGCGACGGCGAAGAGCACGGTGAACATCGAGGTCGGGAAGCCGATCGCCTGCAGGATGATGCCCGAATAGAAATCGACGTTCGGGAACAGCTTGTGGGAGACGAAGTAATCGTCCTCCAGCGCGATGCGCTCCAGCTCCATGGCGAGCTCGAGCAGCGGCTCGTCGCGCTTGCCGAGGGCATCCAGCACGTCGTGGCAGCTCTGCCGCATGACGGAGGCGCGCGGGTCGTAGTTCTTGTAGACCCGGTGGCCGAAGCCCATCAGGCGGAAATTGTCGTCCTTCGACTTGGCGCGCTTGATGTATTCCGGGATGCGGTCCTTGCTGCCGATCTCGCGCAGCATGGAGAGCACCGCCTCGTTGGCGCCGCCATGTGCCGGGCCCCACAGGCAGGCAATGCCGGCGGCGATGCAGGCGAAGGGATTGGCGCCACTGGAACCCGCGATGCGCACGGTCGAGGTCGAGGCGTTCTGCTCGTGGTCGGCGTGCAGGATGAAGATGCGGTCCATCGCCTTGGCGACGACCGGGTTGATCTCGTAATCCTCCGCCGGCACCGCGAAGTGCATGTAGAGGAAGTTCTCGGCATAGGACAGGTGGTTGCGCGGATAGATGAAGGGCTGTCCCACCGAATACTTGTAGGCCATCGCCGCAATGGTCGGCACCTTGGCGATCAGCCGGTGCGAAGCGATCATGCGCTGGCGCGGGTCATGGATGTCGGTGCTGTCATGATAGAAGGCGGAGAGCGCGCCCACCACCGAGACCATGACCGCCATCGGATGCGCGTCGCGGCGGAACCCGCTGAAGAAGCGGGTGATCTGCTCGTGCAGCATCGTGTGATAGGTGATGTCCTTCTCGAACTGCTTCTTCTGCTTGGCGTTGGGCAACTCGCCTTCCAGCAGCAGGTAGCAGACCTCCATGAAGTCGGACTTCTCCGCCAGCTCCTCGATGCGGTAGCCACGATGCATCAGGATGCCTTCCTCGCCATCGATGTAGGTGATGGCGGACTGCGTCGAGCCGGTCGAGCCGTAGCCGGGATCGTAGGTGAAAAGGCCGTGCTCGGTGTAGAGCTTGCGCACGTCGACTACGTCCGGGCCGATGGTGCCCTTCAGCACCGGCAGTTCCCAGCTCTGCCCGCGGTTATCCTTGACCGAGACGCTGGCATAGGCCTTCGGCACCTGCGGCGTGATCTTCGAATCCACCACCTTGATTTTCGCGGCGACCGGCTTGGCGGCCCGCGCTGCGGACTTCGCTGCGGCCTTCTGGACCTTGCCTTTGGCGGGAACTTTGCTCTTGGCCATGACCGTATACCCTGCTGGCTGGAACGGGAGAGGGATGGTTAATTTAGAAAGCCTAACACCGAAACCGTTAAGGGGCGATGACCTATTTTGCCGTGCAGCATAGACCTTTTGCGGATCAGCCAGCCAGGCAATCGTCGATGCGGCCCAGCGTCTCTTCCCGCCCAAGCACCTGCATTACCTCGAAAATCGGCGGCGAAGTGGTGGCGCCGGAGAGTGCCGCGCGGAGCGGTTGGGCAATCTGGCCCAGCTTGATTCCCTTCGCCTCCGCAATGCCGCGCGCGAGACTTTCGAGATCCGCGGCCACCCACGAGGCCGCCTCGGCCAGATGGGCGCGCAACTCGGCCAGCACCGAGCGCGCATCGCCGGTCATCTGCGCGCGCGCCTTGTCGTCCAGCGCCAGCGGGCGGTGCGCGGCATAGAATTTCGCATTCTCGGCCAGCTCCTTGAGCGTCTTGGCGCGCGCCTTCAGCCCGGCCATGCCGGCGGTCAGGCGCTGGACGACCGCCCGGTCATCCGCCTTGCCGAGGCGCTGCGCCACCTCCGCGGCCAGCCGCGCATCGTCGCAATCGCGGATGTAATGGCCGTTGAGGTTGTCGAGCTTGGCGAAGTCGAAGCGCGAGGGCGCGCGGCCGACGGCGTCGAGGTCGAACCACTTGACCGCCTGCTCGGTCGAGATGATCTCGTCGTCGCCATGGCCCCAGCCAAGGCGCAGCAGGTAGTTGCGCAGGGCTTCCGGCAGGTAGCCCATCTCGCGATAGGCCTCGACGCCCAGCGCGCCGTGGCGCTTGGACAGCTTGGCGCCATCGGCGCCGTGGATCAGCGGGATATGCGCGAAGCTCGGCGCGTCCCATCCCGCCGCCTGGTAGATCTGCAGCTGGCGGAAGGTGTTGGTCAGGTGATCGTCGCCGCGGATGACCTGGGTGATGCCCATGTCGTGGTCGTCGACGACGACGGCGTGCATGTAGGTGGGCGTGCCGTCGCTGCGCAGCAGGATCATGTCGTCCAGCTGATCGTTGGCGACCTTGACCTCGCCCTGCACCTTGTCATGCACGATGGTCTCGCCGGTCAGCGGCGCCTTCAGCCGGATCACCGGCTTGACACCCGCCGGCGCGTCCTTCGGGTCGCGGTCGCGCCAGCGGCCGTCATAGCGCACCGGCTTGCCGGCGGCGCGCGCCGCCTCGCGCATCTGCTCCAGCTCCTCCGGCGTGCAATAGCAGTGATAGGCCTTACCCGCCGCCAGCAGTTCCCGCGCGACCTCGGCGTGGCGCTGGGCGCGGGCGAACTGGAAGACGATCTCGCCGTCCCAATCCAGGCCGAGCCATTTCAGGCCCTCGATGATCGCGTCGATGGCTTCCTTGGTGGAGCGCTGGCGGTCGGTATCCTCGATGCGCAGCCGGTAGGTGCCGCCATGGTGGCGGGCATAGAGCCAGTTGAACAGCGCGGTGCGGGCGCCGCCGATATGCAGGAACCCGGTGGGCGAGGGGGCGAAACGGGTGACGATACTCATGGTCGGGTGATCCGATCGGAATTGCGGGCGGAAGTCGGTGGTTCTTAGCCATCCCCCGGCCCCTTGGCAACCGATAGGAAGATCGGCTCTGATACAGCCAAAGCGTGTGGGGGGCGAGGGTGCGGCTGGAGTGGGTCGACCAGGTTCTGGCCGAACAGCGGCGAGTGTGGCCGGTCTGGCTCAGCATTGCGTTCGGTTGCGGCATTGCCGGCTATTTCGCCCTGTCCGATGAGCCGCCCTGGTTCGCCGGCGCAGCGGCCTTCGCGCTGGCTTTCGTCGCTGCCGTCGTTGCGCGCGGCCGTGACGCCGCCGTGGCGATCTGCATCCTCCTCTGTGCCGCGGCGGTCGGATTTGGCGCGGCGCAGTTCCGCACCGCCCAGGTGGCCGGGACCATGCTGCCGGTGGCGCTCGACCGGGCGCTCTATGTCGGCGTGATCGACCAGATCGAGCTTCTGCCGGCCGGCCAGCGGGTGACCCTGCGCGATGTAGATATCAAGGACCTGTCCCGGGCCGTCACGCCATCGCGCATCCGCATCAAGACCGTGGTCAACCAGCCGGAGCTGCGCATCGGCCAGAAGATCGGCGGCGTCGCCAGCCTCAATGCGCCGGCGGGCCCGGCGGCTCCGGGCGCCTTCGATTTCCGCCGCCAGGCCTTTTTCGCCGAGCTCGGCGCCACCGGCTTCGGTTTCGGCCGGCTGAAAGTCCTGAAGCAGCCCGAGGACCAGGGCCGGCTGCGGAGCCTGCTCGGGATGGCGGCCGACTGGATCGGCGCGACCCGGGGCGCCATCGCGCAACGCATTCGCAGCCAATTGCCGGGCGAGACCGGCGCCATGGCCATCGCGCTCACCGTCGGCGACCAGACCGCATTGCGCAGCGCCGATCTCAACGCGATGCGCGATTCCGGTCTCGCGCATCTGTTGTCGATCTCCGGCCTGCATATCGGCCTCGCCGCAGGCTTGTTCTTTTTCGGCATCCGCTTCGCGCTCGCCTTCGTGCCGCGCATTGCCCTGCGCTATCCGGTCAAGAAATGGGCGGCGGTCGCGGCGATCGTGGCCGCCTTGCTCTATGCCGGGCTCGCCGGCTGGACCACGCCGACGCAGCGCTCGGTGATCATGGCGGGCATCGCCTTCCTCGCCATCATCCTCGACCGGTCGCCGATCTCGCTGCAGCTGGTCGCATGGGCGGCCTTTCTCGTCCTGCTGTTCCAGCCCGACAGCCTGCTGGGCGCCAGCTTCCAGATGTCCTTCGCGGCGGTCTTCGCCCTGGTGGTGGCGTTCGAGCGCCTCGGTCCCTGGTTCGCCCGGCGCCGGCAGAACTGGGGCGAGGGGGCCAGCTGGCAGGCGCGGATCTTCCATGCGCTCGGCTGGCTCTGGATCTCGCTCTCGGCGACGGTGGCGACCAGTTTCATCGCCGGCCTCGCGACCCTGCCTTTCGCGCTCTATCACTTCGACCGGATCTCGGTTTACGGCGTCCTCGCCAACGCGATCGCCGTGCCGCTGACCGGCTTCGTCATCATGCCGGCCGCCGCGCTGGCGCTGATCCTGATGCCGTTCGGGCTCGAAGCCTGGCCGCTCGCCGCCATGGGCTGGGGCTGCGACGCGCTGCTGGTGGTGGCGCGCTGGGTGGCCGGCTGGCCAGGCGCGGTGGCCCTGGTTCCGGCACCGGCCACCTGGGCTCTGCCGCTGTTCGCCATCGGGCTGCTGTGGCTCGGCTTGGTGCGCGGGCGGCCGCGCTGGATCGGCGGCGTCGTCTTGGCTGCTGGCCTGTCGACAGCCTGGCTGGCGGAGCGGCCGGACCTGCTGATCTCGCCGAGCGGCAAGCTGATCGCGTTTCGCATGCCGGACGGGGATTTGATGCTGAGTTCGCCGCGCGCCGAGCGCCTGGTGCGCGAGACCTGGCTGCGGCGCAACGGCCAGAAGCGCGCCGACGACCTGGGCGATCTGACGGGTGACGCGGGCTGGCTGCGCTGTAGCGGAGAACGCTGCGAGTACGGCACTGCGATGAGGGTTCGGGTGCTGCTGGGCGGCGCGGCGCCGACCACAGCCGATTGCACCGGGGTGGTGCTGCTTGTCGCCGTGCAGGCGAGCGCCGCGCCGGCTTGTGCGGATGCAACGGTCATCGCCAAGGCCGACTTGTTGGCCCGCGGCGCCATGGCGATCTATCTGGATGGAGCGGAGCCGCGGATCGAGACCGCCGCCGACCGTATCGGTACGCGTCCCTGGGCCGTGAATGTTCCGGCAGGCGAGCCGGACCCGGGCGGTCCGGCCGAAGGCGACGCGATGCTAGATCAGTAGCGCCGCATCAGGCCGACCAGCCGGCCCTGGATGCGGACCCGGTCGGGGCCGAAGATGCGCGTCTTGTGGGCCTGGTTGGCCGGCTCGAGGGCGATGGAATCGCCCTTGCGGCGCAGGCGCTTCAAGGTGACCTCGTTGTTGTCGATGAGCGCCACCACGATGGTGCCGTTCTCGGCCGTCTCGCAGCGCTCGATGACCACGGTGTCGCCGTCCTGGATTCCGGCATCGACCATGGAATCGCCCTCGACGGTCAGGGCGTAATGCTCGCCGCGGCCGACCAGGGTGGCCGGCACGTCGATGGAGTTGGAATTGTCGCGCAGGGCCTCGATGGGCGTGCCGGCCGCGATCTTGCCGTAGAGCGGCAGCTGCAGGGCACTGCTGGCCTGGGCCGCGACCACGGCGCCGGGCAGGGACGGGGTGAAATCGCCGCGGATGACGTTGAGGGCCGCCCGGCGGTCCTCGCCGGCGCGGGGCGCCGGGGCGGCCTTGGCGGTCTGGTCCTCCGGCAGGCGGACGACGTCGAGGGCGCGGGCCCGGTGCGGCAGGCGGCGGATGAAGCCGCGCTCCTCAAGCCCGGTGATCAGCCGGTGGACGCCGGACTTGGACTTCAGGCCCAGCGCCTCCTTCATCTCGTCGAAGGACGGCGAGATGCCAGTGTCGCCCAGGCGCTCCTGGATGAATTTCAGCAATTCCCGTTGCTTGCGCGTCAGCATGGACATCCCCGTTTGGCGCCTCCCCGGGCCGCCTGAACCGGCGTCGCACCAGGGGTAGCGCAAGAACAAATCACAAACACAGGATGTTCTATTTTAGTTCCGGCAATGCGTCAAGCCGGTTGTGGGGAGGGACCGGAAGGCCCCTCCGCCAGTCCGAAGCTCAGTCGCAGGCGGCCGTCACCATGATCTCGACCTTCCACTGCGGGTCGGCAAGCTTGGCCTCCACGGTGGCGCGGGCGGGCGCCTGGCCGGCCGGCACCCACTCCTTCCAGGCGCGATTCATGTCGGCGAAAGTGGAAATGTCGGAAAGCCAGATATTGACCTTCAGCATCCGCGTCTTGTCGGTCTTGGCCTGGGCCAGGGTCTCGTCGATCTGCTTCAGGATGTTCTTGGTCTGCTCGTAGACGGAAGGCGAAACCGGCTCTTCCGCGACGTGGCCGGCGAGATAGGCGACCCCGTTATGCACCACCATGTCCGCGATCACGGAGGCGTCGCCGAAACGTCGAATGGTCATGGAAAGCTCCTTCGGAATGTACGTCGTCTTGACTTGAGGGGCGGCATCATAGCGATCCGCGCGCGCGGCACAATTCCCGCCCCGCTTGAATTCGGCTGCTTTTGCTGGTCCTCTGGCGGGCCGTATTCGATCCTAATGTCCCCACACATTCGCCGCGCATGAAGCCCGCCATCCATATCGAGCGCCTGTGCAAGAACTACGAGGTGCACCAGAAGGAACCCGGCCTCGCGGGGTCCTTCCGCTCGTTCTTTCGCCGCAAGTTCCAGGTCGTGACGGCGGTGAAGGATGTAAGCTTCGACATCGCCCCTGGCGAGATCGTCGGCTTCCTCGGCCCCAACGGCGCCGGCAAGACCACGACGCTGAAGGTGCTGTCGGGCCTGCTCTATCCGACCTCCGGCGTGGTCGACGTGCTCGGCTTCACGCCGCAGGAGCGCAAGGCCGCCTTTCTCAAGTCCATCACCATGGTCATGGGCCAGAAACAGCAATTGGCCTGGGATCTGACGCCGGCGGATTCCTTCCTGGTCAACCAGGCGATCTATGACGTGGCGGACGGGGACTTTCGCAGCCGCCTCGGCGAACTGACCGAGATGCTGGAACTGCAGGCGATCCTGAACAAGCCGGTGCGCAAGCTTTCGCTCGGCGAGCGCATGAAATGCGAGTTGGCGGCGGCCCTGCTGCACGCCCCGAAAATCCTGTTCCTGGACGAACCGACCATCGGCCTCGACGTCAACATGCAGCAGGCGGTACGCCGCTTCGTTGCCGACTACAACCGGCGTACGGGCGCCGCCATCATCCTGACCTCGCACTACATGGCCGATGTCGAGGCGCTGGCGGAGCGGGTCCTTGTTATCGACGGCGGGCAGCTGGTGTTCGACGGCAACCTGAGCGCCCTGGTGGCCGAGCGCGCGCCAAACAAAGTGCTCCGGTTGCAGCTCGAGGCAAGCGTGCCCGCGGAGCGCCTCGCGCAATTCGCACCGGTGCGGAAGCTCGAAGGGCTGACGGCAGAGTTGCTGGCGCCGCGCGGCCAGGTGGCGGAGATCGCCGCGCGCCTGTTGAACGACATCGCGGTCGCCGACATCGCTATCGAGGACATGCCGATCGAGGAAGTGCTGGGCGCGCTGTTCCAGCATCGGCCGCCGGCGATCGCGACGGGGGCGGTGACGTGACCCTGATCAGCTTGCGCGCGCTGAAGGCGCTGCTGGTGCTCTGCTACAGCATTTCGCTGCAATACCGCGCGCAATCGGTGCTGTGGATGATCAACGGCAGCGTGCCGCTGATCATGCTGTTGATCTGGCTGCAATTGGCAAAGGGCGGCCCGGTCGGCGGCTACGACCAGCTGACTTTCGCGCAGTATTTCCTGTTCATGTTCCTGTGCCGGCAGATGACGCCGAGCTGGGCGACCTATCTGATGGACCGCGCGGTGAAGCAGGGGGAGCTGTCGCCCTTGCTGCTGCAGCCGCTGAATCCGGTCTGGCGCTATGCCTGCGAGCATTGGGGCGAATTGCTGTCGCGCCTGCCTTTCATCATGCCGGCCTTCCTGGTCGGGTTGACCCTGGCGGACGCCTGGTCGCTGCGGCTGCTGCAGAACCTGCCCGTGTTCCTGCTGGCTCTGGCGCTGGCCTGGATCATCAACTTCCTGGTCCACATCCTGGTCGGCATGATCGCCTTCTGGACCGACAACGCGCTCGGCTACGACAATTTCGTCTACCAGCTCTACGTCATGCTTGGCGGCGTCATGGTGCCGATCGAGCTGTTTCCCGCACCGCTGCGTACGGCCATCTATTGGACGCCGTTCCCCTATGTGCTCGACTTTCCGGTGCGCGCGATGATCGGCCGCGCGACGGGCGCCGAGCTCTGGCTGGGGCTGGGCATCCAATTGGCCTGGGTCGCCGGGCTGCTCGCGCTGTTCGGCCTGCTGTGGCGCGCCGGGCTGAAGCGCTATTCCGCGGCGGGGGCCTGAGCGATGCGACGGCACCTGAGGCTCATCCTGCTGTTCCTGCGCACCACGGTCCAGACCCAGCTGGAGTACCGCTCCGGCGTGTTCGGGCGCCTCCTGGCGAACGTGCTCTCGATCGCCACGGGCATCCTGCTGCTCTGGGCGATGTTCCAGCAGGTCGCCAATGTCGGCGGCTGGAGCTTCGACCAGGTGCTGGTGCTGGTCGGCGTCGTCTACACCATCGAGTTCGTGATCGAGATCTGGCTCTATCCCAGCCTCAGCCAGATTTCAAACTATGTGCGCAAGGGCGAGTTCGACCTGTTGCTGCTGAAGCCGGTCTCGTCGCAGTTCCTGGTCACCTTCCGCTACCTGCAGGTGCTCGACATCACCGGCCTTGTCCTTGGGTGCGGAGTCATCGGCTTCGGCATGGCGCGCCTGGATGCTGTCAATGCCGCGAACATCCTGCTGCTCATGCTGTTCCTGGTCATCGCCCTGGCGATCATCTACAGCGTCTATCTGGCGCTCTCGACGCTCGCCTTCTGGTTCACCCGGATCGAGGAGGTGGCGAGCCTGATCTGGCTGCACTCCACCGCCGGCAGCTTTCCCATCGCCGCCTATCCGGCCTGGGCCCGGGTGCTGTTCACCTTCGTGCTGCCGGTCGCCTTCGTCACCAATGTCCCCGCCAAGGCGGCGACCGGGCGGCTGACCTGGGACTGGGGGCTGGGCGCGATCGCCTTCGCCGCCTTCGCCCTGGCGGCGTCCGGCTGGCTCTGGGGCCGGGCAATCCGCAGCTACAGCAGCGCCAGCTCCTGACTTCGTCCGGCTGGCACGGCGTTTGCGAAATACTCCGTGAGAACACGCGGAGTAGCGCCAAATGGCGGCATTTACGGCCAATAAGCCCGTTCAGGGGCGGCAGCGACCGGCAAGAATTGCCGGGTGCCTCGCCCATGCCCTTGTCCGTTCGGCGGGCGGGAGGGACTGATGGGCGCTGGCATCATCGGTCACGGCGCCCAGGCGGGCGGCTACCAGATCAGTGCCGACGTGCTGACCGGCATCCAGCAGGCGAGCGCCAATACCGGCGTCGATTTCTCGTTCCTGATGGCCCAGGCGGCCAAGGAAAGCGGCTTCGATCCCAACGCCAAGGCCGGCACCTCGAGCGCCTCGGGCCTCTACCAGTTCGTCGAGCAGACCTGGCTGTCGGTGGTGCGCAAGCACGGCGCCGAATACGGGCTCGGCGACCTCGCCAGCAAGATCAAGATCGCCGATGACGGCTCGCTCAAGGTCGCCGACCGCGCCGTGCGCAAGGAGATCCTGGACCTGCGCCGCGATCCCACCATCTCCGCGGCGATGGCGGCGGAGCATGCCGCCGACAACAAGGAACGCCTGGACGCCAAGCTCGACCGCGAGGTGACGCCGACCGACCTTTACCTGGCGCATTTCCTCGGCCTCAAGGGCGCGGTGAATTTCCTGCATGCGATGGAGGCCGATCCCGACCAGTCGGCCGCCGCCATCGCGCCGCGCGCCGCCGCCGCGAACAAGGCGGTCTTCTACAACGCCGATGGCACGCCGCGCAGCCTGAAGCAGATCTACGACCGGTTTGAGAGCCGCATCGAAACCGAGATGGCGGCCTATGACGATCTCGACGGCGCGTTTCCGGGGCAGGGCAAGACGCTGCTGGCCGATGCCCGTTCGTCCGGCGGCTTCGTTGCCGGGGATCGCGCCATCTATGGCAGCACCAATCCCGGCGGCATCCTCTCGCCGCTCATGCTGGTGACGCTGGCCTCGCTGCCCACGGGGCGCGAAAGCGACGAGAAGGACGGCAACAGCGGGAGCCTGTTCGACCGCGCCGTCGTGACCAGTCCGTCAGCGTAGCGACTTGCTTCGCCATGGCCGGGAGACTCCCGGCGGCGACAGACTCATCTGGTGACGTCGTTCGGAAAGGTCAGTGCGGATTGATCAGCCGCCGGCCTTCGTCGGTCAGCTTGCAGACCAGCCAGTCGGGCTTCAGCGGGTTGGTGAACCACGGCTCGGCCCAGCCATGGGCGATGCAGGAACGCACCACGCTCTCATGCACGCGCTGGCCCCATTCGTCGAACAGCGGCAGCTTGCCACCCGGCTGGCTCAATCCCTTCTTCAGCCAGATCCGCTGCGCTTCGCTCGGCTTGTGCTCGGCGATCGTCGACTGCATGCCCCGCATCTTCTTGTCCCCCGGACCTGTTTTGCCGGCAGTTTAGCAAAATCATCTATCCGGTTGCAAACCCTCATGAAAGATTGCCGGTCAATGTTCCGGCGAACCGCCCATAAGCCGTGGATATTCGATGGCCGGGCAATGGTCCATGACGACCTCCAGCCCCGCCGCGCGCGCCTTCCTGGCGGCGTCCTCGTTGACCACGCCAAGCTGCATCCACACGAACTTCGCGCCGATCTCGACGGCTTCGAGGGTCGGGGCGGCCGCATCGGCGGAGTTGCGGAAGATGTCGACCATGTCGATCCGGCCGGTCTTGTCCTGGGGGATGGATTTCAGGTCGGCGTAGACAAGCTCGCCATTGAGCTCGCGGCCGGCGAGGATCGGATTGACCGGAATGACCCGGTAGCCGCGCGATTGCAGGAATCGCATCACACCATTGCTGTCGCGGTGCGGCTTGTCGCTGGCGCCGACCAGGGCGATCACCTTGGTCTCGGAGAGGATCTTCCTCAGCAGCGCGTCGCTGGCATGGATGCTCACGGCGTCACAGCTCCAGCTTGTGGCCCAGGCGCCCGGCCAGGTCCTGGATGAACTGCCAGGCGACACGGCCGGAGCGGGCGCCGCGGGTCATCGACCATTCGACGGCCTGGGCACGAAGATCGGCCTGGGCGATCTTGATGCCGAGCGCTTCGACATAGCCCTCGATGATGGCGAAAAACGTCTCCTGGTCGCAGTTGTGGAAGCCGATCCACAGGCCGAAGCGGTCGCTCAAGGAGACTTTTTCCTCCACCGCCTCGGACGGGTTGATCGCGGTCGAGCGCTCGTTGTCGATCATGTCGCGTGGCATCAGATGCCGGCGATTGGAGGTGGCGTAGAACAGCACGTTGGCCGGCCGCCCCTCGATGCCGCCTTCGAGCACCGCCTTCAGCGACTTGTAGCTGGCATCGGCCGCATCGAAGGACAGGTCGTCGCAGAACAGGATACAGCGTCGATTCTGCGCGCGCAGGATGCCGAGCAGCTTCGGCAGGCTGGTCAGGTCCTCACGGTGGATCTCGATCAGCGCCAGCTTGTCCGCGGCGCCCTCGTTCACCACCGCATGCACGGCCTTGACCAGAGAGCTCTTGCCAGTGCCGCGTGCGCCCCAGAGCAGGGCGTTGTTGGCCGGCAGGCCCTTGGCGAAACGCTGTGTATTGTCCAGAAGGATCTGCTTCGAATGGTCGATGCCGCGCAGCAGGTTGATGTGGACGCGCGAGACCGCCGCCACCGGCTCGAGCCAGCCGCCCTCGGCCTGCCAGACGAAGGCGTCGCCGCGCCCGAGGTCGTTGCTCCGCGCAGCCGGCGGCGCGATCCGCGCCAGGCTGTCGGCGATCATCTGCAGGACCTGCAGCAATTGTGGGTCGTTCATGTTGCCCCAAGCGATGAAACCAAGGGCCGGGAGTATGCAATGCCGGCCGGTCCGCCGCCAAGGGGCGGATCGGTCCGGCCGGCGGGCCGGGAATTGGCCGGCGCGACGCCGTTTCAGATGGCCCAGGCGTCCTTGACCAACTGCAACGCGATGGCCGGCTCCACATAGGCCGCCAGTGCCGCCAGGCTGCGCTCGATCGGCTGGGCGCTGGTGTCGATCACCAGCTCCGCCCTGGCCGGCGCCTCGTAGGGTGCGTCGATGCCGGTGAAATTCTTGATGGCGCCGCTGCGGGCCGCCTTGTAGAGGCCCTTCGGATCGCGCGCCTCGCACTGGGCCAGGTCGGCCTTCACATAGATCTCGTGGAAGCGCTCGCCGATGATTGCACGCGCCTTGTCGCGCTCCTGGGCATAGGGCGAGATGAGCGAGACCAGCACCACCATGCCGGCATCGGCCAGCAGCTTGGCGACCTCGGCGGAGCGGCGGATGTTCTCGGCGCGGTCTTCCGGCGAGAAGCCGAGATCGCTGGTGACGCCCTGGCGCAGGCGGTCGCCGTCCAGCACGAAGACCTGGCGGCCGCGCTGGAACAGCAGGCGCTCCAGCCCCATGGCGAGGGTCGACTTGCCGGAGCCGGAGAGGCCGGTCAACCACAGCACCGCGCCGCGATGGCCATTCAGCGCCTCGCGCGCGTCGCGCGTCACCAGATGGTCCGGCGCGATCAGCCGCTTGTCGACATCACTCGCCTCCACGTCCAGGACCAGCGCGCCGCCGACGATGTCGCCGTCGCGGATCAGCACGCCGCGGCCGGTGCGCTGCATGTCGGCGGCCTTGTCCAGCGCCATCAGGGCGCGGCTGCGGAGCGTGATCTCGGCGATGGCGTTGCGCGCCACCTCGCTCGCCTGGACCGGAAGCAGCCTCTCCACGTCGATGGCGGCTTTGACCTGCTCGACCTCGACCGGGTATTCGGCGGTGGCGACCTTCAGCTTCAGCTTGTCGCCGACGCGCAACGGCTGCTCGTCGAGCCAGAACAGGCGCAGATCGGCGCGGTGGCCGAGCACCGGCCGGCGCTCCGAATGCACCGCGACATGGCCGCGCTCGATGAACAGCTCGTCGTCCAACGTGATGGCGACGGACTGGCCGGCCGAGGCGGCGACCGCCTGCGGCGCGGACCAGGTCTCGATGCTGGCGACCTTGGCCTGCTTGAAGCCCGGCGCGAATTCCAGGCGGTCGCCGATGCGCAAGGACCCGCTCTCGATGCGGCCGACGACGAGGCGCCGCTCGTCGAACTTGAACACGTCCTGCACCGGCAGGCGCAGGGGCTGGTCGGTCGCCACCGGCGCCGCGGCGAAATCGTCCAGCGCCTCCAGCACCGTCGGGCCCTGGTACCAAGGCAGGTTGGCCGAGCGCGCGGCGATGTTGTCGCCGTTGCGCGCCGAGACGGGGATGATCGCCGCCGGCTTCAGCTTCAGCTGCGCCAGGTAGGACGTGATCTCGCGCGCGATGGCATCGAAGCGCGCCCGGTCGTGGCCGATCAGGTCGACCTTGTTCACCACCACGGCGAGCTGGCGCAGGCCGAGCAACTGCAGGATGAGCGCATGGCGGCGCGTCTGCTCGCGGACACCTTCCGCCGCGTCGATGACCAGGAAGGCGGCCTGCGCCTGGGCCACGCCGGAGATCGCGTTCTTCAGGAACTCCTTGTGGCCCGGCGCGTCGATGATGACGTAGCGGCGGCGGGCGGTGTGGAAGAAGATCTGCGTGGTGTCGATGGTGATGCCCTGGTCGCGCTCGGCCTGCAGGGCGTCGAGCAGGAACGACCATTCGAAGGTGCCGCCGCGCTTGTCGGAGGCGGCCTTGAGCTCGGCGAACTTGCCTTCGGGCAGCGAGTTGGTGTCATGCAGCAGGCGGCCGATCAGGCTCGATTTGCCGTGATCGACGTGGCCGACGATGGCGAAGGGGAAGCGTTCGGCAAGGGGCGCCGCGCTGGCGCTCTCGACCGGCTTCAAGGCGAAGGCTGTGCCGTCCATGTTCATGATCCTACATGTATCCCAGTCTCACATATAACCTTGCGCCCGCAGCCGCTCGAACGCGTCCTCGCGCTCGTGGTCCATGGCGCGGCCGGCGCGTTCCGAGGTCCTGGTGTGCGTCAGTTCGGCGATGATCTCGTCGAGGTTCGCCGCGTTGGACTCGATCGGCGAGGTGATGTCCTGGTCGCCCAGCGAGCGGTAGCGCTTGCCGTCGCGCGCGTAATAGAGATCGACGATCGGGATCCCTTCGCGCGCGATGTAGCGCCAGATGTCGAGCTCGGTCCAGCTCAGCAGCGGGTGGATGCGCATGTGGGCACCCTCCGGCAGGTCGCTCTTGAAATGGTCCCAGAATTCCGGCGGCTGGTCGCGGAAGTTCCAGGCGCCGCCCTCGGCGCGCGGCGAGAACACGCGTTCCTTGGCGCGCGTCGCCTGCTCGTCGCGGCGGATGCCGGCGATGATGCCCTTGAACTGGAATTCGTCGAGCACCCGCTTCAGGCCCACGGTCTTGCGCGCGGCGGAGCGCGCCGCGGGCGGCAGGCTGGGGTCGATCTCCTCGACCGGCGGGCAGTCGCGCACGATGAGATTGAGGCCCCATTCCTTGGCGAAGCGGTCGCGGAACGCGTACATCTCCGGGAACTTCTTTCCGGTATCGACATGCACCGCGGGGAAGGGGACGTGGCCGAGGAAGGCCTTGCGCGCCAGCCACAGCATGACGTTGGAATCCTTGCCCAGCGACCACAGCATGGCGATCGGCTTCAGCCGGCTGAACGCCTCGCGCAGGATGTAGATGCTCTGGTTCTCGAGGGCGTCGAGGTCGCTCATATGCCCGCTCCGTCAAATCCCAAGTGGATGCCGCATTCCGTCTTCTCGGTGCCGGCCCAGCGGCCGGCGCGGCTGTCTTCGCCTTCCAGGATGCGCCGCGTACAGGGCGCGCAGCCGATCGAGGCGTAACCCTCGTCAAACAGCGGATGGCGCGGCAGCTTGAAATCCTTGAACGCCTGGTTGATCTCCGCCTCGGTCCAATTGGCCAGCGGATTGATCTTGATGCGGCCGTCGACGACCTCGGCAAACGGCAAGGTTGCGCGCTCGGCGTTCTGGAAGCGTTTGCGCCCGGTGATCCAGGCATCGAACCCACCCAGCGCCCGTTCCAGCGGCACCACCTTGCGCAAGGCGCAGCAGCGGTTGGGCTGGCGCGACCACAAGTCGCCGCCGGCATCTTCGCGCGCCAGGTCGGCGGGGTCAGGCTCCAGCGACCGTGCGTCGGTGAAGCCGAAACGCCCGACCAGGATGTCGCGATAGGTGAGCGTCTCGAGGAAGTGCTTGCCGGTATCCAGGAACAGCACCGGCACGTCGCGGTCGATTTCCGCCGCCAGATGCAGCAGCACCGCGGCATCGGCCCCGAAGGAGGAAACGAGGGCAATGCGGCCGGGGAAATCCCGCGTCAACACATCGGCGAGAATCTGCCCGGCCGTGGCGCCGGCCCAACGCCGGTTCAGCGCCTCAGCCTGCCGCGCGAGGTCGCGCGGCTGCGGCGGATCGGCAAGCGATCCCCCTGCTGCGGCGGGCGTGAAATGCGGCTGTGGTTGCATGATCTGGATATGCCGGCATGGTCCTGATGACCGGCGGTCGGGAACCGGTCTTCCTGCAGACATAGATCATATTCCACACTTGGACTGTCAATAGATATATCCTGTGTGAAATTGTGAATTAGAGTGAAATAACATGGAAAGAACGTGAAATATTCTCACAAATAGCGAAAGCCGTTAGTTAATTGCACAATTCTGCGTGTGATTCAGGTTGGGGCGCTACTTCAGCGTCTTGAGGTAAGCGATCAGATCGGCCCGGTCAGCCGGATCGTTGACCCGGAAATTCATCCGCTGGCCCGGCAGGAAGGCCTGCGGATCCGTCAGCCAGCGGTCGAGGGTGGTTTCGTCCCAGGTGATCCCGGAGCCCTTCACCGCCTTGGAATAGGCGAAGCCGGGCACCGTGCCGGCGACCCGGCCGAAGACGCCGCGATGCATTGGCCCGACCCGGTTGGCGTCCGGCGAATGACAGGCGATGCAGCGGCTGTTGTAGATCTCCTCGCCATGGCTGGCGTCGGCGGCCCTGGCCGAAGCGCCGGCGAGGGCTATCGATGCCGCGGTCGCGGCCAGGAATACGAGGTTGCGCATGATGCTGTCCGCTGCTTGAGGGGGACGTACCAGCCCCGCCGCCGCGCCGCGCGATCGCGAGGAAAGTGATCGCGCGGATGATGCGGCGGCGGGCGGCGCGGGGATGGTTGACGCGCCGAGACCCTTAGGCGCCGAAGGTCAGGGGCTTGCCGGGCAGGCTCTCGCCCAGCGCGCCGGCGAGCGCCGTCCAGTGCATCGTCTCGTCCGCGGCCAGGCGACCGGCGACCTGGGCCAGGCCCTTGTCGTTGAAGGACGGGATGACGCCGAGATAGGCGTTGGCCGCGCCCTTCTCAAGCCGCGCGGCCAGCATCAGCACGTCGGCCTGGCTCTTCAGGCTGCCGGCGTTGAGCGCGGCGGCGTAGTCGTTCATCGACTTCTCGGCGACCGGCTTGCCGCCCAGCTTCTGGATGGTCGCAACCAGCGCGTCGCGATGGCCCTTGTGATGGCTCTGGAACAGCACCGCCACCTGCAGCACCGGATCCTGCAGCAGGCCGCTTTCGGCGCCGAGCTGGTAGGCGTTGATCGCCTCATGCTCCAGGCCCAGCGCGACGTTGAGGATATCGACGTCCGCCGCCGTGGCGGACTTGCTCGCGGCCATGCTCTCGCAGCCGCCCAGCACGGCGACCGCCGCGGCCGACAGGCCGAGTGTACCGGCGCCCCGCAACAGCGCGCGGCGGCCGGTGATGATGCTGTTGGTCTTGCCCTGGGTCGTGCCCTGGGTCGTGCCCGTGATCAGGCGGGTGGTCTCGATCGACATGTAGCTTCTCCCACATTGAGCCGGCAGTCTCTGTGACGTGCCTTGCGGGGGAGTTACGCGACGACATTGCGCACCGATGCGGCCGCGGAAAAAACTCTTTGTGAATGATCCACCGCGCCTATTGCGCCGTAGCGAGGGCCCCGACGAAGAGGACCGGACCGGTCGGCGCGCCGGTGGGAGAGCCGCCTGCGGGCTCCAGGCTGACCGCGAGGGTGATTCCGGTTTCGAGCAAAGCGCGCTTGTCCTCCGGCACGTCGCGCGCGGTTTCGCCGCTGGCATTGACGAGGCCGAGCGAAACCGGCGCGCCCGATGGCGGCACGGCCCAGAGCTCGTAGGCCTGGTCCTGCAACGGGTCGACCGTGCCGGCGCGGATCAGCAGCGATTTCCGGTCATCGAGCACCGACACGGTGAAAGCGGTGGCGCCGTCCTTGGGCGCCAGCTCGGCAATCGCGGTCACGGCGGGCTGGCGCACCAGGTCACCGATGAACAGCGCCGCCGCCAGGATCGCTGCTGCTGCGGCCAGGATGATCCAGCTGCGGCGCGACGGCTTGCCCGGCATGCCGATCTCCTGCGCGATGCGCTGCCACAGGCCGGCCGGGGGGATTGCCGGCGGTACGGCGTTTGCCAGCGGCTGCAAGCGGCGTGACCACTCGGCGACCGCGCGCGCTGCTGCCAAGTCGCTGCGCAGGCGCGCCTCGAACTGCGCCCGATCTGCGCCGGTGAGGGTTCCCAGGACGTATTCGCCGGCCAGGCCGTCGAGATCGTCCCCACCCGGATCGCCGCCGCCGGGATTGCCCATATCGCTGTCACTCATGGCTCAAGACACTTCTTCAGCCGCTGCAGCCCGCGGCGGATCCAGCTTTTGACGGTTCCCAGGGGCGCCGCCATGCGCGCCGCCAGTTGCTCATGCGTCAGACCTTCATAGTAGGCGAGCAGAATGGATGTCTTCTGCGCGCCTTCAAGTTCCTCGACGCAGCCCTTCAGGCGCCGGGCATCGGCGTTGGCCATCGCCCCTTCGAGGGGCGAGGGGCCGCTGTCCGGCTGTTCCGCCGCGGCGCTTTCGTCCAGCGGCTGCAGCGGTTTCTCGCGCCGCAGCCGGTCGAGACATTTGTTGCGCAGGATGACGGTGATCCAGGGCAGCGCCGGGCCCAAATCGGGCTTGTAGTCCCCGGCGCGCCGCCAGACCGTGACGAAGCATTCCTGCAGCGCCTCCTCGGCCCAGTCGCGTCGTCTGAGGATACGCAGGGCGAGCCCGAATAGTTGCGGCGAAGCAAGACGATACAGGCCGGAAAAGGCTTCCCGGTCGCCGCCCTGGCAGGCAATCAGCATCTGGTCGGTATCGCGCACGACAAGGCCCCGGCTCTGGCCACCCTGGAATGAGGGCAGCCGTTGATCCCTGGATTCAGCTCGGCGCAGCGTCGCTGGGACTTAGAGGAAGTGTCGAAATTCGTCAACAAACACTATTGTGGCGTGATAGGTCGTTTCGGAACAATCGCTTAAGGGGAGACGTCACGATGAGCAGCCCGGTTCGCGTCGAAAAGCGCGGTCATATCATGGAAGTCACGCTCGACCGGCCGAAGGTCAACGCCATCGACCTCGCCACCAGCCGCGCCTTGGGCGAGGCCTTCGTCGAGATGCAGAACGACCCGCATATCCGCTGCGGCATCGTCACGGCGGCGGGCGATCGCATCTTCTGCGCCGGGTGGGACTTGAAGTCGGCCCATCAGAACGAAGAAGTGGGCAAGTGGTGGGAGACGACCGATTACGGCCCCGGCGGCTTCGCCGGGCTGACCGAGCTGTGGTCGCTGAACAAGCCGGTGATCGCCGCGGTCAATGGTCTCGCGCTCGGCGGCGGCTTCGAGCTCGCCATCGCCTGCGACCTCATCATCTGCGCCGAGCATGTGGAATTCGCCCTGCCGGAGCTGCCCATCGGCATCATCCCGGATTCCGGCGGCATCCAGCGCGTGCCGCGGCGCCTGCCGCACAACATCGCCATGGAGCTGCTGCTGCTCGGCCGTCGCATGAAAGCGGAGGAGGCGCTGCATTACGGCATGATCAACAAGATCGTGCCCAAGGACCAGCCGCTGGCGGCGGCGCGGGAATGGGCCGCCACCATCGCCGACGGCGCGCCGCTCACCATCCAGGCGCTGAAGGAGGCGCTGCGCGAGATGGACGGCCATTCCATCCGCGATTCCTTCAAGCTGATCCGCAGCGGCAAGCTGCCGATGTACGAGAAGTCGCTGTTGTCGGACGATGCCAAGGAGGGCGTGCGGGCGTTCTCGGAAAAGCGCAAGGCGAACTTCCAGGGGCGCTGAAACGCGGCCGCCCGCGGCTCAAAAGAATGGCGCCGGTCGTGGGGCAACCGGCGCCATCGCGTTTGGTGGGGCCAAACGGTACCTAGGGGATCAGCTGCTCAGGTTTGCCGTCAGTTGGTTGCTGATCTCAACCACTGCCTGGTGAACCGGATCGCTCCAAGCGTAGGTGGTGAACTCGGCGCCGGTGTCGACCACTTGCCAGTGGTGGCCCGAGCCGTCGCCTGACAAGGTCACGACGTCGCCCTTGTCGCCGACCACAGTCAGGTGATGATCGGCATCGGTCATGTCGAGCACGTCGACGATCGACAGGGCGACCTTGTTGCCGCCAAAGCCGGTCATGTCGATGGCTTCGATGTTGTCGAGCTTCGCGAAATCGGAATGGCCCAGGCTGTCGTTGTTGCGGGCCAGGTGCAGCGTGTCGTAGCCGGAGCCGAAGTCAAGGTGGCCGGAGAGGCTGCTGTTCAGATACAGGTGATCGTCGCCCGCACCGAGCGCATTCTGGTTCGCCGCCAGCTGCGAAGAGGAGATCTCGTAGCTGTTGGCGATGCCGATATGGGCGTGGCCGACATTCGAGGTCAGGCCGCCCTCGTCGACGATGCTGTAGTCGATATTGCGGTCGCCCTCGGCCTTGCTGCTGGTCGAGAAGGTGATCGAATTGACGAAGCTCTCGTACTGGTCGACCGTTTCGGCGCCGGTCTTGCCCGTGATCGTGATCGTCACGTCGTCGCCGCTATGCGCCACGTTCACGTTGAACAGGCCGCTGGCGGGGACGTTGAGCGCGTCGCCCGACTGGAAGCCGCTGCTGTGGATCACCGCCTGCGACAGGGCGTGGCTGTCGATGTCGGAGAAGTCCACGCTCGGCTGCACCACGCTCTGGGTCGTCTTGACCACGTTGTAGGCGCCGAGATTGACGCTGAACACGACGTCGTTGTAGTCGCGGTCGCCGCCGCCGTTCAAATCCTCGACACCGATCAGCAGCTGGCCGCTCAAGCTGGAGCTGACACCGGAGGCCATGTGGTCGATGTCATTGCTGCCGTTGAAGTCGGTGTTGAGCGTCTTGTCATGGCTGAAAAAGACGTCGCCGTTCATCTGGCTGTTGCCGACATAGACATGGCCATTGCCGTTGGCGTCGACCTTGATCGACAGCTGGCTGGCGATGGCGTCCATGGCGGCGGCCTGGTTGGCCGCCCCGGCGGCGGCGTTGCCCAGCAGCTTGGTGTTGGTGCTGTCCGCGGCGCCATTTGAGATGGTGAAGAACCCGACATGGGTGCCGGCGGCCATGGCGCCGAGCGAGACCGTATTGGATTGCGCGTAGCCCAGGAAGTCCTTGACCATCGTGGAGCCCAGCTTGCCTTCGGTCGTCGCCGAGGCGTCAAGCCACACGAATTTCACCGAGCCGGGGATGATGTTGCCCTTGTCGTCATACTGGTAGGTGCCGACCATGTTGCGGTTGCCGGCGGCTTCCTTCTGGAAGGTCACCGTCACATTGGTCGGCGCGGTCAGGGTCATGTTCGAGGCGGCGACGCCGTTCAGCAGGCTCGCGCTCGGCACCTTCACGCCGGCGCTGTCGTTGCTGTAGAGATACGCTCCGACCGTGGCGTCGGCCGATGGATTGTAGGCCGTGCTGGTGTTGACGATGTGGGTCTCGACGCTGCCGTCGCTGACGGTGACGACCGGGGCCTCGTTCACGTTGGCGACGTTGACCGTGAAACTCTGCTGGATTGAATGCCCCGCGCTGTCGGTCGAGGTGACCTTCAGGCCGATGGTGGGCTCGGTCTCGTGGTCGAAGGCGACGCCGCTCTTCGCCTGGAGCAGGCCGCCGACAACCTCGAACCGATTGTCCGAAACCTGGTAGCTGAAAGTGTCGCCGGCGTCCGGATCGGTCGTCGTCAAATTGCCGATGGAGGCGCCGGGCGCGTTCTCCGCGACCGTGGCGTTGGACAGCAGGATCGCCGTCGGCGCCTCGTTCACGTCGCCAACCTCAATGGCGATCACCTGCGCGATCTGGTGGCCGGCGGAATCCGTGGCGGTCACCGTGACGTTGACGCTGGGTTCCGTCTCATGATCGAGAGAGACGCCGTTTTTCAGCTTCAGCTGGTTGTCGACGACTTCGAAACGGTTGTCCGAGACGGCGAAAGTCTGGCTGTCGCCGGCATCCGGGTCGACGACGGAAAGGGTGCCGATCACGGCGCCGACCGCATTTTCGGCAACCTGGTGATTGTCGATCGACATTGCCGTCTGGGCTTCGTTGACGTCGCCGACGGCGATGGTGAACTGCTCGGCGATGCTATGGCCGCCCTGGTCGGTGGCGGTGACCGTCACGTTGACCACTGGCTCGCTCTCGAAGTCCAGCGCGATACCGTCCTTCAGCTTGAGCTGGCCGTCGACCACCTCGAACCGGTTGTCGGAGACGGCGAAGGTCTGGCTGTCGCCGGCATCCGGGTCCACCACGGTCAGGTTGCCGATCACGGCGCCGGCGGCGTTCTCGGCCACGTAGGCGCCGTCGAGCGACAAGGCGGTCTGCGCTTCGTTGACATCGCCCACGCCGATGGTGAACTGCTCGGCGATGCTATGGCCGCCCTGGTCGGTGGCGGTGACGGTCACGTTGACGACTGGCTCGTTCTCGAAGTCCAGCGCGACGCCATCCTTCAGCTTGAGCTGGCCGTCGACCACCTCGAAGCGATTGTCGGAGACGGTGAAGGTCTGGCTGTCCCCGGCATCCGGATCCACCACGTTCAAGGTGCCGATCACCGCGCCAGGCGCATTCTCCTGGACGGTCATGTTGTCCAGGCCGATTTCGGTCTGCGCCTCGTTGCGGTCAAGGATGTCGATGCGCACGGGCTGGGATTGCGTGTCGCCGCCGCGCGAGGTGGCGGTGACGACGAGGTCGACGTAGGGCTCGCTTTCGTAGTCGAAGCTCTCGCCCGCCTTCAATTGCAGGATGCCGTCGACGACCTCGAAGCGGGGATCTGAGACCTGGAACGTGAAGTCCTGCGGGTCGCCGTCAACCAACCGGCCCAGTTCACCGCCGGACTGGTTTTCCGGCACCTGCCACGGGTCGTGGCTGCTCCAGGCAAACGCGATCGCCGAGGCGCCGTCGGCAGGGAGGGTTTCCTTTTCGTCTTCCGGTTTCGGATTACCGTCGACGGTGCCGTATTGCAGCGAGGTATTGCCGAGCGTACCGGCGCCCTGGCGGGCGACAAATTGGTCCGGGGAATCGCTGAAGGCGCGGAACGAGCCGGGGGTGTTGGCGCCCGCCGGGCCGAAATTCCCGACGCCCGCCGGGCCGGCGGCGGTGGTGAGATCGGTCAATCCGCGATCGGCGTCGGCCAGCAGCGCGGCGACATCGACCTGATGGCCGTCCGGCAGCGTGAGATTGCCGTTGAGCGACTCCAGGCGGATCGTTTCAAGCACGTTGCCGCGCTGGTCGCGGACCACCACCTCGCGGTCGGTAATCTCGAGACTGTAATTGCCGAGAGAAAGCCGGTCGGACACGTTGCCGCTCCCATCCAAGTTCTACCGAAGACCTTGGGGCAGGCGTGGCGCCCGCGTTAGAGACGGACCGCGGAATCCTACATATTGGCGTGTAGTTAGGACAACGAAAGGCGAAGACGGATAGAATGCCGGAGAGTTGTTAGCGCGGCGTTTACCAACGCAGGGGCAATTCGGGCCGCGCGCCACCGTCGAACGCACACCGGGATATGGGCAGTTCCCGGACGTGGTAGCCGTGCCGTTTTAGGCCAAATGTCGCGCGAAACCCGTCAGTGGCCGGGCGACCATTCGATCGCGATCGCGCCGTCTTTGCCTTTGACCTTCGCACTATGCTTGCCCAGCACGCCCGGATATGGGCCAAGCACTTCCGGCAATGTGGTGCTGCCCAGCAGACTGACCTGACGGGAGCCGGCGCCCTGCATCGAGCTGTTGCTCGGCAGGGTGACCGGGGCGGGGGCTACGATGCGGAACTGGGTCGTGCCGGCGACGGTGTCCGTCTCCATGAACAATCCGGGCCAGGTGGCGCCATCGATCGTGCCGGTCGCCTTGACCGTCGTCGTGTCGGTGAAGGCCCCATCGCCGCCTTCGCCGCCGGGGTCGCTGGTGACATAAGTGTCGTTGACCTGGAGCTCGCCGGTGCAGTTCTGCGGCTGCCATTGCTGGTAGCGCTTCGGGCCGAGATCGGGATTGATGCCGGCCGCGGCCTGCGCGCCGGACTTGATGTTGCCTTGCTGGGCCAGGAATTCCGGGTCCTGCGACATCTTCAGCGCCAGTGCGGTGAGGCAGGCCTCGTCCTCGCCGCATTTTTCCGCTTCCGCCGCGATGCGGTCGGCCATGCCCATGCTGGGTTGCATCTGCTGCGACAGCGCTTCGGCCTGGGCGGCCGATGTATCCACCGACGCCTGCTGCTGCGCCGTCATGCCGGTCGAGGCGATGGGCGAGGCCGCCTGGGCGACCATGTCGCATTGGGCGTTCAGCACCCGCGCGATCGCCGTGCTGGAATACTCGGCGGCGCTCTTTTCCTGTACGGTGACGCGGAACTTGACGGGTTTGATCGTTCCTTCGGGAACCGGACCCGCGGCAAATGCCGGGCCGGCGGCGAAAGGCAGGCTGCAAGCCGCCAGGACCGCCAGGAGACCGCGCTGCATGATTCCCCCCTCTGTTGTGAGGAGCGAACGCTAGCGTCTCACCAGGGCAAACTCAACCTATCGCGGGTGGATGAATGACATCCGTCACTCCCGCCGCCAGATGCGGCAAATGCGGGGCGAATGCTATTCAAGCGGGCGCAGCACGCTGCGCGAGATGATGTGGCGCTGGATTTCCGAGGTGCCGTCCCAGATGCGCTCGACCCGCGCGTCGCGCCACAGCCGCTCGACGCCGACTTCCTCCATCAGTCCCATGCCGCCGAAGATCTGCACCGTCTGGTCGGTGACGCGGGCCAGCATCTCGGTCGCATAGAGCTTGGCCATGGCGTAGTCGGCATCGGTGACGCTGCCCTGGTCGGTCTTCCAGGCAGTCTGCAGGCAGAGCAGGTTGGCGGCCTCGATCTCCGTCGCCATGTCGGCCAGCTTGAACGAGGTGCCCTGGAACTTACCGATGGTCTGGCCGAACTGCTTGCGGGTGGCCGCCCAGCCGGCCGCCATCTCGAGCGCCCGCTGGGCCCGGCCGACGCATTGTGCGGCCACGGTCAGCCGCGTCGCGCCCAGCCACTGGTTGGCGACGTCGAAGCCGCGATGCACTTCGCCCAGGACCTGGCTCTTGTGGACCCGGCAGTCGTTGAACACCAGCTCGCAATGATGGAACCCGCGATGCGAGACGGAATGGGGTCCGGGGCGGACATCGAGGCCCGGCGTGCCCTTGTCGACCAGGAAGGTGGTGATCTTCTTCTTGGCGCCACCGCCGGCGTTCTTCGCGCCACTCTCTTCGCTGCCGCTGGCGGCGAACAGCACGATGAAGTCGGCAACATCGGCATAGGAGATGAAATGCTTGGTACCGTTGATGACGAACTCGTCGCCATCGGCCTCGGCGCGGGTCTGCATCGAGCGCAGGTCGGAGCCGGCGTTGGGCTCGGTCAGCGCCAGGCACTCGACCCGCTCGCCGCGGATCGCCGGCAGCAAATAGCGCTCGATCTGATCGCCCTGGCAGGCGCGCAGGATGTTGCTGGGCCGTGCCACCGCATATTGCAGGGCGAAGGAGGTGCGGCCAAGCTCGCGCTCCATCAGCGTCAGGGCAACGTGGTCGAGGCCGCCGCCGCCCAGCTCTTCCGGCATGTTGGCGGCGTAGAACCCGGCCTTGATGGCCGCGCTGTTGATCTGCTGGATCAGCTCCGGCCGCACCTTGTTGGTGCGCTCGACCTCTTCCTCATGCGGCTTCAGCTCCGCCGCGACGAAGGCGCGGACGCTGTCGACCAGCATCTGCTGTTCCGAGGTAAGGCCGAAATCCATGGCGTCTCTCTACTTCCTTTTGGGCAGGCCGATCGCCCGGCCGGAATAGCGGGGCAGGGGCAATGCCTGGTGCGCCGCCATGATCTCGGTGAGCCTGGCGGCGACTTCCGGGCGGAAGGGCGCCGTCTTCGGCTCGTCCGAATTGTCGATATTGGCCAGCATGAACTCGCCGGCCGCCGCGATCTCGTCGCCCAGCCGCGCCGTGTGCATGGTGTGATAGAGCTGGTAGCGCTTCTGGTCGAAGCCGATCAGCTGCGTCCGGATCTCCACTTCCTCGCCCTGCTTCACCTCGCGCAGATAGTTCACATGCGCCTCGAGGGTGTAGATCGTGGTCTTGGTTGCGCGCCGCTCGGCGTCCGACATGCAAATCCACTCCTGGAAAGCGTCGCTTCCCAGGCTGAAGATCACGACGTAAAAGCCGTCATTCAGGTGGTTGTTGTAGTCCACCCATTCCGGCTTGACCGTCGTGCGCAGGACGCTGAGCGGCGCCGTGATCTTCATGTCTATTCGTCCGGGCCCAGCCCGTGCCGCTTCTTGGCGCCGGCGATGGCGTCGAGCACGCTGATGATGGCATCGTCGCGATAGCGCTCCAGCTGCTTGATCGAGCGGGTGCCCAGCTGCTGCTCGGTGCCTTCGACCACGCGGTCGATGATCTGGTCGGTCAGTTTCGGCGCCACCAGCTTGGTCCAGGGCAGCTCCAGCGCCGGGCCGAACTGGGCCATGAAGTGCCGCATGCCGGCGTCGCCGCCGGCCAGCGTGTAGATGAGGAAGCTGCCCATGAAGGAGAAGCGGATGCCGCAGCCGAAGCGCACCGCGTCGTCGATCTCCTGCGTCGTGGCCACGCCCTCGTTGATCATGTGCAGGCTCTCGCGCCACATGGCCTCGAGCAGGCGGTCGGCGACAAAGCCGGGCACCTCCGAATTCAGCTTCAGCGGATGCATGCCGAGGCCGGCATAGACCTTCGCCGCCGCATCGGCGGCGTCCTGCGCGGTCTTCTTGCCCTTCACCACCTCGACCAGCGGCAGCAGGTAGACCGGGTTGAAGGGATGGCCGACCAGGCAGCGATCCGGATTGACCGCGTCGCTGTAGAAGTCCGTCGGCAGCAGGCCGGAGGTCGAGGAGCCGATGATGGCGTTCGGCTTGCAGGCCTTGGTGACCTGGGCGTGCAGCTTGCGCTTCAGGTCTTCGCGCTCCGGCGCGCTTTCCTGGATGAAGTCGGCGTCCTTCACCGCCTCTTCGACGGTCTTCACGAATTTGAGGCGGCTCTGGCTGGCGCCGGGCTTCAGGCCGACGCGCTCCAGCGCCGGCCAGGCGTTGGCGATGTTGGCGCGCAAGGTCTGCTCGCCGTTGGGCGCCGGGTCCCAGGCGATGACGTCGAGGCCGTTGGCCAGCGCGCGCGCGGCCCAGCCGCTGCCGATGACGCCGGCGCCGAGCACGGCGAAGGTCTTGATGTCGGTGATGTAGGCCATGGTCTGCGATCCTTCGCGAGTGGTCAGTTGCGGGCCTTGAGGCCGAGCTTCTTGCGGCCCTCGGCCGGGGTCAGCGGCCGGCCGCCGAGCTTCTGGATGATGTCGACGGCGCGGTCGACCAGCGTGGCGTTGCTGGCATAGACGCCTTTCTCAAGCCAGATGTTGTCTTCCAGGCCGACGCGCACGTTGCCGCCCAGCAGCATCGCCTGCGCCACCATCGGCATCTGCATGCGGCCGATGCCGAAGCCGGCCCACACCGCGCCTTCCGGCAGGTTGTCCTTCATCGCCTTCATCGAGACGGTGTCGGCCGGGGCACCCCAGGGAATACCGAGGCAGAACTGGAACATCGGCGGGGCGTCGAGCAGGCCCTCCTTCAGCATCTGCTTGGCGAACCAGAGGTGGCCGGTGTCGAACACTTCGAGCTCCGGCTTCACGCCAAGTTCCTGGATGCGCTTGGCGCCGGCGCGCAGCTGCTTGGGAGTCGAGACATAGATCAGGTCGCCGTCGCCGAAATTGAGCGTGCCGCAATCCAGCGTGCAGATTTCCGGCAGCAATTGCTCGACGTGCTTCAGCCGCTCGATCGGGCCGACCAGGTCGCAATTGGGGCCGAACTTCATCGGCTCTTCGCCCGGTCCGATGTCGAGATCGCCACCCATCCCGGCGGTCAGGTTGATGATCATGTCGGTGCCCGAGGAGCGAATCCGGTCGACCACCTCGGCATAGAGCTTCACGTCGCGGGCGCCCTTGCCGGTCTCCGGGTCACGCACATGCATGTGGCAGATGGTGGCGCCGGACTTCGCGGCCTCGATCGCGGCATCGGCAATCTGCTTCGGCGTGACGGGAATGGCGGGATGCTTGCCGACCGTGTCGCCGGCGCCGGTGATGGCGCAGGTGACGATGACTTCGGTGTTCATGGGAATGGCTCCTGTGGGTCCCAGAGAGGATTGCTGTCAGGGTCGTTCCCGCCATCCTCGGCGGGTTGTCGAATTCCGACGCGCGCTTGGCTTTCTGCGACGGTGGCGGGTCATCGCAAGCTCGGCATGATGCCGCTGTGGATGCGCCGGCGCTCTTCAGTCGGTGCTTTGCCGGCCCAGCTGCGATAGGCGCGCGAAAAATGCGCCGGCGAGGCGAAGCCGCTGGCCACCGCGATCTCGACCACGGCGAGGTCGCTGTATTGCAGCAGCGATCGCGCGCGCTGCAGGCGCAGGTCGAGATAGTAGCGATGCGGCGTCATGGCGAAGTGGCGATGGAACAGCCGCTCCAGCTGGCGCAGCGACAGCCCCGCCTTCTTTGCCAGCGCGCCGGCGTTGAGCGGCTCCTCCAGGTTCTGCTCCATCAAGGACAAGGCCTGGGCCATGCCGGGATGCGTGACCCCCTGGCGCGCTGGCGCCTCCATGCGCTGGCGATCGCTGGGCGGGCGGATTCGCGCATGGATGAACTGCTCCGAGGCGCCGGCCGCCAGGCGATGGCCGTGCTGCAGCGAGATCAGGTGCAGCATCATGTCGAGCGCGGCGGTGCCGCCGGCGCAGGTCAGGCGGTTGCGATCGATGACGAAGAGGCCGCTGTCGACCTCGACCTTCGGGAACGCCTCGCGGAAGGAATCCAGGCTTTCCCAATGGGTGCAGGCGCGATAGCCGTCGAGCAGGCCGGCCCAGGCCAGGAAGAAGCTGCCGGTGTCGATGGCGCCGAGATCGACGTTGCGGCTGTTGAGGCCGACCAGCCATTTGCGGATCGCCTTGTCGAAATACCGTTCGGGCTCGAAGCCGGCGCAGACCACCACCTTGGCGAAGCTGTGCTTGCTGTCGATGCCATGATCGGCCAGCAGCGACATGCCGTTGGAGGCGGTCACCGACTTGCCGTCGCGCGACACCACCGACCAGCGATAGAGCTCGCGCCCGGCCAGCCGGTTGGCGACACGCAGCGGCTCCACCGCGGAGACGAAGGCGAGCATGGAGAATTGCGGCACGATCAGGAAGCCGATGGTCTGCGGCGCATCGGCAGGCGTGGCGGGAACTTGTGACAGCTGGGCCATGCCGGTCTCGGAAAGGAGGGATAGGCTGGTCGTAATTCGTCATGGGTTGACGTAATTTGTCAACAGGCGCGTTGGCACGGTTCCAAGCTGCGCGGGGATGGCCGGTGGCGCCGGTCGGAGCGGCTTGCGCAGGGGAAGACCGCAAAATGATGGCAGCCGGCGGGCTGGATCCGGAGATCGCGGCATTCGCCGCCGACCAGGATCGTACTTTCGATGCCGATTTCTATGCCTGCCCGATCGCCGAACAGCGCTCCCGCTATGACGCATTCTGGCGCCGCTACGACGCGCCGCGGCCAAGCGGGATTGTCGCAGAAGACGTGCATCTGCAGCTGCCGGGGCGTGACCTGGCTCTGCGCCTCTATCGCCCCGCCGCGGCGGAACAGCCGTTGCCGGCCATCGTCTACTGTCACGGTGGCTCGTGGATGCTCGGCGGCCTGGATTCGCATGACCTGCCGACTGCCCGTCTCGCGGCGATCGCGGGGGCCGCGGTCGTCGCCGTCGATTACCGGCTGGCGCCGGAGCACAAATATCCGGCCGCGCTGATCGACGGATGGGATGCGCTCGGTTGGGTCGCGACCGCCGGAGCGGAGCGGGGCCTGGATGCCCGGCGCCTCGCGGTGGCCGGTGACAGCGCCGGCGGCGCGCTCGCGGCGGGCATGGCATTGCTGGCGCGGGATCGCGGTGGTCCCCGATTATGCGCCCAGGGCCTGGTCTATCCGGCGCTGCGGCCGAGCCGCGACGAGGCGGTCGCGCACAGCCCCGGCCTGGACGAGGGCGCGATCGCGGGCGCTCTTTCTTCCTATTTCGCCCGGCCGCAGGACGCGCGCGACCCCTATGCGATGCCCCTGCTGGCGGAGGATTTCGCCGGTTTGCCGCCGGCGGTCATCTGCGCCGCCGAACTGGACGTATTGCTGTCGGATGCGAAGGACTATGCCGCCGCCCTGGAGCGCGCCGGCGTGGCGAGCCGGCTGATCGTCGCGGAGGGGTTGCCGCACACATTTCTGCGGGCGCTGCATTTGTGCCGCGCCGCGGAGCGGGCCTTCGAGGATTTCGGCCGTGAAATCGGCCGATTGTTGCGCAGGTGACGGTGGCGGCCCATGCGTCGCGCGACGGCGAAAAACTCATGGGCCAGGGAGCATGGGCGATTGTAAGCGGAATAGGCATTCTGCATAGTACGGCACCAATAACGCGGACCGGACACCGGCCCGTGGGGGCAACGAAGCAACTACTGAAATCGTGAGGGAGGCTCCAATGAACCAGTGGGAAGAACTGCAACAGGCGGCGGTGACCGGCCGCGTCAGCCGTCGTGAATTCATGCGCCGCGCCGCGGCGCTCGGCATCACCACGTCGCTGGCAAGCGGCGTGCTGAGCAAGGCGGGCTTCGCGGCGGCACCGGTGAAGGGTGGCACGCTCCGCATCGGCATGGCCGGTGGCAGCACCACCGACAGCCTCGACGTCACGACCTATACCGACACCGTCATGATCAACGTGTCGACCAGCATCTGGGACGGCCTGGTCGAGGTCGACGACAAGAACCAGGTGCAGCCCGAGCTGCTGGAATCGCTCGAGCCCAACGCCGACGCCAGCGAGTGGGTCTGCAACGTGCGCAAGGGCATCACCTTCAGCAACGGCAAGACGCTCGACGCCGACGACATCATCTATTCGATCAACCTGCATCGCGGCGAAGGCTC
>JBGAGP010000041.1:0-32076 GCA_044226685.1 Dongiaceae bacterium
CTCTGCAATCACTGACTCAGCAGGTTGGCCGTCGGCCGCGGCTACTACTCTCCGAAAGAGCTCCGAACCAAAAGAGACAGTGCGATCCCAAGTTCGGCTGGCGGGCACCAAGAAGAACCCAATATCGCGTATCAATGCCGCAGGAACCGGGGTCCATGTCTCCTCCGCGAAGATGTCTTCGATTCCATCGTCATCGTGAAAGTACCGACCGGTCTCGACTTCCAAAGAGCCTCGATCGAACCGAGCGGCGAAGCCGACTTGGCATGCTAGCTGCCATGTAGGATTGTCCCGCGTTGCAGATACTGCTCCGGCTGTGGCATCCCACCACTTAGGTATTCCGCGTCCCGGCTTGAACCACTCCGGATGATCAGCTGGGTCATCACTGTCAAAGTCGATAACCGCGGCTACAAGGTTAATTCGGTCGATGGCTTGGGGATCGCTACCGAAGAAATCATGTTCTGTAAGACTGCGAACCATCCGATCACGGCCAAATAGCAAGGCCAGTGCCTCGATCACCGTCGTCTTGCCGCAGTTATTTGGGCCGACAAGAACGCTATGAGGTCCAAATCTTATGTATCCAGTCCTTATTCCGCGAAAGTTCCGGATACGCAGATCAGCTATCTGCAAGTGCAAGCCCCCGATTGTGCGCGCACAAGAGTATACAACTATAGAGAATTGAAGTAAGGCCCTTCTTTCAGCATCGCGATATTTGGAACGTGCCCACCTCGCCGGACGAATGATCGTCGGCTATAAGCTCTCGGCCACGGGGAGCCGATCACGCATGCTGCGCCCAAATCAAGCCCGTCCGCCATCGGACCGGCGCGCCCCCACCTGGTACTCCTTCCTTCTCACCGGCTTCTACATCTACACCGTCAACGTGCAGGGCAACGTGGTGCCGTTCCTGCAGGCGGAATTCGCGCTCAGCTATAGCGCGGTCAGCCTGCAGTCTAGCGCCATCGCGCGCGACACCGTCCTGGCAACGCCGGCACCCCCGGCTTAGCGCAAGCGGGTCACGCCTTCGTCAATTCTCGCAATTGATGAAGTCGAACACCTTGCACTTGTTCTTGGTGCAGGTTTGGCCGGACAGGGTCTCGGCCTGCACCTTCTTGCTCTTGGTGTCGTAGTTGTGGGCCTTGGCCCAGCCCTGCGCCTGGCAGAAGGCGGTCGCCACCGGCTTGCCGCAGGAATCGCCGCCGATCTCGGTGCAGGCATAGAGCCGGAGGCCGTTCGGCCCCTGCGGGTTCTCGTAGTGGGTCTGGGTCGGCGGGGTGCCGGGGGGTGTGGTGGGCGGCACGCTGGGTGCGGGGGCGGGGCTGCTGCCGGTCTGCTGGTCCGTCGCGCTGGCATCCTGGGGCTGGGCGGCGCAGAAGTCGCAGAGCGGTGCCGCGAACACATGCAGCTTGCCGCCGGCGATGGCGTAGACATCGCCATAGGGTCCGATCGCGGGCGGCGAGGTGCCGCCTTTCAGCCAGTCGAACCTGGCGAGCGGCGCGGCGCTGCCAGAGTTCAAGGCGGCGTCGAAGGTGAGGAACGCGTTCGCGGTCGAGACGAAGATATGCTTCTGCGACACCGCGGCGGAGACCATGGTCTGGCCGCCAAGCTGGGCGTCGATGACCGCGCCGCCGGGCTGGCGCACATGCATCGCGCCGGGCGCGATGAAGACGAGAGCGTCCTCCGCCGTGCGCGACGGGCTGGCGACGGTCCTGAAATCGAGGGTGGTGCGCGGCGGCTGCTTGATCGCCTGGCCGCGCCAGGTGACGGTCGCGGCCGCTTCCGGCGCGAAGCTCGCGGTGTCGGGCATCACCATCGGGGTCGCCGCCAGCTGCCAGTGCGCGTCATGCGCCCGGAAGCCCTCGAAGAAGCCCTTGCCGGGCGAGAAGGTGAAGCCGACGAGGTCCCACAGCCCGTCGGAAACGACGATCCACGGCGTGCCGCCGCCGGGAAAGGTGTAGATCGCCGTGGAGGGCATCGGCGCGCGGATGTCCTCGGGCAGCAGGCTGTTCGGGTCGATGCCGTCCAGGCTGCCGTGGCCCTGGAACCCCATGCCGGGGAAGATGCAGAACAGCCGGTCGTCGCAGTCGATCAGGTTGGGCCCCGATCCGGTGACCGTCTGCACGAAGGTGCTGACATTGGCCTCGCCGATGACCGCCGGGCCGGTGGTGGAAAAGGCGATCAGCCGCACCTCGCGCCCGCCGGTGACGCGGTTGGGATAGATGACCGGGACGATCACCGCCTCTTCGCCGTTGAAGCGCCAGATGTTGGGCGCGGCGCTGGTGCCGCCGTGGCCGTCGAAGTGTTTCGGGAACGGCACCTGGTAGGCATAGCCGCCGCCGGGCAGGAACTTGTGCAGGGTGGAATCCGGGTGCTTGAAGGGCGGGCTCACGCTGCTGTCGGTCGCCATCGACTGGCCGACCACATAGATGCCGCCGTCCGGCCCGATGACGGGGGAGGCGAGGATCTGCTGCCCGGCATCGAGCTGGCGGTTCCAGGCGGGCGAGCCATCGGCATGGAATGCCATCAGCTTGCCCTGCAGGTTGCCGACATAGACCGTGCCGTCCGCGCCGATCACCGGCCCGGCGCCGGCGGCGAAGGTGCCGAGGTTGGGGATGGTGCGCGCCGGCTTGGTGGCGGGCGCGGTCACGACATTGGCATAGCCGGTATTGGCGCCGTCGGCGTGCGGCCGTTGCCAGGCATCGGGCACCGGTGCCGGCTGCAGGTTCTTGGCGGAGGCAC
Source organism: Dongiaceae bacterium (assembly GCA_044226685.1). GTDB lineage: Bacteria > Pseudomonadota > Alphaproteobacteria > Dongiales > Dongiaceae > Dongia_A. The sequence continues at coordinate 2,734 of JBGAGP010000041.1, forward strand.
CCGTGATGCAGAACGGGGTGGCGCAGAACAGCACGGCCGCGGAGCAAACCGCGGCGCGCAGCCAGAGCGAGTGGAGCATGGGAGGCGTCCTCGTCCGGCAAGGACCGAGCCTGCGTGAGCGCTGGCGCGACAGCCGGAGCCGACGCGAACCCTAGCAGCCGTCCGCCACCCGGCATAGCGGACTCCGCCTGGACTGTGCGGCGAGTCACAGGTCGGCTATACAGCATGGGCAATCGGGGGGAGCGCATCATCGTCACGACCCAGCGGCCGCACCAGGCGTCCAGGACCCGACAGGTGCCGGGATGAGCACCGACGCCGCCGCGTCCGCCGCCGCCCTGCGCGGGACGGCGACCTGGTACTGCTTCCTCCTCACCGGCCTCTACATCTACGCGGTCAACGTGCAGGGCAACGTGGTGCCGTTCCTGCAGGCGGAGTTCGCGCTCAGCTATCGCGCGGTCAGCCTGCATTCGAGCGCCATCGCGCTCGGCATCGTCCTGGTCGGGCTGGCGGGGGACCGCGTGGTGGCGGCGCTCGGGCGGCGGCGCACGCTCTGGGTCGGCGTCGCCGGGCTCGCCGGCGGCAGCATCCTGCTCTGCCTGGCGCCGGCCCCGCCGGCGGGCCAGCTGCCCTGGGCCAGCATCGGCGCCTGCTTCCTGATCGGCGCGCTGGGCGCGCTGGTCCCGGCGCTCATCCCCGCCATCCTCGCCGATTTGCACGGCGAACGCCGGGCGGAGGCCTATGCCGGCCAGGCGATCACCGCCTATTCCTTCGGCCTCGCCGCACCCTTGCTCTCCGGCCTCGCGATCTGGGCGGGGTTGGGCTGGCGCGCGGCGGTCGTCTTCGGCGCGGTGGCCGGCCTCGGCATCGCGCTGTGGTTCCGCCAGCTGCCGATCATCGAGCATGCACCCCATGCGGAGGCGCACGCAGGGGCGGGCGGGGACTCTCAGATTGCGCGCCAAGCGCGCGGGCTGCCGCCCGCCTTCTGGGCCTTCTGGGTGCTGCTGTTCGCGTCCTGCGCCATCGAGATGTCGATCCTGTTCTGGGCGCCGGCCTATCTGGAGCGGGTGGTCGGCTTCGCCCCGGCCGCGGCGGCCACCGCCGCCGGCGGCTTTCCGCTCGGCATGCTGCTGGGGCGCATCGCGCTCCGCGTCCTGGTGCGGCGGGTGGCGCAGCGGCGCCTGCTCATCGCCGCCCTGGTCATGACCGCCGCCGGCTTCCTGGTCTATTGGGGCGTCCCGGTCCCGGCGGCGGCGATCGCCGGGCTGTTCCTGATCGGCCTCGGCGTGGCGCCGCTCTATCCGCTGTCGACCACTTTCGCCGTCGGCGCGGCGCTCTCCGCCAAGGACCTCGCCGCCATGCGCCTCGCCATCGCCATCGGCCTGTCGATCCTGCTGGCGCCGATCGCGCTCGGCGCCCTGGCCGACGAGATCGGCCTCGGCCCGGCGCACCTGGCCCTGCCGGGGCTGATCCTCGCCGCCGCCGCCAGCTTCCTGCTCGGCGAGGCTTTGCCCAGGCGGGCGGCGGCCTGATCCCCCATCGGCGCGGCCCCCGCCATCGGCGCGGCCCCGGCATCGGCGCGCCCCCGTCATCGGCGCGCCCCCGACCCGGCGGCGGGTTAATTTCGGCCCCTTAGCGCTGCATTACGCCACGTGACCGGGCTCCGCCGGCCGCGCGCGGCGGCAATCCCGCTATTAATTGCACAGCTGGAAGCGGTATTATTCCGCCATCGGTGGCGCACGCGAAGCTCACAACTCGATTGCGAGGGGCGAAGACCGCATGGCCGGGCCGGATCGACCAGGAGAGAACCAGACGGGCGGAACGCCGGGCGTTCCGGCGGCGCGGCGCCTCGGCGACGGCGCCGCCGCGCCGGAGGCGGGCGTCGATCATGGCGATTTCTACCGCGCGCTGTTCGAGCAGAGCCCGGTGCCGAAATGGGTCTATGACCGCGAGACCCTGCGCTTCCTCGACGTCAACGCCGCCGCGCTGGCGCAATACGGCTACACGCGCGACGAATTGCTGGCCATGAAGGTGACCGATATCCGCCCGGCGGAAGACGTGCCGCGCTTCCTCGCCCTGGTGCGCGACGCCACTTCGGGGCCGCGGCATATCGGGCAGTGGCGCCACCTGACCAAGTCCGGCGCCGTCATCCTGGTCGACGTCAACTGGACGTCGCTGGTCCTCGCCGGCCGGCCGAGCATCCTGGCGGTGCTGCGCGACGTGACCGAGCAGGCGCGCGTCGAGGCCACCTTGCGCGCGGTCGAGGCGCGGTTCGAGGCGCTGGTGCAGAACGCGCCGATCGGCGTCAACCTGAAGGACACCGCCGGGCGCTACCTTTACATCAACGCCGAGGGGCTGCGCACCATGCGGCTCGATCCCGTCGCCTATGTCGGCAGGACCGCGCGCGAGCTGTTCGAGCCCGCCGTCGCCGCCATGGTCGAGGACGCCGACCGCAAGCTGCTGGCGACCGGCAAGCCGCTGGTCATCGAGGTCGACGTTCCCAGGCCGGCGGAATACGAATACGCCAGCATGCTGGTGGTGCGCGTGCCGGTGCGCGACGAGACCGGCGCGATCGTCGCGTTGGGCGGCTTCGTCATCGACATCTCCAAGCAGAAGCAGGCCGAGCGGGCGCTCAGCGTCAGCGAGCAGCGCTTCAGCCGTATCGTCGACCTGGTGCAGGAGGGCATCTGGATCCACGACGAGGGCGTCATCACCTATGCCAATCCGGCGGCGGCGCGGCTGTTCGGGGCCGGCGCGCCGGGCGACCTGGTGGGCCGCACCATCTTCTCCATGCTGCAGCCGGAAGACCGCAGGCGGGCGGAGGAACGCACGCGGTCCCTGATCGACCGGCACATGCCGCTGCTGCCGGCGGAAATGCGCATCCAGGGCCTCGACGGCAAGGAGCGCGTCGCCGAGCTGCAGGCGGTGCCGCTGCGCGACGGCGACAAGGTGCTGGCCATCGCCTCCGGCCGCGACGTCACCGCGCAGCGCCGGGCGGAGCGGCAATTGCAGCAGGCGGTGAAGATGGAGGCGGTGGGCCAGCTGACCGGCGGCGTCGCGCATGACTTCAACAACCTGCTCACCGTCATCATCGGCTCGCTCGACCTGGACCTGGCCACGGTGCCGGAGCCGCTGCGCGCGGCCATCGACCAGGCGATGCGCGCGGCCGAGCGCGGCGCCGCGCTCACCCACCGGCTGCTCGCCTTCTCGCGCCAGCAGACGCTGCTGCCCGGCCCGGTCGATTTCAACCGCCTGGTCGTCGGCATGGACGACCTGCTGCGCCGCACGCTGGGCGAGCAGGTGGAGATCGAGCTGCATCTGGCGGCGGACCTGAAGCCGGCCCTGGCCGACGCCGCGCAGGTCGAGAACGCCCTGCTCAACCTCGCCATCAATGCGCGCGACGCCATGCCGGATGGCGGCAAGCTGCTGATCGAGACCGGGAACCAGACCCTGGACGCGGACTACGTCGCCCTGAACCCGGACGCCAAGGCCGGCGACTTCGCCATGCTGGCGGTTTCCGACACCGGCACCGGCATGCGACCCGAGGTCCTGGCGCATGCCTTCGAGCCCTTCTTCACCACCAAGGAGGTGGGCAAGGGCAGCGGGCTCGGCCTCGCCATGATCTACGGCTTCGCCCGGCAATCCGGCGGCCACGCCCGGATCTACAGCGAAGTCGGCCACGGGACCACGGTGCGGCTCTACCTGCCGCGCCTGGCGGAAGCGTCCAGCGCCGAGGTCGCCGCAGTGCCGGCGGCGGTGAAATCCGGCGGCGGCGAAACCATCCTGGTGGTGGAGGACGACGCCAAGGTGCGCAAGCTGGCGCTGGCGCAGCTCGAGAGCCTGGGCTATCGCGCCGTCGAGGCCGGCAACGGCAAGGAGGCGCTCGCCATCGTCGAGAGCGGCGCCGCCATCGACCTGCTGTTCACCGACGTGGTGATGCCGGGCGGCATGACCGGCCTGCAGCTGGCGGAGGCGGCGACCAGGCTCCGCCCGCGGCTGCGCGTGCTGTTCACCTCCGGCTACGCCGAAGGCTCGATGCAGCACCGCGGCGCCGGCGAACCCGGCATCAAGCTGCTGTCGAAGCCCTACCGCAAGCAGCTCCTGGCCCAGAAGATCCGCGAGGCGCTGGACGAATAGCGCGGCTGGTCGCGGCGCCGCCCGTTTCCTCCACCGGCCCGATGCGCTAGGAGAAGGGACTGTCGTGGCGTCAGGCGAGTCCCATGCGCGTTCCCATCCCGGCCCAGGTTCCCCGCATCCTCGTCCCGCTGGCGCTGGCCGCCGGCGCGGCCTGGGCCTTCATCGCCATCGCCGGCGAGGTGATGGAGGGCGAGACGCATGCCTTCGACGAGGCCGTCATCCTCGCCTTCCGCGTGCCGGGCGATCCGGCCGATCCGCTGGGGGCGCCCTGGTTCGAGGACGCGGTGCGCGACGTCACCGCGCTGGGCTCGGCGCCGGTCCTCGTCATCGCGGTGCTGGCGGTGGTCGGCTTCCTCGCGCTCGCGCGCAGCTGGGCGCTGGCGCTGTTCACGCTCGCGGCCAGCCTCGGCGGGCTTGGCGCCTCCTCCGTGCTCAAATACCTGATCGACCGGCCGCGGCCGGAACTGGTGCCGCGCGAGGCCTTGACCTTCACCTCCAGCTTCCCCAGCGGCCATTCGATGATGTCGGCGGTGGTTTACCTGACGCTGGCGGCGCTGGTCGCCCGGCTGATGGAGCAGCGGCGGCTGAAGGCCTATGTCCTCGCCGTGGCGCTCGGCCTGACGATGCTGGTCGGCCTGTCGCGGGTCTATCTCGGCGTCCATTGGCCCTCGGACGTGCTGGCGGGGTGGAGCGCCGGGGCGGCCTGGGCGCTCGCCTGCTGGCTGGTCGCCCGGCGCCTGGCCCTGGGCCGCGACGGCGGGAGCTGAGATTTCGGCGGCCCGGCGCGCCGATTCGGGCGATTTCGCTTACAATCGGGCCGCGCCAGGCCCATATATCATCGATGAGCGAGAACCTCGAGAAAACCGCCGCGTCGCCTTTGGATGCAGGGCGTCAGCGTGCCTGCCTGAGTTGCAGCACGCCGTTCCACAGCAGCTGGGCTGGCGAGCGGGTCTGCGCGCGCTGCAAAGGCAGTTCGAAATGGCGCAGCGGGTCCGGCGTGGAAACCCGCCGCAGCCAGAGCCGCTCGACGCCGAGCGGCCGCTCCTAGCGGCCCCGGCGGCGGAACCCGGCCCAGGGAAGCGGCATCATGTCCCTCAACTTCCCAAATGAGAGCCGCTGCTTCGACGCCAGGCGGCAATGCGTGCGCTTCTGGGCGCATGACCATGCGCTTGAAATCTCCTTCTTCGTCGAGGCTGCCGCCCTGCGCCAGCTCGATCCGCAGGGCGGGCGCGACGAACCCGGTCTGCTCGGCGCCTTCGACCGCCACCGCGCGCGCATCTGCGCGGCCGCGACGAAGGTCTATGCGCGCCATCGCGGCGGCGACTACACGCTCGGCGCCGCCGACCTCAAATAGCGTCTTTTCGCATCTCTGACCCGGCGGCCCACCGGCGCTAACATCCGCTTAACGATCGGATGGAATAGTGCACGGGTATTGGTCGCATTTCCGCGGCAGCATGATCGCCGCGACGGGGGCTTCATGGACATGCGCGGCAGACCGGGGTTGCGCTGGATAATCGGCATCTCGTCCGCGCTTGCCGTTGTCGCGGTCGTGCTTTGGCAAGTATTCGCACCCGGGGCGCCGGCCCCGGCGATGTGGGTCGTCCGCGACGCTGATTCGACGATCTACCTGTTCGGCACCATTCACCTGACGCGGCAAGGCGCGGATTGGCGCAACGGCCGGATCGCCCAGGCGTTCGACGCGAGCGGCGAGGTCTGGCTCGAGGCGGTGGGCCTCGCCGATCCGAAAACGGCCGCGTCGGTGCAGGCCATCGTGCTGAAACACGGCTTCGACCGCAAGCATCCGCTGTCCAGCAAGCTGTCGCCCGAGGTGCTGGACCGGGTGGCGGCGGTGGCGCGCGAGGCCGGCCTGCCGCGTGCGGCGCTCGAGCCGATGCGGCCCTGGCTGGCGGCACTCGCTTTGAGCATGGGGCCGCTGATCAAGGACGGGCACGATCCGAAGCAGGGCGTCGACCTGGTCCTCGAAGCGGATGCCCGGCAGTCGCGCAAGGTGCTGAAGGGCTTCGAGACCGCGGAGCAGCAGGTCATGTTCTTCGCCGACCTGCCGCCGGAGGTCGAGCTGGCTTTCCTCGAGCAGACGGTGAACGGCGCGCAGACGCTCAAGCAGGGCTTCGAACAGATGGCCGAGGCCTGGGAGCATGGCGACGTCGATACGCTGGACAAGCTGATCATCGGCGCCATCCGCACCGAGACGCCGGAGCTCTACGACGCGCTGATCCTGCGCCGCAACGCCGCGTGGAGCGACAGGATCGCCGCGCTGATGCAAGGCTCCGGCACCACGTTCATCGCCGTCGGCGCCGGCCATCTGGTCGGCGAGCAGGGCCTGCCGGCCTTGCTGGCCGCGCGCGGCTTCGAGGTGCAGCGCGACTGATGACGATTGCGGTGACGAAGATTGCCGCGCTGTGGCAGGATCGCCGGATGTTCACCGCCGCAGGAGCAATCGCATGACCGCGTCGGGGGCCGAGGGCCCTGCCGCCAAGAAGTATGTTTTCCCGCCCATGCCGCAACCGGCACTGCCCATCCGCGGCTCGGACCTGCTGTTCCCGGTGCATCGCATCTACTGCGTAGGCCGGAACTACGCCGACCACGCGATCGAGATGGGCCACGACCCCAGCCGCGAGGCGCCGTTCTTCTTCCAGAAGAATCCCGACACGCTGGTCCCGGATGGCGGCGTGTTTCCCTATCCCGACGCCTCACAGGACGTGCATCACGAGCTCGAGATGGTGGTGGCGCTGCAATCGGGCGGCCGGAACATCGCGACCGCGACGGCGCTCGATTGCGTCTTCGGCTATGCCGTCGGGCTCGACATGACGCGGCGTGACCTGCAGGGCGAGGCAAAGAAGCTGGGCCGGCCGTGGGAAGTGGGCAAGGCCTTCGAGGCGGCGGCACCCTGTTCGGCGATCGCGCCGGCCAGTGCCATCGGCCATCCGGTCAAGGGCAGGGTGTGGCTGAAGGTCAATGGCGTACTCAAGCAGCAGGGCGATCTCGACCAGCTGATCTGGAAGGTGCCGGAGATGATCGCCTACCTCTCCGGCCTGTTCGAGCTGCGCGCCGGCGATCTCATCTTCTCCGGCACGCCCGCCGGTGTCGGTCCGGTCCAGCGCGGCGACGCGCTGCAGGGCGGCGTCGACGGCGTGGGAGAGCTGCGCGTCGCCGTCGCGTAGGCGCCAAGTTGGGTGCGGAAGGGCGGCGGCACGCGCCGCCCCTCGTGCTTCAAGATCCGGGCGATGGATCGGACCTAGTAGACGCCGGTCTTGCGCTTTCCGCCGGGGCGCTTCAGCACCGACAGCCGGTATGCCGTCTTGAGCTTGGTCACCTGCGCGGCGGTCTTCTGCGTGCCGCCATGCTTGGACTCGTTCTCGCGCACCGCCTCGGCCATCTGCTTGGCGAAACGGCGATAGCGCAGCGAGCGGCGCGCCGCCGAGGCCTCGCCTTTCAGCTTCTGGCGCTTTGCCGCCACAGTGTCGTTCTTGCGGCTGAAGGTTTCGTGGGTGCCCGTCTCCGGATCGTAGAAGCCGATATAGCCGCCCGGGTTGACGCCGAACGAGTTCAGGGTCTTGCCATTGTAGGCGCGGCCGAGAAAATCGTTTCTCCCGCCCGGCTCGTCGCTGCCGGTGAAGTAGAGCGGCAGGACGAAGTTGGATACCTCGACGCCGTCCACCGAATAGGTCTCGGATTGCACCGCGTCCGACATTTCGTACCAGTGGAACACGGTCTTCTTCGGATCGACGGGATGCGGCCCCATCACCAGCAGGTTGACCTCGGGATCGGCGATCAGTTCCATCGCCTCGTGCGACAGGGTGACGGTCCAGGATTCGCCGAGCTTCTTCGCCAGGTCGGTGAAGACGAAACCGTATGGAATGCCGCGGGCGTTCTGGTCGTGATAGCCGAGCGCGCCGGCCACGTCGGTCTTGTCCCAGAGATAGAGGATGGCGTCGCCGCGCAGATCCGGCAGGGTCATCTTGCCGGGATTCTTCTCGCTGCGACCCTCCAGGCGCAGGGTCGCGCCGAGACTCCAGTAGGGTTCGAAATCCTCGGCGATCTGCCGGTTGATGGCGCGGATTGCCGTCTGCAGGTCTTCATCCTTGATCTGGCCATTGGTGTGATTGACGATGGAAATGATCATGCTTCCCTCCCCTCATGACGCTGGATGCAACGAAGCAGCGGAATCGCCTGGCGCGAAACTTGTGCAATGCGAACGGATCAATATCGCGTCGCGGCCCGCCAAATCCCTCGGCCACCATATCCGTCGGTCGCCAAACCGGTCGGCGCGTCTGCACGCATGCGTTGCAAGTCCATGCCGGCGAGACTGCGCTTTATCTATCGCGCCAAGCGGGTAGCGCCGTCAAATCACGGATTGAGGTATTCCGGCGCGGTGCCGTGCCGGGCGATGGGGCCGATTTCTGTATCGCTGCCGCCCTATTGAGCGCATGGTGCAAAGAAAACTGCACGGGCCTCGTCCGACGCCCGTCTGCACATCCGATAGTCGAAAAGGAATTTCTCGCATGAACATCCCAACATGGCTCAAGCCGGCGGTCGCCGGCGGGCTTGCCGGCGCCGTGATAACGATGGTTGTCGGCTTCAATCAGGGCGGCTGGTACTCCAATGGTTCGGCGGAGCGGCTGGCCTATGACCGGTCGCAGGTTGCCGTGATCCAGGCGCTGTTGCCGGTCTGCGTCAGCCAGCAGAAATCCGACCCGGATTCGACTGCCAAGCTGGCGGAGCTGATGGCTATGAAGACCAGCTATGAGCAGCGCGATTTCGTGATCAAGTCCGGATGGGCCACCATGCCGGCGGCCACCGAACCGAACCGCGAATTGGCGACTGCTTGCGCCGATATGCTGGCGAAGCCCGCGCAGAGCTGATTGCGCGTCGACTCGCGGGAAGCTTGGCGCGGAACATGATCGAAGACGACGATCGCCCGCCGGTGTCGCTTGACGAGCATCGCGGAATGGCGGCACAGGTGGCGACGGAGGCCCGGCGCCACCTGTCGGAGGTCGAGGCCGACCAGGAAGCGCTGCGCCAGGCGCAGGCCGGACTTGAGGCGGTGCTTTTCGCGCAGGCCGCGGGCACCTGGCCCGAGGCGGCGGAAAAGGCAAAATACCTGCTGCGGCTGCTTGCGGCGTCGGCTGAGGGGCGCGATCCGCGCTGCCGGCAGATGATCGAGGCGGTGCTGGAGGATTTCCGGAAGCTGACTATCGGGACGTGACCCGGCAGAAGCGCCAGGGCGGGCCCGGCTAGGCCTGACTGTCCATGTCGCCGCCCGCAGCCATGGCGGTCTCGCCCGGTGCGTCCATGGCGGCCTTGCTGGTGCGGCGCTTGCGCGGCACGACCGGCTTGGGAATGGCGGCTTCGATCGCCTCGGCCTCGCGGGTCGCCGCTTCCTTGGCCAAGCGCAGGGCTCGCAGATTGTCGACTTTCTTGGCTTCGACGGCGAGAACCTCGGCGCGCTCCTTCAGCATCTCGCTCTGCGCCTGCTTGGCCTTCAGCGTCGCTGAATGCGCCTGCCGGCGGGCTTCTTCCGAACGAAGGCTGGTGGATCTGTTCATCATTTTCTCTTGCCCCACGAACTGATGGCCTTGGCGGCTGAAGGGGCTCGGCACGATGTGCGAGCCCCGGTTCGGCGTGCTCGATTGCACATATCGACCGAAGTGCCGAAGCTGCCCGGCAAAAACCGGGCGGAGCAACCGTGGTCGTTCCGCCCGGACGCGATCACCGCGATCAGGCCGCGCCCTCGGGAGGCGCGGCGCGCGATCGGTTAGATCAGCTTGAGATTGCCGGCCGATTCCTTGCCGCGATCCTGAACGATATCGAAGCTGATCGCCTGACCTTCGCTCAGATGGCCGATACCGGCGCGCTCCACCGCGGAGATGTGGACGAAAACGTCCTTGCTGCCGCCATCCGGCTGGATGAACCCGAAGCCCTTCTGGGCGTTGAACCACTTAACTTTGCCACTAGACATGTCGTACCTTTTTAGAAAAGACCGGTTTCAGAAAAACCGGAGTGCCGCCACGCAGAGATTGCGGGGCGGGCCAAGCTACGGAACGGATGAAGCCGGGTCGGGCGCTCGCGGATGAGCGGAAGACGGGGATAGACCCATAACGCGTTGAGTGCCGGTTATATGGGCTGAATCGGCGCAAAAAGCAATGGCGGCGAGTCCGGCCGATCGCCACCGGCGCGCGGGAATCCCGCTTATTACCAACGATTTCAACATACTCACGGAATTTGTCGCGACGGTGTTTGTTGCTGCGCCAGGCGCCTCAGCAGAACAATTCCATCTGCCGGTCCGGCTGCCGCGGCACGGCGAAGCGGGTTACGTCCAGGTTCCATTGCCGCCGGTGCAAGTCGTGCTTGCGCGCCACGGTCTCCACCCGCTTGCGGATCATCTCGGCATAGGGGCCCTGGCCCTTCATCCGCGTGCCCCATTCGGCGCGGTAGATCTCGCCGCCATGACACTGTGCGATGAGGGAGAACACGTGCTTGGCCTTGCCCGGCGCGTGCGTCACCAGCCATTCGGCGAACAGGTCCTTGATCTCCAGCGGCAGGCGCACGACGGTCCAGTTGACGGCCTGGGCGCCGGCTTCCGCCGCCGCGGCGATGATGGCTTCGATCTCATGGTCGGTCAGCGCCGGGATGATCGGCGCCACCGAGACGGCCACCGGCACGCCGGCTTCGCTCAGGCGCCTGATCGCGTCCAGCCGGTTGGCCGGCGTCGAGGCGCGCGGCTCCAGCTTGCGCGAGAAGTCGCGGTCGAGCGAGGTGACCGACATCGACACCATGACCAGGCGCCGCTGCGCCATGTCGGCCAGCAGGTCGAGGTCGTCCAGCACGCGGGCGCTCTTGGTGGTGATGCCGACCGGATGATTGAAATCGCTCAGCACCTTCAGCACCTGGCGGGTCACCCGGTATTGCCGCTCGATCGGCTGGTAGGGATCGGTCACTGCGCCCAGCGCCAGCACGTCGGGCCGGTAGCTCCTCTTGCGCAATTCGCGCTCCAGCAAGGCCGCGGCGTCGGTCTTGGCGTAGAGCCTGGTCTCGAAATCGAGCCCCGGCGAATGGCCGAGATAGGCATGGGTCGGCCGCGCATAGCAGTAGATGCAGCCATGCTCGCAGCCGCGATAGGGATTGATCGACTGGTCGAAGGGCACATCCGGCGACTGGTTGCGCGCGATGACGGAGCGGCTGGTGTCCGGGAGCACGGTGGTGCGCAGGGGAGGCAGCTCCGCCTCCGGGTCATCGACCGCGGGATTGCGCCAGCCGTCATCCTCCAGCGGCCGTTCGCCCAGCTCATAGCGTCCCGGCCGGTTGCTCACGGCACCGCGCCCCTTCACCGCCTGGGGCGGCAGGGTCGGATCGGGCGCGGCATCCGGATCGGTGCCGGGGGAGGCGTATCGCGGGTCACGGGACATGGCCCGATCCTGGCGCGAGAATGAGAACAAATAAAGAACAAAAAGCCTGATAACGCGAAATCCGGTAGGCGGCGGGGAAGCGGCAAGCCTAGGCGCGCAGGCCGAGGACCCGCTGCACCTGCGCCACGACGGCGCCGGCATCGGCCCCGGCGTCGATCCGGGTCCAGTCCATCGGGCCGAGATCGTAGGCGAGCTGCTGGCGCAACACCGCCGCGTCGGCATCCGAGGCGTCACCCTGGCGCGCCTGCAGCCGGGCGATCAGCACCTCCGCAGGCGCCTCCAGCCAGAGGCCGGCAAAGGCGACCCCCGATGCCGCGGCGAGGGCGGCGAAGGCCCGGCGTTCCGCGGGCCGCGCGGCGACGGCGTCGATGATGACGCAATAGCCGGCGGCAAGGGCATCGCGCGCCGCGTGCTCGAGGGCGGCGTAGACGCGCGCATTCACCTCCGGCGCGTAGGCCTCGGCGGGCAGACGGCCTTCGGGCGCCTGGCCGAACTGGCGCTTGCGCAGCACGTCGCTGCGCAGCACGCGGGCGCCCGGCGCCTGTCCGAGTTCGCCGGCGATGGCCGCCGCCACGCTCGACTTGCCGGTGCCGCTGAGGCCGCCGATGGCGATGAGCCGCGGCGGCGATGGCCGCAGCAAGTCGTCCGCCATGTCAAAATAGGCGCGGGCCTCGTCGAGCGCGCCGTCACGCCGATCGCCCGCCGGCTGGGCATGCGCGGCGGTCGCGGTGACATGGGCGCGCACGGCCGCGCGCAGCGACAGGAACAGCGGCAGCAGCGGCAATCCGTCGGCTTCGTCGATGCGATCGAGATAGCGGTTGAAGACCTGCGCCGCCGCCGCGACGAGACCGCGATGGCGCAAGTCCATCAGCAGGAAGGCGAGGTCGTAGAGCACGTCGATGCAGGCGATGAGGTCGCTGAACTCGATGCAGTCGAACAGCGTGGGCACGCCGTCGAGCAGGCAGATGTTGGCGAGATGCAGGTCGCCGTGGCAGCGCTTCACCTTGCCGGAATCGCGGCGGCGGTCGAGCAGGGCGGCGTGACGCGCCAGCGCCGCCAGCGTCGCGTCGCGCAGACGGTCGATATCGGCCGGTCCGAGGCCGCGTGGCAAGGCGCGGCGCAGGTTCTCGTCATTGATGGTGACCACCGCGCGGGTTCCCGCCACACCACCCTGGTCCGGCACCGGCGCGGCAATGGCATGGAAGGCGGCGATGCGATCGGCCGTCTGCATCGCGAGCGGCAGCGTCAGCCGGCCCTGTTCCGCCAGGTGGCTGAACAGGGCCTCCTGCGCGAAGCGGCGCATGACAACGACCCAATCGACGGCCTCGCCCGCGCCCGCGAAAGCAAGCGTGCCGTCCGCCCGCCGCAGGATCGGCTGGACCGCGAGATAGAGATCCGGCGCGGTGCGGCGGTTCAAGGTAAGCTCCGCCTCGCAGGCCCGGTGGCGCTGCTCGGGCGTCGAATAGTCGAGATACGAATATCTGACCGCGCGCTTCAGCTTGTAGACGCGCTCACCCGCCAGGAAGATCCGCGAGGCATGCGTGGTGATCGTCTCGACGCGCGCCGCAGCGCCGGCATAGGCGCCGGGATCGGACAGGAAGGCGACAATCTCGGCCTGGCCCGGATCGCTGGTCATCGCTCCTCATCGCTCGTTTCGCGTTCGCGCGCGTTGCTCTAAGCTGGCCTCAACCAGGGGCGGCAGCGCAAGGGCGATGAGCGAGACCGAGAGCCAGGCCATCCAGATTCGCGTGGACGAAGTGTCGCAGCTGTTCAATTCGCTGGACCCGTTCCCGTTCCGCGAGCGCGACCTCGACGACGACGCGCAGGAATACATCGTCGGCTGGGCGCGCGAACTGCCGCGGAACCTGCCGCTGCGCATCGTCGTGCATTTGCCGGGCCGCCAGGCGGAGAGCGAGGCGGCGCGCGGGCTGGAGCAATCCCTGCAGCGCTTCTTCGCCTATCGCGCCGACATGATCGGCCGCGACCTCAACGAGCTGTTCCGGGTCGGGCGGTTGTCGTTGGCGATCGGCCTGGCGGCACTCGGCCTCTGCCTCGCCGCCGGCCAGGTCATCACGGGGCGCTTCGGCACCGGCTATCTGGCGCGCTTCCTGGAAGAGGGCCTGATCATCGTCGGCTGGGTGGCGAACTGGAAGCCGCTGGAGATCTTCCTCTACGACTGGTGGCCGCTCGCCCGCCGCCGCAACCTCTACCGCCGGCTGGCCGCGGCGAAGGTGACGGTCTCGTCGTTCGAGGGCTAGGCCTTCACGTAGTCGCGCCAGAAGTGCTTCTGCTCGAAGCCGAGCTTCTTGCGCGCCTTCTTGTTGGAGAGCAGCGTCTCGAACTTGCCGAGCTTTCCCTTCACCGGCACCTTGGGATAGAAGCGCTTCAGCAGTTCCGCCGTCGGCAGATCGGACGACGTGTCGCCGCTCGACGCGTTGAACACCTGGAAGCCGAGGCCATTGGTCTTGATGCAGCGGTGGCACAGTTCGCCCAGGTCACGCGCGTCGATATAGGACCAGGCGATCTTCTTGCGGAACCCCGGATCGGCGAACCACTTGGGGAACAGCGCGTATTCGTGCGGCTCGATCACGTTGCCGATGCGCAGGGCGTAGATGTCGGCCCCGGTGCGCTGGGCGAAGGCGCGCGCCGTCTTCTCGTTCACTACCTTGGAGAGCGCGTAGCTGTCCATCGGGTTCACGTCGTAGTCTTCATCGAGCGGGAAATAGTCGGGCGCGCGCGGCGTGTCGTTGAAGACGACGCCATAGGTCGTCTCGCTGGAGGCGATGATGATTTTCTTGATGCCGAGCTTCACTGCCGCTTCGATCACGTTGTAGGTGCTCATCACGTTGATTCGGTAGAGCTCGTTGTCCGGCGTGATCATGATGCGCGGGATGGCGGCGAAGTGAACCACCGCGTCGGCCGGCTGCGCGCGCAAATCGGGGTCGAATTCGTGCAGGCCCATATAGGAGGTGAGGGCGTTGAACACCTGGCCGGAATCGGTCAAGTCGGTGATCAAGGTGCGCGCCTTCGGATTGTCGAGCGGCTTCTGGTCCAGGTTCAGCACCTGGTAGCCACGATCGAGCAGAACCTGCAGCGCGTGCTTGCCCGCCTTGCCGCTGCCGCCGGTGAAAATCACGCGCTTCATGTCGTCATCTCCTCTAAAGCGAAATCCGCGCCGCTCCATGGCTGGCGATATTCCACATCGAGCGGGTTGGAGCAAAGGCCGATTCGCGGCTGCGCGCGGTTGAGGTGTTTCGCCTCAGCGGCGATGCTCCTCCAACCGCGGCATCAGCTCGACCAAATTGCAGGGCCGGTGTCGGTTGTCGAGCTGGTGCTTGAGGATGTCGTCCCAGCCGTCGCGGCAGGCAGAGGGCGAACCGGGGAGGGCGAAGAGGTAGGTGCCGTGGGCGACGCCGCCGACGGCGCGGCTCTGGATCGTCGAGGTGCCGACCTTCTGGAACGAGAGCCAGCGGAACAACTCGCCGAAACCCTCGATCTTCTTCTCGAACACCTGCTCGAAGGCTTCCGGGGTCACGTCGCGCCCCGTCACGCCGGTGCCGCCGGTGGAGATCACCACGTCGATCTCGGGGTCGCCGATCCAGGCGCGCAGCTGTGCGCAGATGGCCTCGACGTCGTCCTTGACGATGGCGCGGGCGGCGACCTTGTGGCCGTCGCGCTGGATCATGTCGACCAGGGCCTGGCCCGATTTGTCGTCGGCGAGGGTGCGGGTGTCCGACACCGTGAGGACGGCGATGTTGACGGCCAGGAACGGCCGGCTTTCGTCGATGCGTGGCAAAACAACCTCCGTCCCTAAGTGTGGGGCGGAGGCTGCCTGTCTAGGGGGAACTCAGTTGGAAGCCGTCGCCGTCCCGTCCTGGGCCGTATAGCGCGGCCAGCCGCCGGTCGCCAGCGCCTTCAGCGTCGGCGTGTCCTGGCCCAGGCGCTCCTGGTAGATCCAGTAGGCCGCCAGCACCCGCTTCACGAACTGGCGGGTCTCCTTGGCCGGCAGGGTCTCCAGGAACATCAGCGCGTCCTCGCCGGCGCGGCTCGCCTTCTTCCACTTCTGCAGCTTGCCGGGCCCGGCATTGTAGGCGACCCCGGTCATGATCAGGTCGGCATCGACGAGATCCATCGCCATCAGCGAGCCGAGGTATTTCTGTCCCGCGGTCATGGAGACCTGCGGGTTGCGCAGCTGGCCGGGCTCGAAGCCGAGCTTCTTGCCGGTCTCCGGCATGATCTGCATCAGGCCGATGGCGCCGTCGCCGCTGACCGCGTTCGGGTTGAAGCCCGATTCCTGCCGCATCACGGCGTAGATCAGGGCGCGGTCGACGGTGAAGCCGCCTTCCGGCTGCCAGCTCGGCACCGGATAGAGCGCCGCCGGAATGACCGAATCGCCGTAGAGCCGCTGGGTGGCGCCCATCTTCAGGGCCAGGGTCGGCAGGTTCGCCGCCTGCGACACCGCGACCAGGGCCTCGTCGAGCTCGTCCTTGGCCTTCTGCTGCAGCAGCAGGAGTTCCTTTTCCGCCATCTCCTTCTGGCCGACCTGGAGCAGCGCCATGGCGCGCTTGCCGGAGCGGGCGTTCATGATCTGGTCGCCATGCGCCTTGGTCAGCTTCGGCGCCGACCAGTCGATCTCCGGCGCGACGCCGAGGGCGCGGGCCGCCAGCTGTCCGTAGAAGGTGAGCGGATGCTTCGCCGCCCGCTTCAGCCACGGGCTGACCTTGTCGGGCTGCTTGGCACGCAGATAGGCGCGGGCGACCCAGAACGAGGCCTTGGACTGGTCCCAGGGGTCGTCATCCGCGTTCTCGGCATCACGCGAAAAGGCCAGGGCGGCGCCGGCGAAGTCGCCGCGCTTCCATGCCTCGAGTCCGGCCAGCCAGTTGGTGTCGCGGTCGTTATAGGCCTCGTCCGGCGAACCCATGCTGATGCCGATCGCGGCCGGCGGGGTCGGCGACTGGGCGCCCTTGTCGAGGGCGAGCAGATAGATGCGCTGGGCGACCGCCAGGGTGGAGAAGCGGCGCAGCCAGTCGGACAGCTCCTTGGCGTTGGCCTTGTAGAGCGGCGACAGGTAGCGGTCGGCCAGGACGTGGCCGAGCAGCGACTGGTCGGTCAGCCCGCTGATGATCTCGTCGGCGCGGCGGAAGTCGCCCGCGGCCTGGAGGCGGAAAATGTCGCGATACCGGTCGGCGTTCACCGCATCCAGGGGCTTCGGCAGGGAAACGCCGTCCACCTGCACATCCACCCCCGGCAAAGCCGCCGTGGCGCGGTCCTGAGCGAACGCCTCCGCCGAAAGCCCGGCGGCCAGCGTCATCGTCGTCAATGCGGTCAGCGCCAAAGAGCGCCAGCCCCGTCGGTGCCATGTCGTCGCCAAGGTCCTGTCCCCCTGGTGCACTCGTTCCAGCCCGAAAGGAACGAATTGGTTAACGATTTCTTGTTGTCTCCCGGAGTCACGGTTAGACGATCGAGGAGGGGGAGTCCACTAAAAATCTCGCGCGGCAACAACCCGTATGGTCTTACGGGAGTTCCGAACTACTATACGTATTAGTTAATACCCCCGTGTGCATACTACACGGTAATTTAGATAATTGTTTTAGTTCAGAATCACTTTCTGGGAAAAAGGTTCTATTAACGACTAGTCGAGCCGCGATTTCAGCTTCAGAAGATCGCGCCACGTTTCACGCTTTTGTGCTGGTTGGCGCAGGAGGTACGCGGGATGGAAGATGGGGAGGGTGGGGATCGGGTCGGCTAGGCCCGGAGTCCGATACTCGAACCAGCGGCCCCGCAGCCGGGTGATACCCTCGGTGGTTTGCAGCAGGCCCTGGGCGGCGGCGGCCCCGACCAGGACCAGAATCTTGGGCGCGATCAGTTCGATATGCCGCTCGACGAAGGGCTTCTGGGCAGCGAGTTCGGCATCGGTCGGCTTCCGGTTCCCGGGCGGCCGCCAGAAACAGACGTTGGTTATATAGAAGGTGGTCCGGTCCAAGCCGATCGCCGCCATCATCCGGTCCAGCAACTGGCCGGAGACGCCGACGAAGGGCAGGCCCAGGCGGTCCTCGTCCGCCCCCGGCGCCTCGCCCACCAGCATGACCCGGGCGGCGGGATTGCCGTCGGCAAAGACCAGGTTGGTGGCGGTGCGGCGCAGGCCGATGCCCTCGAAACCCTCCAGCGCGGCGCGCAGGGCGGCCAGATTAGGGGCCGCGCCGGCGGCCTCGCGGGCCGAGGTGACGACGGCCTGGTCCATCGGCCCCAGGGCTCGCGCGGGGGCAGCGGCCGGAGCGGGACTCGGGACGTAGGCCGGGCGAACCGGCGCCTCCGCCAGCTGGCGGGGCAGTTCCGGCCGCGCCGGCGCTGGAACGGGTCCCTTGGCGGGCATGCCCCGCGGCGGCAGGTCGGTCATCGCCGCGCCGGTCGTCCCGAGGCGGCTTTGCGGCGTCGCTTCAATAGCTTCGTCGGCGCCCCAGTCGATATAGAGCTTCAGCAGCGCCAGTGCCTCGGCGGGGGCGTAATGTTCGGCAAGTTGCCTGATCGGGGCGTCTTGTGACATGACACCGACCGTAGCATCGGATCGGCCCACGGCCAATTGGGGCGGCCAATTGGGGCGGCCAATTCCGGCATGAGCCGGAACGCCAGGCGCGGCGGAGAGATGCGTGAACGACAGGACGGCCGCTTTGGCCGCCTTCTGGGAGGAGCGGCATGGATCGCGAGGTCATGGAATATGATGTGGTGATCGTCGGCGGCGGGCCTGCGGGCTTGAGCGCGGCGATTCGCCTGAAGCAGCTGGCGGCCGAGCAGGGCCATGACGTCGCGGTCTGCGTGCTGGAGAAGGGGGCCGAGATCGGCGCCCATATCCTCTCGGGCGCGGTGCTCGAGCCGCGCGCGCTGAACGAGCTGATCCCGGACTGGAAGGACAAGGGCGCGCCGCTCAACACCCCGGCCAGGGAGGACCACTTCCTGTTCCTCACCCAAGGCGGGTCGATCAGCCTGCCGACCCCGCCGCAGATGAACAACCACGGCAACTACATCATCTCGCTCGGCAACTTCTGTCGCTGGCTGGGCCAGCAGGCGGAAGCCCTGGGGGTGGAGATCTATCCGGGCTTCGCCGCGGCGGAAGTCATCCAGGACGAGAACGGCGCAGTGAAGGGTGTCGCTACCGGCGACATGGGCGTCGGCAAGGACGGCCAGCCGACCGCCAACTACACCCGCGGCGTGGAGCTGCACGGCAAGCAGGTGCTGTTCGCCGAGGGCTGCCGCGGCTCGCTGAGCAAGGGCCTGATCGAGCGCTTCAACCTGCGCGCCGACAGCGATCCGCAGACCTACGGCATCGGCATCAAGGAACTGTGGGAGATCGACCCGGCCAAGCACGAGCAGGGCAAGATCACGCACACCGTCGGCTGGCCAATGGATAGCGGCACCTATGGCGGATCGTTCCTCTATCACCTGGAGAACAACCAGGTGGCGGTCGGCTTCGTCATCGGCCTCGACTATTCCAACCCGCATCTGTCGCCGTTCGAGGAATTCCAGCGCTTCAAGCAGCATCCGGCGATCCGGCCGATCTTCGAAGGCGGCCGGCGCATCGCCTATGGCGCGCGGGCGATCAACGAGGGCGGCTTCCAGTCGATCCCCAAGCTCACCTTCCCTGGCGGCGCGCTCATCGGTTGCTCGGCCGGTTTCGTCAACGTGCCGAAGATCAAGGGCACCCATACGGCGATGAAGTCCGGCATGACCGCGGCGGAGGCGATCTATCCGCGGCTGAAGGCGGGCGATGCCGCCGGCGCCGAGATCACTGCCTATCCGGAGGCGCTGAAGCAGACCTGGCTGTGGGACGAGCTCTACCGGGTGCGCAACATCCGCCCGTCCTTCCACGGCGGCATGTGGATGGGGCTCGCCTATTCGGCGATCGACACGTACCTGTTCCGCGGCAAGGCGCCCTGGACCCTGCACAACCACCCCGACCACACCCAGCTGCGCAAGGCCTCCGACACCCAGAAGATCGCCTATCCGAAGCCCGACGGGGTGGTCAGCTTCGACCGCCTGTCCTCGGTCTTCCTCTCGGCCACCAACCACGAGGAAAACCAGCCGGCGCACCTGACGCTGAAGAACAAGGACGTGCCGATCGAGGTCAACCTGGCACTCTATGACGCGCCGGAGCAGCGCTATTGCCCGGCCGGGGTCTACGAGATCGTGCGCGAGAGCGACGGCAGCAATCCTCGCCTGCAGATCAACGCCCAGAACTGCGTCCACTGCAAAACCTGCGATATCAAGGACCCGACGCAGAACATCAACTGGGTGGTTCCGGAGGGCGGCGGAGGCCCCAACTACCCGAATATGTGAGGCAAATCCGGGTGGGAATGTTAAGACTGGACGCCTTATATTAAGGTGATCGCGGACCCATTTCCCGGAACAGCCCCTTCATGACCGACAGGCACGCCCCCATGCCCAAAACCGACCGGCGCCAAGGCCGGCTCTCCTGGCCGCTCGTCGCGGCCGGTCTGCTCGCCACGGTCCTCACCGGGTGCGGGCCGGAGGTGCCGGTGGCGTCCCGCCAGCCGTCGGCCGGCCAGCCGGCGAGCAATGCCGTCGCCGATGCGCAGGGCAATGTCGTGGCCGGTGCCGCCGCGACCGAGCCGGAGAACTGGAGCGCCAGCGGCGCCTACCTCGCCGGCATGACCGCCTTCGATACCCGCGACATGGGCAAGGCCGCCGACCTGCTGAGCATTGCGCTTGGCGAGGAACTCAACGATCCGGTCCTCGCCCAGAAGGCGCTGTTCGCGATGTTGAGCGACAACCGCATGGCGGACGCCATCGACCTTGCCAAGCGCATGCGCGATGCCGGCTTCAAGTCGGCCTTGATCACCGTCACGCTGATCCAGGAGCAAGTGCGCGCCGACAGCTATGCCAAGGCGCTGGAGCTGGCCCGGGAATTGCCGGACGATCGCCTGATGGCGGTCACCGGCCCGATGTTGCGCGCCTGGCTGGCGATGGGCGCCAGCGGCGAGGAGGCAGCCCTGGCCGAGCTGAAGCCGCTCAAGGCGATGAAGGGCGCCGAGATGCTGCAGCTGGTGCAGGCCGGCCTGATCCAGGACCATGCCGGCGACGCCGACGCGGCCGAAGCCAGCCTGAACGCCGCGATCGACGCCACCTCTGAAATCCCGGCGCAGCTGGCCGAGCTCTACATCACGCTGCTGCTGCGCCACGGCAAGGACCAGGCGGCGCGCGACATGGTGGCGCGCTACCGCGCCCAGGCCCAGGGCCGCGGCGAGGACGTCGCCACCGCCATGCTGCACCGGGTCGAGTCCGACAAGGGCAAGGGCCCCCTGGTCACCGACGTGAAGCAGGGCATGGCGGTTGCCTACGGCCAGGTCGCCATGGAACTGATGGCCGACGATTTCAATGGCGATGCGCTGTGGCTGGTGCAGCTGGCGCTCGACCTCGATCCCAAGCTGGACATCGCGCGCGTGGCGATGGGCGACCTCTATCGCCAGATCAAGAAGTGGGATGCGGCGATCGCCGCCTATTCGCAGATCGACCGCAATTCCATCTATCACCGCCCGGCGCAGCTCTCGATCGCCGAATGCTACCGGCAGCAGGAAAAGAACGCCGAGGCGGAAGCGATGCTGCGCCAGGCGATGGCCGACGATCCCGCCGACATTTCCGCCGCCCAGCAGCTGGGCCAGCTGCTGCGTTCGACCAAGGATTTCACCGGCGCCGCGAAGGCCTATACCACCGCCATCGAACGCCTGGGCCAGGTGGAGCCGGAGGATTGGCAGCTCTTCTACTATCGCGGCATCGCCTATGAGCGCGCCAAGGACTGGCCGTCGGCGGAGAAGGACTTCCTGAAGGCGCTCGAGCTGTCGCCTGACGAGCCTTATGTGCTGAACTACCTCGCCTATACCTGGGTGGAGCGGCACGAGAACCTCGACAAGGCGCTGCCCATGCTGGAAAAGGCCGTGCAGCAGCGGCCGGATGAAGGCTTCATCGTCGACAGCCTCGGCTGGGCGCATTACATGCTGGGCGACTACGAGAAGGCGGTCGTCAATCTGGAGAAGGCGGTGCAACTCGCGCCGACCGATCCGGTGCTGAATGATCACCTGGGCGACGCCTATTGGCGCGTCGGCCGCCATCACGAGGCGCGGTTCCAGTGGTCGCGCGCCTTGAGCTTCGAGCCGGAGCCCGATTTGCAGCCCGTCATCGAGAAGAAGCTGGAGGAAGGCTTGCCCGATCAATCGGCCAATCCGGCTCCCGCCGGCTCGCCCACCGCCGGCACCTCCAACGGCGGCTGAGCCCGCGTCGCTTCCGTTTCCTCTGGTCCCGCTCCGGTCGTTCCGCCCATGCTCGCGCGCGCCAAGATCAATCTCTATCTGCACGTCACCGGGAAGCGCGCGGACGGCTATCACCTGCTCGACAGCCTGATCGTCTTCGCCGATGCCGGTGATGCGCTTTCAGCCACGGCCGCGGATACCTTGACGCTCGCCATTGACGGTCCCTTCGCCGCGGGCCTCGAAAGCGGGCCGGAGAATCTGGTGCTGCGCGCCGCCACCGGCCTGCAGGCGTTGACCGGCACCAAGGCCGGGGCGGCCATCCGCCTGACCAAGAACCTGCCGGTTGCATCGGGCATCGGCGGCGGGTCGGCCGATGCGGCGGCGGCGCTGCGGCTGCTGGCGGATCTGTGGCGGGTCAATCCGGATCAATCCGCGCTCATGGATCTCGCGGCGAAGCTCGGCGCCGACGTGCCGGTGTGCCTGGCCGGCAGGCCCAGCTTCGTCGGCGGCATCGGCGAGCGCATCGATGCCGCCGAGGGTCTGCCGTCCTGCTGGCTGCTGCTGGTCAATCCGCGCGTGGCGACGCCGACCCCGGCGGTGTTCAAGGCCCGGCGGGGTGAATTCTCCGCGCCGGGGCGCTGGCCGGCACCGCCGGGCGACTTCGCCGATTTCATTCGCCGTCTCGCCGCCTGCCGCAACGACCTGACCGACGCGGCGATCAGTGTCACGCCGCCGATTCGCGAGGTGCTGGCTGCCATCGCGGCGTTGCCTGGCTGCGGGCTGGCCCGGCTGTCGGGCAGCGGGGCGACCTGTTTCGGCCTGTTCGCCGACGAGACGGCGGCGCAGGTCGCGCTGCGCCGGATGCAGGCGGAGCATCCGGCATGGTGGTCGCTGGCGGCGCCGCTGGCGGCCTAGCCGGAAAGCTCGGCCAGGGCGGCGCGCAATTCCTCGAGCAGTGCCGCACTCGGCGTGCCGTCCACTGGCAGGCCGGCGGTCAGCTGGAAATCGCGGATGGCGGCGATGCTGTCGCCATCGATGACGCCGTCGAGCTTGCCGGGCGGGAAGCCGAGCTGGTCGAGCAGCGTCTCCATCTCCACCAATTCACCCTGCCCGAGGCTGACGGCCGGCGCCGGCATCGGGCTCTCGCCACCGCCGAAGCGCCACAGCAGCCCGGCGAGGCCAATGGCGAATCCCACGACTAGGACGCCCAGCAGAAAGCCAGACCAAGCTGGCCGCCGGTCAACTGGCCCCGCCTTGACCGGGCGGATCGGCCGGGTATGCGCCGTGGCGGGCGCGGAAGCCGCCAAGTCTGCGGCAATCTCGACCGGTGCGGCGTCGGGGTGGGTTTCGGGGGCGGCCGCGACAGGCGGCGCGGCATCGTCGGCCGGCCTGGCCGCCGGCACCGGCTTCCGCTCACCCGAAGGGGGCGCCGGCCGGTCTTCTGGGTTGGCTCTGAGCGGCTCGTCGGTCATGGCCTGGGGCACTCGCGGATACGCGCCGGCCGGGTCGCGGGCGGCAGCCTCACCGCGGCGCGGGTTCGCTGCGCTGGGCGGTTCTCGACTGTGAAAATACCGGCCCGCGACGGCTGGCGGCAAGGGCCGCCGCATGGCACGGCGGAGGGTTGCAATGGGGGAATCGCTTGCCTATGGTGCCGCCGCCCGCCGACCCCTCCGGTCGGGCCGGGCCTGCTGGGGCGTAGCCAAGCGGTAAGGCAGCGGGTTTTGGTCCCGCCATCCCAGGTTCGAATCCTGGCGCCCCAGCCACATTCCCTCCGACCATGGAACCAGCCCGGGCCGTTGCTATAATCCTTTGCCGCCTTGGCCTGTCGGCGGGTGGCTGCAGGAATATCAGTCCGGGACGCATGGTCGACGAATCCAAGGATTTCACGCTCAACCTTCGGCTGCTCAGCAGCAATCACCGGTCGGTGGCCGAAGTCTGCCGCCGGATGAAATTGAATCGGCAGCAATTCAACAAGTACCTCGCGGGCGCGTCGCTGCCGTCGGCGCAGAACCTGCGGCGCATCGCGACGTTCTTCGGCGTCGAGGAGGGCGAGCTTTTCCTGCGGCACCACGATTTCGCCAAGCGCGTGCTCGCGGCGCCGGCCTCGGACAACCTGCCGGCCGGCTTGCAGAAATTCTGGGACGCGCAGCAGGCGAAGCGCGGGGCGACCGCCGCGGCGCTGAAACGCTATTGCGGCTATTACCACCTGCATTTCCGGTCGCCCGCCTGGCCGAACCGGATCATCCGCTCGGTCGCGGTCATCTACCAGCAGGACGGTCGCACCTATATCCGCAATCTCGAGCGGCTCGTCCGCCGGGACAAACCGCATCTCGGCAATTTCGTGGTGAAGTACCACGGCATCGTCCTGATCGAAGGCGATCGCATCTTCACGCTGGACCGCCCCGACATGGGCGACGGCACCATCGCGCTGACCGTTCTCTATCCCAGCCAGCGCCAGCACCTGGTGCTGCTGCATGGCCTGGTCCTCGCGGTCACCGCCGGCAGCGGCCGGCAGCCCTACGCCTCGCGCATCGTGTTTTCCTATCTCGGCAAGACGCCCAATCTGCGGGACGCCATCGCCGCCTGCGGCGTGTTCTCGGTCGACGGCACGGAGATCGACGCCGATATCGTCCAAGCCGTCAGCGGCGACATCAGCCCGCGCGACGGCACATTGGTCGCGCTAGAGATCTGACGGCTGCGTTCCGGGCGACGCGACTTGGCGTCAATTCGCGTCGAAACTCCGCCGGTTGCGAAATTGCCATCCTGCGCCATCGTCCGCATCCTCGGCGCGTCTGGATAGGCCTGCCTGGAGAGGGCGTCGGAGGGCGCGGTGAAGCTTGTTGTCGCGATGGTGCAGCATGAGACCAATACCTTCTCGCCCATCGAAACGCCGCTGTCGGCCTTCTACGAGTCGCTCGGCCGCGATGCGCTGCTGACCGCCGACGACGCGATCGCGGCGTGGGGCAATACGGACACGGCCTTCAGCGGATTGCTGGCCAGCGCGCGCGACGTCGGGGCTGAGGTCGCGGTGCCGATTTGCGCCAATGCCGAGCCCAGCGCGCCGGTCACCCGCGAGGTTTTCGACCGGCTCTGCGATCCGATCTGCGATGCCGTGCTGCGGGGCTGCGACGCGATCCTGCTCGACCTGCACGGCGCGATGGTGGTGGAGGGTGGCCTCAGCGGCGAGGCGGACCTCTTGGCACGGCTGCGCCGGCTGGCCCCGGACATCCCGATCGCGGTCGCCCTCGATTTTCATGCCAACGTCGCGGCGGGCGTGATCGAGCATTGCTCGGTCGTCACCGGCTACCGCACCTATCCGCATGTCGACATGTCCGAGGCCGGCGCCCGCGCCGGTCGCATCCTCCTGCGGGCGTTGGCCAACGGGCGGATGCCCCGCATTTACTGGGA
Organism: Dongiaceae bacterium; assembly: GCA_044226685.1. Classification (GTDB taxonomy): domain Bacteria; phylum Pseudomonadota; class Alphaproteobacteria; order Dongiales; family Dongiaceae; genus Dongia_A. Next base: position 27,962 of record JBGAGP010000041.1, read on the forward strand.
TTCGCTGCCGATGTTGCCGCACATGCTGCGGCAGACGCCGGCGCGCCAGCCGATGAAGGACATCATGGATATGGCGATCGCCGCGGAGCGTGACAGGCGCGTGCTTGCCGCCTCCGTCTTTGGCGGATTTCCACTGGCCGATGTCGCACATGCCGGCTTTGCGCCCGTCATCGTCGCCGACGAAGACAGCGCGGCGGCGCGGGCATTGCTGGCCGAGCTGGGCAAGCTGGCCTGGGCGCGCCGCGCGGATTTCGTGTTCCGGCCCGAACCGATCGCGCAATCCATCGCTTACGCCGCGACGCTGCGGGACGGCCCGGTCATCCTGGTCGATCATGGCGACAACAGCGGCGCCGGCGGCAGCATGGACGACATGACCGTCGCCGGCGAGATCCTGCGCCAGAATCTGACGGACGTGGCGATCGGGCCGATCTGGGATCCGGTCGCCCTGGCGGCGATGCGGCAGGCGGGGGTCGGGGCCGAGCTGACCCTGCGCATCGGCGGGCGGACCAACTCGCCCGCGCTCAATCTCAAGGGGTGGGGGCTGGAGATCGCGGGCACGGTACGCACCATCACCGATGGCCGCTTCCGCATCGAAGGGCCGATGATGACCGGGGCGGAGATCGACCTCGGCGGCAGCGCCGTCCTGCAGGCGGGCCAGACCGAGATCCTGGTGGTCGGCCATCGCAGCGAACCGTGCGACCTTGGATACCTCACGCATGCGGGCATCGATCCGCGCCGGAAGCGCTTTGTGATGATCAAGTCGCGCCAGCACTTCAGGGCGGCATTCGAGCCGGTCGCGCGGCACATCGTCCTGGTCGCCGGGCCCGGCGTCTGCTCGTCGGACTATGCCCAGTTCGATTTCAAGGCGGTCCGCCGGCCGATCTACCCGCTCGATCCGGAGACAAGCTGGCCATGACCCGATGTGACGCGATCCGACGCGACTTGGCTGCAGATCGCATCGTAAATTTTGCGGCAGCGAAATTGTCGAAATCACCGCCGCTTGGGTACTTTGTGCCGGTCGCTGTGACTTGCTGGACCTTGGAAGGGCCGGACCTTGGATGGGGTTGAGTCGATGGCGGGGAGACTCTCATGAGCGCGGTCGATCTGAAAGCGTCCGAGAACGCCACGTGGCCATCCTCCCAGGCCGCCGTCCAGGCGGTGCGCGCCGGCGCCCTGACTTTCACGGCGGGGCAGGTTGCCCTCGGTCCACGTGGCGAGGTGCTGCATCCCGGCGATCTCGGGCTCCAGATCGGCGCAGCGGTCGCCAATCTCGAAGCCGCACTCCGGCAATGTGGCGCCGGCCTCGCCGAGGTGGTGAAGATCATCGCCTTCTTCGTGCCCGATCGAAGCTGCGACGAGCGCGACTTCACGGAATTGCTGGCCCGGGCGCTGCCGGCCGAATTGTCGATCGCGCTCTGCGTCGTGCCGGTGACCGCGCTGCCGCTTTGGGGCCTGCGGGTGCAGCTCCAGGCCATCGCCATCGACCACCGCGTCCGGCGCACCATCGCGCCCACGGCGGAACTGCCGCCGCTGCCGCGACCCTTCGTGCACGGTGTGCGCGGCGGCGAGATGATATTTCCCAGCGCCCAGTCCGCGCGGCTGCCCGACGGCTCGATCGCGTTCGCCGGCGACATCGTGGCGCAAAGCAAGCTGGCGATGAACCGCCTGGAGAAGGTTCTCCGCATGCTGGGCGCCGATCTCGACGATGTGGTGAAGCAGAACCGCTGGGCGTCGGGCGATCCCTCGGAGGAGGCGTGGAAGCCGGCCGCCCTGGCGGTCGCCAACCGCTATTCCGAGCCCGGGCCGGTCGCGACCGGCATCGATATTCCCGAGGAGGTCGCCGGGCGGGTCCTGATCAAGATCGACGTCATCGCGATGCGCGGCGCAGATGGGGCGCGCCTGCCGCGCACGCATGCCTGGCCGCAAGGGCACTGGGATTGGCCGATCCACCTGACCTACAAGCACGGCTGCCGCTGCGGCGACTTCGTGTTCGTCGGCGGACAGGTTTCGTGGGACCCGAAGTCCAGGATCATCGATCCGGGCGCGATGATTCCGCAGACCCGCCGCACGATGGAGAACATCGCGCGGATCCTGGGCGACCTTGGGGCAGGGATGACGGATGTCGTCCTGGTGACGTCGTTCTACAATCCGACCGGGAATCTGGACGATACCGAGCACAACTGGGCGACCTGCCGGTCGGCCTTCCCGGGCGGCGGGCCGGCCTTCGTGGCGGTGCCGAATCTCTTTCCGACCTATCCCGACATGCTGACCGAGATCGAGGCGATCGCCTATATCGGGCAGCCGGCAAGCAGCTCTCAAACCTAGACAGATGGGGACAGCGATGCGTCACGCGATTCTGAGGGGAGACACATTCTCGAGACGGCGGTTCATCCAGACCACGGCGTCGCTGGCGGCGCTGGTCGCGATCCAGCCGCGCGGCGCCTTTGCCGGCGATACCTCGCTCATGCGGGTGCGGCAGATCGACGATCTCACCATCCTCGATCCCGCGTTCCGCAACACCTCGTCGGAAAACAACGTGATGCGATCGATCTACCGGTCGCTGATCCGCTACAAGGCGGGCGACAAGTGGGAGACCGAGCTCGACGCGGCGGAGATGATGGAGCAGGTCGACCCCACCCACATCAAGTTCAAGGTCAAGCAGGGCATCACCTGGAGCGACGGTTCCGGCGAGCTGACCGCGGAGGATGTGAAATACACCTACGAGCGCCATGCCGACCCGAAGACCGAATCGCCCTACGCCAATGAATGGGACGCCCTGGAAAAGGTCGAGCTGACCGACAAGTATTCCGGCACCATCGTGCTCAAGCAGCCCTTCGCGCCGCTGTGGCGCTCGACCTTGCCCTGGGCCGCCGGCTACATCCTCAATCGCGGAGCGGTCGAGCGCGCCGGCGGCAAGATCACGGTCGATCCCGGCGCCATGTGCGGCCCCTACGTGCTGACCGAACTGACCCCGAAGGACAAGGCGGTCATCAAGCGCAATCCCGATTTCAAGGAATACGTCCCGGCCTTCGAGGAAATTCATTTCATCCCGATTCAGGACGACAAGGCCGCCGAACTGGCCTTCGAGGCCGGCGAGCTGGAATACAGCTGGGTCAGCGTCGGCTCGGTGAAGCGCTACCGCGAGACGCCGCCGGAGCATTCGAAGCTGCTGGAGCGCCCGTCCCTGGCGTGGATCTGGATCGGCATGAACCGGGACAACCCCGCGCTCGAGGACATCCGCGTCCGCCAGGCGATCCAGAAGGCCGTCGATGTCGACGCGATCCTGCAGGGTGCCTACCAGGGGGTGGTCGGACGGGCGACCGGCATCATCGCCCCGGGCCTCCTCGGTCATCGCAACATCGAGATGCCGAAGCGCGACGTGGAAGGTGCCAAGAAGCTGCTGGCCGAGGTCGGCGCCGGCGCGCCGACGAAGCTGACGATTACGGTGCTGAATACCCAGACCTACATCTCGGCCGCTCAGATCGCGCAGGCGAACCTGGCCGAGATCGGCATCGAACTGACCATCAACCAGTACGATGGCGCAACGTTCTGGACCCTCGGCGACCAGAGCTCCGGCGACAGCTGGAAGGATCTGCAGCTGATCCTCAACAACTACTCGTCCTCGCCTGATCCCTCGCAGATGACGGCCTGGTACACGACCGAGCAGGTCGGCGTCTACAATTGGGAGCGGTTCCGCAACGAGGAATACGACAAGCTCGACAAGGCGGCCCTGGCCGAGCTGGACGACGGCAAGCGCGAGGCCATGTACGTCAAGATGCAGGACCTGCTCGACGAATCCGCCCAGTTCATCTTCCTGACCCACGAGCTGTTCGCGATCCTGCACCGCGACGACATCGAACCGGCGGTGATGCCGGATGCGACACCGATCTACGGCCGTTTCGCCGGCTCGCGGCGGCCTGCGGCATAGATGAACAGGCGCCCGGCTGGCGGTTGCCATCCGGGCGCCCCGGGTCTCTAATTCCCCGTGCGGTCGAAGGCTCTGCCGGGTGTCGCGGGATGTGCTCGATGACGGCGGACCGGGCGTGGGGCGAAGTGAATGGCGATCTATCTGTTGCAGCGCATCAGCCTGGCGGTCCTCATCTGCGCGCTGGCGA
>JBGAGP010000042.1:0-31315 GCA_044226685.1 Dongiaceae bacterium
ACCAGCGTCTCCGGCCGCGGCGTCGGCATGGACGTGGTGCGCACCAACATCGAGAAGATCGGCGGCACCGTCGAGATGCGCTCGACCCAGGGCAAGGGCAGCACCTTCGTCATCAAGATCCCGCTGACCCTCGCCATCGTCTCCGCGCTGATCGTCGAATGCGCCCAGGAGCGCTTCGCCATCCCGCAGATCAGCGTGGTCGAGCTGGTCCGCGCGACGGCCAACGGCGAGCTGCGCGTCGAGCGGATCAAGGACACGCCGGTGCTGCGCCTGCGCAACCGCCTGCTGCCGCTGGTCTCGCTGCGCAGCCTGCTGAGACTCGACACCGAGAAGGCCGCCTCCGAGGACGACACCTTCATCGTCGTCACCCAGGTCGGCACCTACAGCTTCGGCATCATGGTCGACCGGGTGTTCGACACCGAGGAAATCGTCGTGAAGCCGGTCGCGCCGATCCTGCGCGACATCGAGATGTTCTCCGGCAACACGATCCTGGGCGACGGCTCGGTGATCATGATCCTCGATCCCAACGGCATCGCCTCGCATAGCGGCCAGATGGGCGCCGACGGCCAGTCAGCGGACCAGATCGCCGGCAAGTCGCGCGGCCAGAGCGAGGAGAAGGTCCCGCTGCTGCTGTTCCGCGCCGGCGACGGCACGCCCAAGGCGGTTCCGCTGGCTCTCGTCGCCCGCCTCGAGGAGATCGAGCGCAAGGCGATCGAGCAGTCGAACGGCCGCTGGGTTGTGCAGTATCGCGGCCAGCTGATGCCGCTGATCACCATGGACCACAGCCAGGAGCTGGCCGCCGAGGGTGCCCGCCAGCCGGTTCTGGTGTTCCAGGACCAGGAGCACTCGATGGGCCTGATGGTCGACCAGATCGTCGACATCGTCGAGGCGAAGCTCAATGTCGAGCTCGGCGCCGAGATCCCCGGTCGCATCGGCAGCGCGGTGGTCGCCGGCCAGGCGACCGAGATCATCGACACCGGCTATTTCCTGCGCCAGGCCTTCGCCGACTGGTTCGGTTCGCAGGAGCGCGACCGCGACATCTCCGGCCAGAAGCGCCTGCTGCTGGTGGACGACAGCGCGTTCTTCCGCAACCTGCTGGCGCCGCAACTCTCCGCGGCGGGCTTCATGGTCACCGCGGTCGACAGCCCCGACAAGGCGCTGGCGCTGTGCGAGGCCGGCGAGGAGTTCGACATCATCGTCAGCGACATCGAGATGCCCGGCATGTCCGGCTTCGAGTTCTGCCAGATGGTCAAGCGCCAGGGCCGCTGGCAGAACATCCCGATCGTCGCGCTGTCTTCGCGCGCGTCGCCGCGTGACCTGGAGAAGGGCCGCGACGTCGGCTTCGACGACTATGTCGCCAAATACGACCGTGACGGCCTGGTCCACACCCTGAAGTCCACCTTGACTGAGATGAGAGGCGCGGCATGAGCGAGAAAGCTGCAACCATGGTCGAAGGCGCCGTCGCCATCGGCTCCGAGGACCATCGCGATTACGTGACCATGTCGATCGGCGACCAGATGTTCGGCATTCCGGTGCTGAACGTCCAGGACGTGCTCGGCTCGCAGCAGATCACGCGCGTTCCCCTGGCGCCGCCGGAGGTCGCCGGATCGCTCAACCTGCGCGGCCGCATTGTCACCGCGATCGACGTGCGCCTGCGCCTCAACATGGCGAAGAAGGATGACGGCAAGCCGCCGATGTCCGTCGTCGTCGAGCATGATGGCGAGCTCTACAGCCTGCTGGTCGACTCGGTCGGCGAGGTGCTGAGCCTGAACATGAAGGACTACCAGCGCAACCCGCCGACCCTGAATGCGCGCCTGCGCGAGTTCTCGGACGGCATCTATCGCCTGAACGGGTCGTTGCTGGTCGTGCTGTCGGTCGGCTCGCTGCTCAATTTCGGCAGCCACAAGGATGCCGCCTAGAGGCGACTGCTATTGGGAGGCAGGATGGTCAACTGGGACAAGCGATGTGAGGACGGAGCCGCGCGATGAAGTCCTGTCTGGTGGTCGATGATTCCAAGGTTGTGCGCATGGTGGCGCGCAAGATCCTTGAGGGTCTGAATTTCGAGATCGAAGAGGCCGAGAACGGCCGGATCGCCATTGACGCCTGCCTGAAGCGCATGCCCGATGTGATCCTGCTCGACTGGAACATGCCGGTGATGAGCGGCATCGAGTTCCTGCGCGTGCTGCGAAAGTCGGATGGCGGCCAGATGCCCGTGGTGGTGTTCTGCACCACCGAGAACGACATCGCCCATATCCAGGAGGCGATCGGCGCCGGGGCCAACGAATACATCATGAAGCCGTTCGACAGCGAGATCATCGAGTCGAAGTTCAGCCAGGTGGGGCTGATCTGAGTAGAGAGTGCGGGAGATGGGTTTGGTTGATGCGGGAGTAAAAAAGCCGGGGACGAGTAGCGCCGCTGCGCCGATCCGCGTGTTGGTGGTCGACGATTCCCATGTCATCCGCGGGTTGCTCACGCGTACGCTCGATTCCGATCCGGGCATCAAGGTCGTTGCGTCGGCCAGCAACGGCAAGGCGGCGATCGACGAGGTCGCCAAGAACGAGATCGATGTCGTCGTGCTCGATATCGAGATGCCGGTGATGGACGGCATGACCGCTCTGCCGCAGTTGATCGCGGCCCGCCCCGGCCTCCAGGTCATCATGGCCTCGACCCTGACGCTCAAGGGCGCCTCGATCAGCATGAAGGCGATCTCGCGCGGTGCCGTCGACTACGTGCCGAAGCCCACCTCGACGGGTGAGATCAATTCCGCCGAGGGCTTCAAGCGGGATCTGATTTCCAAGGTGAAGAGCTGGGGTGCCGCCGGGCGGCGTCGCAAGCCAGGTAGCGCCCCCGTGGCGCCGATGCAGCCTGGCTCGGCCCTGAAGCGGCTCTATTCCACCGGACCGATCAAGCTGCGCGACATGCCGACGCTGTTCCGTCCCGATTGCCTGGCGATCGGGTCGTCCACCGGCGGCCCGCAGGCGCTGTTCAAGGTCTTCCAGATGATGGGCAAGGTCACCAACATGCCGGTCTTCGTGACCCAGCATATGCCGGCGACCTTCACCACCATCCTGGCCGAGCATCTGGCCCAGGCCAGCGGGATGCCTGCCGCCGAGGCCAAGGACAAGGAGCCGGTCACGCCGGGGCGCATCTATGTGGCGCCGGGCGATTTCCACATGACGGTCGCGGTCGAGGGCGGGCGCAAGGTGCTGCACCTCGACAAGAATCCGCCGGAGAATTTCTGCCGGCCGGCCGTCGACCCGATGCTGCGTTCCCTGGCCAAGGCCTATGGCGGCAAGGTCATGGTCATGATGCTGACGGGAATGGGGCAAGACGGCGCGAAGGGCTCGAAGGAGATCGTCGACGCCGGCGGTGTGGTGGCCGCCCAGGACGAGGCGACGAGCGTGGTCTGGGGCATGCCCGGCGCCGTCACTTCGGCGGGGCTGTGCACCGCGGTCCTGCCGCTGTCGGATATCGGACCCTTCCTGCGCAAGACGATTTCGAGGATGGCAGCATGACCGTGACCGATTTCGAGTTCATCTGTCAGATCCTGCGCGAGCGGTCGGGCCTCGTCCTCACCAACGACAAGGCCTACCTGCTCGAAAGCCGCCTGCTGCCGGTCGCGCGCAAGTGGAAGCTGGCGACCTTCGACGACCTGGTGCGTGTGATCCGCTCCAAGATGGACGAAGCGGTGATCAAGGACGTCGTCGAGGCGATGACGACCAACGAATCCTTCTTCTTCCGCGACACCAAGCCGTTCGACCAGTTCAAGGCGCTGGTCCTGCCGGCGATGCTGAAAGGCCGCGCCAGCAGCAAGACCATCCGCATCTGGAGCGCCGCCTGCTCGAGCGGCCAGGAAGGCTACTCGCTGGCGATGATCCTCTCGGAGATGGCCGCCCAGCTCAACGGCTGGCGCATCGAGATCATCGGCACCGATCTATCCACCGACATCCTGGCGCGCGCGAAAGAGGGCATGTACTCGCAGTTCGAAGTGCAGCGCGGCTTGCCCATCACCATGCTGGTGAAATACTTCTCCCAGGTCGGCGATCGCTGGCAGATCAACGCCAAGATCCGCTCCATGGTGCAGTTCCGCGAGTTCAACCTGCTGCATGACCCGATGGTGCTCGGTCGCTTCGACGTGGTGTTCTGCCGCAACGTGCTGATCTATTTCGACCAGCCGACCAAGGGGCGGGTGCTGAATTCGATCGCCAAGCAGATGCCGGATGACGGCTTCCTGTTCCTCGGCGGCGCCGAAACGGTGCTCGGCATCACCGACAAGTTCCAGATGATGCCCGGCCAGCGCGGCGTCTATGGCTTGACCGGCGGCCAGAAGCCGGCGATGGCCCCGCTCGCCGCCGCGGCCGGCGCGAAGCGCTGAAGCAGCAGGCGCCGGGCGCCAAAGCAAAACGCGCGCCGACCGGGCGCGCGTTGCATCTTCAGAAGACAGAAATCCGGCAGCCAGAACGCTACGCGCTGGCGCCCTCGGCTTTCTTGGGCGCGCCGGTGCGGGCCTCTTCCGGGTCGCGCAGCACATAGCCGCGGCCCCACACCGTCTCGATATAGTTCTCGCCGCCCGTCGCGTTGCTGAGCTTCTTGCGCAGCTTGCAGACGAAGACGTCGATGATCTTCAGCTCCGGCTCGTCCATGCCGCCATAGAGATGATTGAGGAACATCTCCTTGGTCAGGGTCGTCCCCTTGCGCAGCGAGAGCAGCTCGAGGATGCCGTATTCCTTGCCGGTCAGGTGCAGCGGCTGGGTCTCGACTTCCACGGTGCGGGTGTCGAGGTTGACCGTCAGCTTGCCGGTCTTGATCACCGATTCCGAATGGCCCTTGGAGCGGCGGACGATGGCCTGGATCCGGGCCAGCAATTCGCGCCGGTCGAACGGCTTGGTCAGGTAATCGTCGGCGCCGAAGCCCAGGCCCTTGATCTTGTTGTCGAGCTCGGACAGTCCCGACAGGATCAGGATGGGCGTGTTAACCCGCGAGGATCTGAGGCGCCGCAGCACCTCGTATCCATCAATGTCCGGCAACATCAAATCAAGAATGATGATGTCGTAATAGCCTTCCGACTTCAGGATCAGCTCGATGCTCTGAGCCGTATTGGCATCGTCTTCGACCAGCAATACTCGCATGGCCCCAACTCCCCGTGATGGCTTGACGAGCATTAATACTGATGAATCTTAACCATCTAAAGGCCTCGCTGTAAAGCAATGATCGCGGAAATCCGCAGATTTCTTCGATTTTTTTACGGACACCGGGGAATTCGCCCAGCCCATGGGCGCGGGACCAAGTGCCCGCCCAGGTCGTTTCCAGGACACGAACCAAGCCCTTGGGCTGTGGATGACTCTGTGGGTAACTTATTGATATCGCGCCGGGTTTTTGGCGCCGGATTGCAACCTTAACTTTAACCGCTGGTTAACGCTACTTGTGTACTCTCTGTGACAAGAGAGTCATTTGGCGCAGGGACCAACCTGGGCATGGCGTTAGCGTTGCCGCTCGACGATATCTTGCAGGACATCGGCCGGATCCCGGATCGCCGCATCTACGGGCGGGTCGCGGCCGTGCTTGGCATGCTGGTGGAGATCGCCGGCATCGACGCCAATCTCGCCATCGGCGCCCGCTGCGACCTGCTCGACCGCGCCAACCGCAAGGTTGGCTGCGAAGTGGTCGGTTTCCGCAACGGCCGGGCGCTGGCGCTTGCCTTCGGCTCGCTGGAAGGCATCGGCCTTGGCAGCAAGGCGATCGTGGTCGACACCGACCCCGTCGTGCGCCCGACCCGCGCCTGGCTCGGCCGCGTCGTCAACGCCCTTGGCGAGCCGATCGACGGCAAGGGCCCGCTGCCCACCGGCAAGCACCCGGTCAGGATTCGCAACGTGCCGCCGCCCGCGCATGCCCGCAACCGGGTGGGCGGCAAAGTCGACCTCGGCGTGCGCGCCATCAACACCTTCGCCACTTGCTGCAGCGGCCAGCGCATGGGCATCTTCGCCGCCTCCGGCGTCGGCAAGTCGGTGCTGCTGTCGATGATGGCACGCTACACCTCGCTCGACGTCAACGTGATCGGCCTGATCGGCGAGCGCGGGCGCGAGGTGCAGGAATTCATCGTCGACGAGCTCGGGCCGGAGGGCCTCGCCAATTCCGTGATCGTCGTGGCCACCTCGGATGAATCGCCGCTGATGCGGCGCCAGGCGGCGCAGATGACGCTGGCCATCGCCGAGTTCTTCCGCGACCAGGGCGACGACGTGCTGTGCCTGATGGACAGCGTCACCCGCTTCGCCATGGCGATGCGCGAGATCGGCCTGTCGGTGGGCGAGCCGCCGGCGAGCAAGGGCTACACGCCCTCGACCTTTGCCGAACTGCCGCGCCTGCTCGAGCGCGCCGGCCCCGGCACCAGCGGCATGGGCAGCATCACCGGCCTGTTCACCGTGCTGGTGGAGGGCGACGACCACAACGAACCGATCGCCGACGCGGTGCGCGGCATTCTCGACGGCCACATCGTGCTGGAACGCAGCATTGCCGAGCGTGGCCGCTATCCGGCGGTCAATGTCCTGCGCTCGCTCTCGCGCACCATGCCGAACTGCAACAGCGACGCGGAGACCGATATCGTGCGCCGCGCGCGCCAGCACCTCTCGGTCTACGAGGACATGGCCGAGCTGATCCGTCTCGGCGCCTACCGCAAGGGCACCGATCCGGCGGTGGACGAGGCGATCCGCCTCTATCCGGCGATCGAGGCCTTCCTCGGGCAGAAGCGCGCCGAGCATTCCGACCTGTTCACCGGCTATTGCCGCCTGGCCGATATCCTCGGCCTGCCGCATCCCGATGCCGAGCCGGTGGGCAAGGCGAAAGCGGTTGACGCATGAGCGGGCTCGACCAATTGCTGCGGCTGCAGCGCTGGACCCTGGACGAGAAGCGGCGCCAGGCCGGCGACCTGGAGCTTCTGATCGATCGCCTGGTGAAGGACATCCTGAAACTGGAGCAGGAGGTCCAGAACGAGATCGAGGCGGCGCGCAACGACGTCGAGATGCAGCGCACGCTGCCGAATTACCGCGAGGCGATGAAGGACCGGCGCAAGCGGCTGGAGAAGTCGATGAACGACCTCCGCGCGGAGCTTGCCAAGCTGCATGACGAGATCACCGAGGCCTTCTCGGATCTCAAGAAGACCGAGCAGACCATGAAGAACCGCGAGCAGCGCCAGAAGGTCGCCGAGCGCCGCCGCGACCAGATCGTCGCCGACGAGATCGGCCTGCAGCTGCACCGCCGCAAGGGCTGACCGCCTTACGCCGAGACCCGCGTCGCCGATTTCTCGATCTCTTCCAGCGGCGAGACGGGGAATTCCTTCACCTTCTGGAACTGCAGATTGCCGGCATAGTCGCCGATGGCGAGCGCTTCTTGGAACAGAGCGCCGATTTCCTCGCGCATCTTGGGCCCAAGCGCGATATGGCTGCGCACCATGAGGTCGAAGCGCTTTTCCCGCACCAGGCCGTCGAACTGGAACGGGCCCATCTTCGACATGTCGACTTCGACGATGAAGCGGGTGCCGCTCTTGGCGCTCTCCTCGTCCTTGCGGTTCTTGCCGCGGTCGCGCCGATAGAACAGGTTGATCTGCCGCACCGTGCCGTCATCCAGCAGCGGGATGAAGAAGCAGCGCCAATCGGCGCCGCCCTTGTCCTGGGCGAGGCTGGACATCTGGCCGAATTCCTGGCGCAGCTTGCGCACGGTTTCCTCGCGCTCGGCCGAGCCCGCCCGCAGGGTGGCGATGCCGCCCAGCAGCGCCTCGATGTTGCCACTGCGCAGGGCCTGCATCGCCGCAACCAATCCGGCGGCGAGCTTCGGTCCCGCTTGCGGCAGATGCGCCAGCGCCGCGGCGGGATCCGCATTCGGGCCGGCCGTGGCGCTCCCCAGCCGCATCGCGGCGATCGCTTCGAACAGGCTTGGCCAGCCGCGCGACAGCGTCAGCAGGAATTGCGGCAGCGACGGCGCGGCGAGGCCGGCGGCGCCGGCGGGCACCGGGATGGCGGGCTCGACGGCGAAGGACAGCTCGGTGCCGACCGGCACCGCGAGATTGCCATGCAGGACGATTGCGCCCAGCGGCGAATGCAGCACGGCGTGGCCGGTCGGCGTGTAGCCGATGATGCGGCCGGCCATCACATGCGGCGTGCCGGCGCCGGCTGCCGGCAGGACCACCGGCTGGCCGGGACCCGGCGAGATCGCGATGAGGCGCAGCTTGACCTCCGTGCCGGTCGGCAAGGCGGCGAGCAGCTTCAGTGACGCGGCCAGGTTTTGCGGCACCAGCGCCGGCGCTTGTCCCGATCCGGCCGTGGAGGCGAGGGCGGGGGCGGCGCCACCGGAGGCGAGGAACAGGGATTCAATCTTCGCCTGCACCTCGGTCTGCAAGGTGCTGCCGAGCTTCGGTGGCGATGGCGCGCCGGGTGCCGGTGGCTGCGGCAGTGCCGCCGGCGCGTTTGGAATTGGCTGGCCCGGAAGCGAGGGCTGGGCTGCCTGGGCCGGATTTGCGCTGGAGGGAGTGGCGCCGGGAAGATTTGCGCCGGGAGGATTTGCGCCGGCCGGGTTTGCACCGGAGGGAGTGGCGCCGGGGTTCGTGAGGTTCAGCGCTTCCTCCGGCAAGGCGGTCAGGCCGGGGATGATGGCGGTGCCGAGCTGCACCGGATTCTGACCGGGCGTGGCCGGGGGCGCCGGTATGATCGGGCTCGGCAGCAGGGAACGGAACAACTGGGTCAGCGTGTCGGGTGGCGCCTGGACGATGGTGCCTTGCAGCACGCTGCCGGCGATGGCGACCGGGATGGCCGGCGGGGCCGGTCGTGGGGGCGGCGCGGCGCTGGCGCCGCTGCCGGTCGTGGGCGGCGGCGCGGTGGTGCCGGTGCCGCGCGGCGGGCCCTGGCCGGACGCTGGGCCGGTAGCGCCGGATTCGACCGAGAGGACCAAGACCTGCAGCCGGTCGCCGGTGGCGCGGACCTCGAGCAGCACCTGGCTGCCGGGCGCCAGATTGGCCGGCGTCTGCAATTTGATCGTGCCGGTGTCGGTGGCGACGACCAGCAGGCCCTCGTTGTCGCGGCCCTGCACGATGCCCTTGAGGATGGTGCCGTTGTCGAGCTGGGTCAGATGACGCGGCGGGTCGGGCACCACCGCGGTCAGCACGCTGGCCGCGGCGTTGGCGGCCGGCAGGCGCGGCGGCAGGTTGATCGAGAACTCGCTCATGACGATTGCGCGATGCGCTGCGCGATGGCGGCGATGTCGCGGGCCGCGTCGCAGCTGGGATGGCGGGTCAGGATCGGCGCCTGGTGGCGGATGGCATCGCGCACCTTGGCGTCGCGGCGCACCACGCCGATCAAGGGCGGCGTCATCTTCAGGAAGGTGTCGCAGGCCTTGGCCAGGGTCTTGTAGGTGCGCTCGCCTTCCGCCTTGCTGGCGGCGGCGTTGACCACCACGCCGATCCTGGTCCGGGCGCCGTCCTGGGTCAGCAGCTTGATCAGGGCGTAGGCGTCGGTGAGGGACGTCGGCTCGTCATTGGTGACGACGATGGTCTGCGCCGCCAGGGCGGCAAGGTGGCGCACCGGCCGCTCGACCCCGGCGCCGAGGTCGATGACCACCCGGTCGTAGCGGGTGCTGAGCTCGGCGATGCCGCGGCCGAAGGCGGCGAGGCGGGCTGGCGGCAGGGCCGCCAGGCTGGCGACCCCGGACCGTCCGGCGACGATGTCGCAGCCGGTCGCTTCATGGCGCTGCGCCGCCTGGGCCAGCGGCACGCCGCTGTCGAGCACGTCGGCCAGGTCGATCTCGGGCGACAGGCCGAGCTGGATGTCCACGTTGGCGAGGCCGAGATCGCCGTCGATCAGCACGATGCGGCGGCCGAGCTTGGCCAGTGCATGGGCGAGCGAGATCGACAGCCAGGTCTTGCCCACGCCGCCCTTGCCGGAGGCGACCGCCACCGCGTTGGGGATCGGCTGGACCGCCGCCGCTGCGGCGACGGCTCGCATCTGCTCGTTCATGACGCAGCTCCGCGCTGATTGCGCGATTGGGGTGGTTTGGATGGCGCGGGCTTGGTCGCGGCATTGGGTGCAGCCGCCGATGGTTGTGGCGGCGGCAGCGAGTCCGTCCCATCCCGCTGTCTTTTGCCACCATTGGCCGGAGTCGGTCCATCCTCCCGCAGCGGCGCCTTCGCGGCCGGGGCATTAGGCAGGAACAGGCGGCACAGCCGGTCGGCCCGCGCGGCGGCCAGGCCGGAGGCGATCTGCGGCGAGGTGCCGAAGCCGGCGAAAGCGAGCGGCCCGGCTTCCGCCGCGGCCAGGATGCCGCCGTAGCGGCGGGCGAGGTCGATCTTGGTGGCGATCAGGCGGGTGGCACCGGCGGCGGCGTAGGCGGCGGCCAGTTCGGTGCTTTCGCTGACATCGCCGCCGGCGGCCATGACCAGGACCAGCTCGCCGCCGACCGCCGTGACCAGGTCGCGCAACTGGTCGAGATCGCCGGGGAGCAGGGGGTTGGTGCCGATGGTGTCGACCAGGATCATGCCCTTGGCGTCGGACCGGTCGACGGCGCGCCGCAAGGTCGTCTTGTCCTTGGCGCGATACGCGGGAATTTCGAGCGCCTTGGCGTAGGTCGCCAGCTGCTCGACCGCGCCCGCCTTGGCGAGGTCGCAGGTAATGGCGGTGACCGGCCAGTTGTTGACCTTGGCGCGGGCCGCCAGCTTGGCAAGGGTCGAGGACTTGCCGGCGCCCGGCAGGCCGGCCAGCAGGATCGGCTTGGCCGGCACCTGCTCGGTCAGCGGCTGGAACGCGAAACGGGCGCGCAGCGCCGCGGCCAATGCCTGCTGGGCGTCGGCGCCCTCGAAGGTCGAGGTCATCGCCAGCAGTTTTTCGAGCAGCGGCTGCGGCGCGCCATGGAACCGCAGTGCGGCGGCGATCGCATCGACGGTCTCGTTTTCCGGGAGAGGAGGAATCGCCGCCGCGGCGCCGCCCGGCCCCGGCTGCGCCGCGCCTGGCGCGACCGGCTGGGCGGCAAGGTGCGGGTCGATCGCCGCGGTGATCTTGACGCTGCGCCCATGTTCCTCGGTGGCGAGGATGACGGCATCCTCGCCGAGCGCGACGCGCACCTGGCGCATCGCCTCGGCGATGGAGGGAGCCGTGAAGCTGCGCAGCCGCATGGATTAGATCCTAGATCTGCCCCAGCGTGCGGATCCGCGCGCGGGCATGGATTTCGTTCTGCGACATCACCGTGGTGATGGGCCGGAAGCGCTCGATGATCGACCGCACATAGGGCCGGATCGCCGGGCTGGTCAGCAGCACCGGGCTCTCGCCCATGATGGTGTGGCGCTCGAAGGCCTGGCGCACCAGCTGGATGAACTGCTGCAACACGGTGGGAGCCATGACCAGCTGCTTCTCCTCGCCTTCGCCATGCAGCGAATCGGCGAAGGCCTGCTCCCATTCCGGAGACAGGGTGAGGATCGGAATGACGCCGGTCTGGTCGGTGGCGGCGTCGCTGATCTGGCGGGCGAGGCGGGCCCGCACGTGCTCGGTGATCATGGTGACGTTGCGGGAATAGCCGCAGGCCTCCGAGATGCCCTCCAGCACGTTCGGAAGATCGCGAATCGAGATGCGCTCGCCGAGCAGCCCCTGCAGCACGCGCTGCACGCCGCTGACCGAGATCTGGCCGGGGATCAGGTCGGCGACCAGCTTCTGCTGCTCCTTGGGCAGTTCGTCGAGCAGCTTCTGGGTCTCGGCATGCGACAGCAGCTCCGACATGTTGTCCTTGATGAGCTCGGTCAGGTGCGTGGTGATGACCGTCGACGGATCGACCACGGTATAGCCGCGGAACAGCGCCTCCTCGCGCAGCGACGGGTCGACCCACATGGCCGGCAGGCCGAAGGTCGGCTCGACGGTTTCCTCGCCGGCCAGGTTGATCTTGTCGCCGCGCGGATCCATGACCAGCAGCATGTTGGGCCTGAGGTCGCCGCGGCCGGCCTCGATCTCCTTCACCCGCACGACATAGGAATTGGCGTTGATCTGCAGGTTGTCCTGGATGCGCACGGCCGGCAGGACGAAGCCCATCTCGCCCGCCAGCTGGCGGCGCAGCGCCTTGATCTGGTCGGTCAGGCGATGGCCCGCCTCGGCGTTGATCAGGCCGAGCAATCCATAGCCAAGCTCGATGCGCACGGCGTCGATGGAAAGGGCGGAGGAGATCGGCTCCTCCAGCACCGGTGCGGCGGCCTGCTGCTGGGCGACCGCGGTGACGGCCTCCTCTGCCACCACCTTCTGGCGGCGCGAGACTATGTAGGCGCCACCGCCGGCGAGACCGGCGAGCAGCAGGAAGGGGACCGCCGGAATGCCCGGCAGCACCGCCATCACGACCATCAGGAACGACGCCATGCCGAGCGCGGCGGGATAGCTGGAAAGCTGCGCGAACAGGGCCTTGTCGGTGGAGCCGGCGATGCCCGCCTTGGTCACCAGCATGCCGGCCGCGGTCGAGACGATCAGGGCCGGGATCTGCGTCACCAGGCCGTCGCCGACGGTCAGCAGGGTGTAGGACTTCGCCGCGTCGCCCATCGTCATGTCCTGCTGGGCCACGCCGATGATGATGCCGCCGACGATGTTGATGAAGGTGATGATCAGGCCGGCGATGGCATCGCCGCGCACGAACTTGGCGGCACCGTCCATCGAGCCGAAGAAGCTGCTCTCGTCTTCCAGCTCCTTGCGGCGGGCGCGGGCCTCCTTCTCATCGATCAGGCCGGCCGACAGGTCGGCGTCGATCGCCATCTGCTTGCCGGGCATGGCGTCCAGGCTGAAGCGCGCCGACACTTCGGCGATGCGGCCCGAACCCTTGGTGATGACGACGAAATTGACCAGGACCAGGATGGCGAAGACGATCAGGCCGATGACGTAGTTGCCGCCCATGATGAAGCCGCCGAAGGCCTCGATCACATGGCCGGCGGCGTCGGTGCCTTCGTGGCCGTGGGTCAGGATCAGGCGCGTCGAGGCCAGGTTGAGCGACAACCTGGTCATGGTGACGATCAGCAGCACGGTCGGGAAAGTGCTGAAATCCAGCGGCTTCTGGATGAACAGCACCACCATCAGGATCAGCACGGCGACGGTGATCGAGAAGGCCAGGCTGACGTCGAGCAACCATGCCGGCAGCGGCAGGATGAGCACAGTCAGGATGCAGATAAGGCCGCCCGCGAGGGCGATCTCGCCGCGCCGCAGGGTGCGGCTGAGCTGGTTCACCCAGGCGAGACCACCGCCTGGCGTCGATTGGGTGCTTCCGGTATCGGCCATTTATGCTGGTCCTCGGTCTGCGCCGCTGGCCTAGGCGGCCGGCATGTGATCGCTCTCGCCGTGCGCGCCGGGAACCGGGATGCCCTCCTCGT
The DNA here is from genome assembly GCA_044226685.1 of Dongiaceae bacterium. Lineage (GTDB taxonomy): Bacteria > Pseudomonadota > Alphaproteobacteria > Dongiales > Dongiaceae > Dongia_A. The sequence continues at coordinate 13,367 of JBGAGP010000042.1, forward strand.
TGTACTGCTTCAGTTTGTTGCGGAGCGTGCGGATCGAGATGCCGAGGATGTTGGCGGCATGGGTCCGGTTGCCCAGGCAATGCTGCAGCGTGTCGATGATGAGGTCGCGCTCCACCGCCGCGACGGTACGGCCGACCAGCGCGCTGGTGACGCCGGCCGCCGCCGCTTTGGCGCTGGCCGAGGCCGGGCCGGCCGCCGCCTGCGTCTGCAGCGCCGAGACCGGGATGCCGCGGCCGCCGGTCAGCATGATCGCCTCCGGACCGATCACCGGGCCCTGCGCAAGCAATACCGCGCGATGCATGGTGTTCTCCAGCTCGCGCACGTTGCCGCGCCACTCATGGGCGCGCAGCATGTCGAGCACCTCCGGGGCGATCGCGGTGATCTGTATGCCGTTGGCCTCCGCATACTTCCTCATGAAGTGCTCGGCCAGCGCGGCGATGTCGCCGGGCCGCTGGCGCAGCGGCGGCAGTTCCAGCGCCATGACGTTGAGGCGGAAGAACAGGTCGTCGCGGAAATTGCCCTTGCGCACCTCGTCCTGCATGTCGCGGTTGGAGGTGGCGAGCAGGCGGATGTCGACCTTGACCGGCTGGGAGCCGCCGACGCGGTCGATCACGCGCTCCTGGATGGCGCGCAGCAGCTTGGCCTGCAGCCGCGGATGCATCTCGCTGATTTCGTCGAGCAGCAGGGTGCCGCCATTGGCCTCCTCGAACTTGCCGATGCGGCGCGCGATGGCGCCGGTGAAGGAGCCCTTCTCGTGGCCGAACAGCTCGGATTCCAGCAGGTTCTCCGGGATCGCGGCGCAGTTGACCGAGATGAACGGCTTGTTGGCGCGGCGGGAATGGGCGTGGATGTAGCGCGCCATGACTTCCTTGCCGGTGCCGGATTCGCCCGTGATCAGGATGCTGGCGTCGGACGGCGCCACCTGGTCGGCCAGCTTCAATACCGACTTCATCGCCGGGTCGCTGAAGATGAGGGCGGAGCTTTCCTCGGTCACGGCGGCCAGCACGGCGGCGATCAGCTCGGCATCGGGCGGCAGCGGCACGTATTCCTTGGCGCCGGCCTTGATCGCCTTCACCGCGGTCTCGGCGCTGGTGCCGATGCCGCAGGCCACCACGGGAATGTTGATCCGCTCGTTGCGCAAGCATTCGATCATGCGCTGGATGTCGAGCGCCACGTCGAACATGATCAGGTCGGCGCCCTGGCCGTTGCGGAGCGCGTGCATGGCCTGGTCGACGTCGTCGACATGGGCGACCTTGGCGCCGCGCGAGATGGCGATCTTGCCCGCCGCGGTGATGTGGCCGTCGAGGGATCCAACGATGAGTAGACGCATGGCTTAACTCCTGGTGTTCCGGCTGCGGCGCCGTGTTCCGATCAATCGAAGAAACGAATCTGTTGCCCGGCGGGCAGCACCGTATTGAGCAGCATCTCGAGGCGGCGCGGGTTCTCCTGCCGGCCCATGGAGGCGACTGCCATGATGTAGATCTGGTTGTTCAGCTGCTCGACGCCGGCATTGCGCTCCAGCTTGCTGGCGAGCGGCAGGAAGGCGACATTGGCCATCAATGCGCCATAGAGCGTGGTGAGCAGCGCGATGGACATGGCCGGCCCGATGCGCTCGGGCGAATCCAGGCTGCCCAGCATCTGCACCAGGCCGACCAGCGTGCCGATCAGGCCCATGGCGGGAGAGACCTCGGCGGCGCGGCGCAGGATCGCCGCGGCGCGATGCCGGCCCTGGGCCATGGCGTGGCTTTCCAGCGTCATGTTGCGCTCGACCTCGTCCACATGCATGCCGTCGATCAGCATGCCGAGGGAGCGCTGCAGGAACGGCACGTCGCGCAGCGAATAGAGATCGCCCTGCAGCTGCAGCAGGCCGCGCTTGCGCGCCTTGTCGGCCAGCAGCATGACGCGGCGGGCGCAGGCCCGCGCGTCCGTTTCGGCGCGCATCAGGCACTGGCGGAAGGAGGGCTGCGCCTCGCGCAGTTCCTCGCCGGTATAGGAGATCGCGGTGACGGCGAAGGTGCCGAGCACGACCAGCAGCGTGGCGGGAAGATCGATGAAGGCGAGGGGCGAGCCGTTCAGCGTGATCGCGGTGCCGATCAGCGCGATTGCGGCCAGCAGGCCCAGCAGGGTCGCCAGGTCCATCTTGCGTCGCGGCGCGTCGAAGCGCAGCGGCGCATCGGGCATGCGCCTCGCCTCGTTGGCCTGCTGCGGCGTGATGTCGGTCATGGCTTGCTGCCTCGCGCTTTGTCCAGCAACCGGCTCAGGCCCGGTCGGCCTTGATGATTTCAGTCATGGTCACGCCCAGGCGGTCCTCGACGACGACGACCTCGCCGCGCGCCACCAGGCGGTTGTTGACGTAGATGTCGACCGCCTCGCCGACCTTGCGGTCGAGTTCGACCACGGCGCCGCGGCCGAGCTTCAGCAGCTGGCTCACCTGCATCGAGGTGCGGCCCAGAACGGCCGAGACCTGGACCGGGATGTCGTAGACCGCATCCAGGTCCTTGGCGTTGGCCGGCGGCCTGGGGCCGTCCTGGCTGGTATCGGGGGTCTGGCCCTCGGCGCCTTGGAACTCGGTGAGTTCCAGATTCTCCTCGTCGCCCATCACACTCTCCTTTCGATCACGTCGCCTCGCGGTCCTCGACCGCGAGATAGCCACTCAGCGTCTCTTCAACCGTGCGCAGGATCTGCGCGCTGTCCCGTTCCACGCCGCCATCGGCCCACTCGACCCGGCAGTCGCTTTCCGCCATCTTCTCGTCGCCGATCAGCACCACGCGGCCCTCGAAGCCGCTCGCCGCGGTGAGCTCGGCGAGGCGCGCCTGCAGCGCGTCGAGCTGCGCGGCGCTCACATAGGCGACCAGGCGCGGCTCCTGCTTCAGCGAGCCCAGGCACTGGACCAGGATCGCCTCGATCTCGGCGATGCCGTCACGCGCCGCCAGCGCGGGGAACAGCTTGCGCACGATGGCGAGGGCCAGGTCGACTGACTTGCCGGCGGCGGCGGCCTCGGCCGCGGTCGCCTTGGCGATGGCCGCCACCTGCTGGCCGATCGCTGCCAGGGCGCCGGCTACCTGCTTGTCGAAGGCGGCGACGGCCTCGGCCTTGCCGCGCGCCAGGCCGGCTTCCTCGCCCTGCTTGCGCGCCATGTCGCAGGCGCCCTGCATCTCGGCCTCGGAGAACATCGGCGCCGGCGGCGCTTCCGGCGTGCCCTGGCGCTGCGCGTCGGCGCGCGACAGGGCCTTGCCGAGCGCGGCCGCGTTGCCGCCCTTCGCCGGCTGCGCGCGCTGGCCGGGCGCCGGGCTTTGCGGCGCCGCGCCGAAGTCGTTGTCGAAAAGGAACTTGCGTACCACAGCCATTTCCCGTGCCGGAGTCCTAGTAGATCAGCTCGTCTTCGCCCTTCTTGTCGCTCAGCATGATCTCGCCCTTGGCGGCGAGATCCTTGGCGACGGTCACCATCGCCAGCTGGGCTTCCTCCACGTCGCGCAGGCGCACCGGGCCCATCGCGGCCATGTCTTCCTTGAGCATCTTCGAGGCGCGCTCCGACATGTTGGAGAGGAACATGTCGCGCAGGGCCTCCGACGCGCCCTTGAGGCAGAGCGGCAGCTTGTCCTTCTCGACGTTGCGCAGCAGCGTCTGCACGCCGCCCGGATCGAGCTTGCCGAGGTCCTCGAAGGTGAACATGAGGGAGCGCACCTTCTCGGCGGAATCGCGGTTGCGCTCCTCGAGCGCGGTGAGGAAGCGGGATTCCGACGCGCGGTCCAGGTTGTTGAAGATCTCGGCGATCATCTCATGGGCGTCGCGCCGCGCGGTGCGCGCCAGGTTGCTCATGAACTCGTTGCGCAGCACCCGCTCGACGTCGTCCAGCACGTCCTTCTGCACCGATTCCATGCGCAGCATGCGCATGATCACTTCCATCGCGAACGCCTCGGGCAGCATCGAGAGGACGCGGGCGGCGTGGTCCGCCTTCACCTTGGAGAGCACGACGGCGACGGTCTGCGGATACTCGTTCTTCAGGAAGTTGGCCAGCACGGCCTCGTGCACGTTGCCGAGCTTGTCCCACATCGTGCGGCCGGCCGGGCCGCGGATCTCTTCCATGATCTGGTCGACCTTGGACCTGTCGAGGACCTTGGAGAGCAGCCGCTCGGTGGATTCGAAGGTGCCGGTCATGGTTCCGGTCGACGAGATCGCGTCGGCGAATTCGACGAACAGGCGCTCGATCACCGTGGCGTTCACGGTGCCGAGATTGGCCATGGTCTGCGAGATTTCGCGGATCTCGTCGTCATGCATCAGCTGGAACAGCTTGGCGGCGGTCTCCTCGCCGACCGACATGATGAGCAGCGCCGCCTTCTGCAGGCCGCTCATCGACCGGTAATCGTCTTTGTTCCGCATCATGGCTCAGTCGTTCCCGCGGGTGTTGCTTACTGTTCGGAATAGACCCACTGCCGGATCAGGTTCACGGCCTGCTCCGGATGCTGGTCCACGAGGTCGGAGATCTTGCGGATCGAGGAGGCGCGCACGCGTCCCTCGACCTGGTTCAGGTCGATCATCTGGTCGATCTCGGCGGCGATGGCGGCGGCCTCGCTCGGGCTCTGCGGCGTCGGCAGGCCGGGGATCCCCGGATCGCCGCCGGGCCCCGGAATGGCGAGGGCGGCGGCGGCGCCGGGCGGCAGGGCGAGCGTGCCGTCGCCCATGCCAGCCAGCGCGACGTTGCCCGGGGCGATGGACGGCATGGCGAGCAGGCGGGTCAGCAGCGGGCGGACCACCAGGAGCAGCACCAGGGTGGCGACGATTGAAAGCACCAGCAGTTCGGCCAGGCGCATCATGTCGGTCTTGTCGAGGCCGAACAGCATGGTGCCGGAATCTTCGATCAGCTCCGGCTCGGCGAACTGCATGTTGACGATCTGCACCACGTCGCCGCGCGCCTCGTTGAAGCCGACATTGGCCTTGACCAGCTTCTCGATGTTGGCGAGCTCGTCGGCGGTGCGCGGCTTGTAGGTCTTGGTGCCGTCGGCGGCGACGTCATAGGTGCCATCGACCAGGACGGCGGCCGAGATGCGCTTCACGTTGCCGCTGGCCTTGATCTCGGTCTGCACCTTCTTGGAGATCTCGTAGTTGACGGTCTCCTCGTTGCGGGTGTTCTGCGACTGCGAGCCGGTGCCGCCGCCGGCCTGCTGGCCCGGCGGGTTGGGCGTGTTGTTGGCGGCGCTGACGGCGTTGGAATTGTCGGATTCCTGCGCCTTGCCGGTCTCCTCGACCGTCTGGGTCGAGCGGACGACCTGGCCGTCCGGGTTGAAGTCCTCGGTGTTGGTGGTGACCTGGTTGAAGTCGAGCTCGGCGGTCACTTCGGCCCGCACTTTGCCGGCGCCCAAGGTCTGCGCCAGCATCTGCTCGATGCCCTGGCTGATGCGCGCCTCGTAGGAGCGGCGCATGTCCTCGGAATTGGCGGCGTCGAGCTCGCCATCGTCGGCGCCGCGCGCCAGCAGCTCGCCGTTGCTGTCGATGACCGAGACGTTGTTGGCCTTCATCCCGGGCACGGCGGAAGCGACCAGGTGCTGGATGGCCGACACCTGGCCCTTGTCCAGGCTGCCGGCCATGGTCAGCACGACGGAGGCGGTGGGCTCGGCGCGGTCGTTGGAGAACAGTTCGCGCTTCGGCATCACCAGGTGCACGCGGGCGGCGCGGACCTGGCGGATCGAGCGGATGGTGCGGGCCAGCTCGCCCTCGAGGGCGCGGATCTGGTTGATCTGCTGCACGAAGTTGGTGGTGCCGAGGGCATCGGCGCGGTCGAAGATCTCGTAGCCGATCGAGCCGCCGGACGGGATTCCTTCCGAGGCCAGCGCCAGGCGCAGCTTTGCGACCTGGTCCGCGGGCACGTAGATCTGCGAGCCGTCGCCGCGCAGTTCATAGGGGATGCCCTGGGTGTCCATGCGCTGGACGATCTGGCCGCTGTCGGCGGGGTCGAGACCGCTGTAGAGCAGCGTCATGCCCGGCGAGGCGAGCCGCGTGACGATGAAGGTGAAGAAAGCGATCAGCGCGAAGGCGACGGCGCCAAGCGCCACCAGCCTCGTCGGTCCGAGATTGCGCAGGGTCTGCATAAAGCCATTCACGAGCGTCACCGGTAAAATGTCTTCGATCGCAATCGCGCCGGCCTGTGGATCGCGCGAGTTCGCCTAAAATTTTCCGCAAATCGGATGGATCTGCGCGCAATTCGGGCCGGCGATGGGTTGACGCTACGCCGCAGACCTTAACAAGGACTTAAGCGGCGGCAAAAATTGCCTAGAACTGGGAAAACTCTGCCGGGCGAGACTGGGAAAGCGGTTGGGTAAGGGGCCGGCGAAGGGATTGGCGAACCGGCGCCGCGACAGCGCTATTCGGCGGTGCGCATGCTGCCGTTGCGGCGGGCCGCGGCGCGGTAATCCTGCAAGCGCGTGGTGCGCAGGCCGCGCATGCCATGGCGATCGATCGAACGCTGCCAGGAGAGGAACTCCTCGACCGAAAGCGTGTAGCGCGTACAGGCCTCCTCGAGGCTGATCAGGCCGGCGCGAACACCGGCGACGACCTCAGCCTTGCGACGAATCACCCAACGCTTGGTGCCTGGCGGCGGCAGGTCCTCCATGCGGAGGCGCCGGCCGTCGATGCCCAAGACAACCATGCTCTTGCCCTCGAAATCGGCGTCCATCGACTCCTTCCCAGGCGTGGTCCGATCGAAGTTCAAGCCTATGACCCACGGCTTAAGGAATCGCTAAATCGCGGCATGAAGGCAGAGACGCGAAAGACCGTAATTTTGCATCAAATTTTATCTATCTAGTATTCGAGATAGTTTTATAGAAAATGCCCAGTAATTCAGCTTGCGGTGCTGGTGTCTTTCGCGACCTTGATGATCTTGTCGATCGGGAAGCCAACAGAGCCAATGAACAACTCGACCTGGCCGTCCTTGATTTCGGTCGAATCCACCACGCCGAAGCTGGTGATCTTCGACGAGTAGATCTTGCCGGTCTCGTCGGAATAGCTGACCGAGACCTGGTATTCGCCGTCAGGCAGCTGGTTGCCGAAGGCATCCTTGCCGTTCCAGTCGACCTTGTAGCTGCCGGCGTCGCGGTTGGCCTCTTCGACCAGCACCGTGTTGCCCTTGGCATCGGCCACGCGGAGGACCGCGCGGGTGGCATTGCGGTCGATGTCGTACTGGAAGCTCGTCTTGCCGCCCTTGAGGGAGACCCGGTCGCTGTCCACGGCGACCTTGTTGCCCAGGAAGGCGACGGCGCCGAAGGCGTTGGTGGAGGATTGCAGGTTGATCAGCTTCTCCAGCCGCTGGTTCGACTGGATCATCTGCTCGACCGAGCTGAAGGACACCAGCTGCTGGGTGAACTCCGACGTGTCCATCGGCGACAGCGGATCCTGGTTCTGCAGCTGCTTGGTCAGGAGCAGCAGGAAATTGTTGTATTTGTCGTTGAGGTCCGCGGTGTCATCAGTCCCGCTGGTGCCGCTGCTGCTGCTCTTCTGGGAGCTCGACTGCGATGCCGCGAGAAGCTGCTGGATATTGGGGACTTCCATGTTCTCTGCTCCCACCCCGTCGGGGGTCCAAATCTAGACTTCCACGTTGACCAGGCCGGAGGCGGTATCGACCGCCGATGCCGCCGGCGCAGCCATGTCGGCCTCGCCGCCGGCCTGCTCCTGGCCGTGCACGGACGGGGCCGACTGCCTCAGGTCCTGGGCGAATTCCTGGCCGTCCTGGCGCCCCAGGCTGAAGGACAGGTCGCCTCCGTCCATCTGCAATCCGGCATTATGCAAGGCCCGTTCCAACCCCTTGATGTCGCGCTGCAGCAGTTCAAGGGTGCTCGGTTTTTCCACCGTCACCGCCGCAGTGACCCGTTTTTCCTCGTCAATCTCGAGCTTTACGTGGATCCGGCCCAGTTCGGCGGGCGAGAGCTGGATCGACAGCCGGCCGGTCCCTTCGCGGACCGCGCGCTGGATATTGATCGCGACCTGCTCGTGGGCCGGCAAATCCTGCAGGTGCTGGCGCAACTGGGCGATGAAATCCGGCCGCCTGGACGCGGCGCCCTGGGCCAGGTGCAGGGCCCAGCCCGGAACCGTGGCGCCCTCGCTGTCGACGGCGGTGTCGAACGCCGCGGCCGCGCTCTCGGCGCCGGCGGGGGCGGCAGGCTGCGCCGCGGGCTGGATCGGAGCCGCCGCCTGCTGCGCCTGTGCCGGCACCGCCTGCTGGGCCTTGATCTCGGCGGCGGGGGCGGGGCGCGACGGCGAATGGGGCTTGGCGGGTTCGGCGGCGCGAGGCGCGTCCGGCGTGAGCTTGACGACGAGCTCGGTGGTTTCTGCCGTCGGTTCCGTGGTGGCGGGCGCCGCGGCCACCGCCGGGGTCGATTGCTCCGGCGCCCCGGCCAGGGTCGCCAGGTTGGCGCCGCCCAGGACCTGCGGCGCGGCCTCCGCGGACACAGCGCCATCGCCCGCGATCGCCGCCGCCGTTTCGGCCTGGCTCGCGGCCAGGGCCGCGGCGAAGCCGGCAACGTTGGGGACCGCATCGCCGGCAGCGCCGTCCGCCGCAGCGGGTTGCTCCGGCGTCGCCTTGTCCGCGGCGGCAGCTGGGGCAGCTGGGGCAGCGGGGGCAGCTGCTGCCTGGTCGTCTGCCTGGACCTTGAGGTCTGGCAGGTCGCTGTTCGCTGCCGGCTGCGTCACCGCTGCCTGGGGCGTGGCGCCATCGGCCGCGACCGCCGCGGCCGGCTCGGCCTGTTCCGGCTGCTGGCTCTTGTCGTCCTTGCCTTGGTCGGTCTTCTCTGTGGTGACGTTCGGCGCATCCTCCGCACATTTGGCGGGCGCCTTGTCGTCTTCCTTGCGCGCCTCGACCGCCTTCTGCTCGTCCTCGACCGGCTTGGACTCGCCGCGCACGGTATGCGGATGCTTGACGACCGGGCGGATCGGGCGGCCCTGCGCGGTGGGTGAATCGGCGTCGGAGCGCCGCTCGACCGGGCTGCGGCGGCGGACCGCGGGCTCGGGGCGCTCGCTCTCGCTGCGCTTCTTCAGCTGCTCGCCCAGCATGTCGGCGAACAGGTCGCCGGCGGCGCCGCTCTGGCGACGGTCGATCAGGAAATCTGCGCCGATGGTCGGTTCGAAGCGGATGGCGTCCATGACTGGGCTTTCAGGCGATGAAATTGACGAGCGAGAGCTTGGAGATCTGCGCGTAGGCGCCGAAGCTTGCCTGCAGCTGCAACTCGACGGCCTGCAGCTTGGCGGCTACCTCGTTGGGGTCCACCGCCTCGATCTTGTCGCTGTCGGAGACGTTGGCGTTGATCGTGGTCTGGTGCGACAGCGTGGTGGCGGACAGCAGCGCGTCGTTGACCGTGTTGTCGGCGGTCAGCTTGCGCACGCCTTCGAGCGATTCCTTCGCCAGCTGTCGCGCGATGTCCATGATCCGGGCATAGTCGTCAGGGTTTTCGACCGCTTCCTTGGCGTAGCGCAGGGCGAGCGTGAGCTTCTGGAACGCCACGTCGTTGGCGCTGAAGGTGTATTTGATCTGCACGTTGTCGGCGGCGACCACCGACGAGCGCTGCCAGGCGAGCGCGGAATCGGTGGGCTCCTGGTAGACGCTGTAGTCCGGCGGCGTCGGATCCGGCACGGCGCTCGGCTTCACCACCGTGGCCTCGGTCTTGAGCTCGACGCCCACCGTGGTGCCGGTGAGGATGATCTGGCCGCTGCCGGTGGGACCCGGCACCGCCGAGGCCGGGAAGGGCGGCGTCTGCGAGCTCATGATCGCGCTCAGGTTGATGGCGATGGCGTCGATGTCCTTCTCGGCGCCGGTGGTCACATAGCGCGCCGTGCGGCCGTTGACGGTGACCTCGTAGACGTCGCCCTTGCGGCCGACCGGGCCGCTCAGCTGCACGGTGTCGATCTGGGCCAGCGGTCCGGCGGGCAGGTTGGCGACCACGTTGGTGGCGACCGGCGCCGGCGTGACGTTGGGGCCGGCATCGAGCGACAGCGTCGCCGTGTAGGTCATCGCGCTGCCCGGCGTGTCGGAGCGGATTGCCAGCCGGCCGCTCTTCACGAAGGCGGTGACGCCGATCCCCGCCGCGTTGATGGCGGAGACGAACTTGGCGGCGATCGAGGCCTCGTCGTCGTTCTGCGCGGTGATCACGGTGAAGGGACCGCCGACCGGTGCGGTGAAGGTCATGGTGAACTGGTCGCCGGCGTCGAGCGGGCTGGGGAAGGCGATCTCGTCTTCCTGCGCCACCGGCACCACCGTGCGCTGGGTGGTGGCGACGCTCGGCGTGTTCTGCACCGCGGCATGCGAGGTGAAGGCGGTGGCGGAGCTCAGCTGCAGCACCCCGTTGCCCTGGTTGCTGGGCGTGACGGAGAAGGGCGGCTGGTAGTTGTTGATCTTGGAGATCAGCTTGTCGACGATCTCGTTCAGGTCGGCCTCGTCGCCGGTGGTGCGGTAGCTGATGGTCACCGGCGCGGCATGGGCCGGCGGATCGGTGATGGTGACGCTGAAGATCTCGCCGATGGTGCCCACCGGCCCGGCGAGCGTCACGCGGTCGACCTGCGTGGCGCCGATCGGCACGTTGGCCTGCACGGTCGCGATCGTCGTCGGCGTCGGGTCGGTGCCGGTGATCGTCGCGGTGAAGGCGGTGCCGGGGATGTCCGACGTGATGGTGAAGCCGTTGGCGTCGATGTCCTGGACCGAGACATTGGCCAGCGGGCCGACCGCGGCAGCCATCGCCGCGGCAAGCTGCTGCGAGGTCAGCGGGCCGTTGAAGGTGAAGGGGTTGCCGTTGACGTCGATGGTCTCGCTCTGGCCCTGGCCGAGGCGGTCGGTGGTGACCCGCACCACCTGCTGGATGGTGCCGGCGGCGAGCTGCTGGACGGTGGCGCTGCCGGCGGAGTTGTCCGAGGCGATCGGGTTCGGCAGCCGCGCCAGGTCGATCACCGGCGCCTGCTCGTTGGCGTTGATGCCGCCGAACAGGTAGCGGTCGTTCACCTGCTCGTTGAGCAGCGCGCGCAGCTCGGTCAAGGCCGTGCCGACCTGGTTCACGATGGGCGAGACCTTGCCGGCGCGCGCCTGGGTGACCTCGATCGTGTTGTCGACGCCGCTGCCGATGCCGACCTGCGCGACCGTGACGTTGAACAGCGGGCCGGGCTCGGTCCCGGTGATCACCAGCTGCTCGCCCTGCGCCTCGGCCTTGGCCCGGATCGCCGGCGCATGGGCGTTGATCTGCGCGGCCAGGTTGCCGGCGATCTCGTCATAGCTGCCCTCGGTGCCGTTGGTGACGTAGCTGAACAGCACGCCGTCGACGATCACCTTGTAGATGTCGCCGACATCGCCCAGGTCGCCGCCGAAAGTCACCTTGTGCTGCTGGGTCACCGGCGGGTCGGTGTTGGGCGAGGTGAAGGCCTGCAGCATGGTGGCGTTGATGTCCTCGATGCTGCTCAGCACGCGGTCGTAGGCCTTGACGTCGGTCTGCGCGCTCTTGATCGACTCGATGTAGCCCTGGCGGCGCGCGATCTCGGCGCGCAGGTCGACAAGGCGCGTGGCTTCCACGCCATAGGTGGTCAGGTCGCCGGACTTCTTCTGGCTGTTGAACTGCTGGGTCAGCTGCGCCAGCGAGGTCTGCATCTTCTGGAAGCTGCCGACATTCGCCAGATAGGCCGCATAGGTCGAATAGCCGCTGACCGGCATGATGATATCCTCGTTCTACCGCGACACGGCCGCTTGCAGCGTGTCGAACAATGTCTGGATCACGGTGATCAACCGGGCCGAGGCGGCATAGGCGTTCTGCAGCACCTGCAGGTTCGCCAGCTCCTCGTCGAGGTTGACGCCGGTGTCCTGCAGATAGCGTTGCTCGGTCATCTGCAGCGTGTCCTTGCTGAGCTCGGCGTTGTCGCTCACCACCTTGGCGTTCGAGCTCGCCGTCCCGATGAAGCCCGACATCAGGCCCTTGTAGGAAACGCTGGTCAGGCTGAGCCCGATGGCGATGAAGCTGCGCTCCGAGCTGCCGATCGCGGTCACCACGTCGGGGGCGGCGTTCTTCTTCAGCTGCTGGGTGCCGGCGGCCAGGTCCTTGTTGATCTGGAAGGTGTAGCGGTCGCCGCCGGTGAAGAAGCCCTGCTTCAGCTCCGGCAGCTGGCCGTTGACCGAACTCACCACCGTGAACTTCTCGTTGACGTTGTTGCCGACCAACTGCAGCGAGGCGATGCCGTTGAGCGCGGTGACGCCGAGCGTGCCATCGGCATTGACCAGGGCGGCCAGCTTCTGGGCGATCTGGTCGAGGTTGGTGTCGTTCTGCGTCGCCGTATAGCTGAACGTCTTGCCCTTGACCGTGATCTCGAAGACGTCGCCCTCGGCGAGGCTGCCGGAGAGGAACACGGTGCCCATCTGCGGCGTGGACGCGGACGCTGCCACGGTCGTCGCGTGGCTGGCCGAGACGCGCAGCGATCCGGTGCCGCCGTCATAGGCCGCGGCGAAGGTCGGCGGGGTGCCGCCGGTGCTGGTGAAGGCGGCGGCGATGACGTCGAGCTGCGAGCGCAGCTTGCGGATCACCTCGGTCGCCGGGTCGGCGCTGGCCGGCAGGCCGGCGCTGGTGCCGTCGGCGCGCAGGTCGAGCAGCGCCTTCAGCTTGCCTTCGCGGATCTGGCCGTCGACGACGACCCCGCTGTCGAGCGAGACGATGTGGGTGCCGTCGAAATTGAAGCGCGCCGGCGCCCCGTCGAGCAGGGACAGGCCGGCCGGGGTGATCAGGGCGATGGCGCCGTTGTCGCGCTCGACCGTGCGCACGTCGACCAGCTTGGCGATCTCGCGAACAAGCTGGTCGCGCTGGTCGGTCAGCTCCAGGCGCTCGGTGCCCTTCGGGTCCGACGACTTGATGCGCAGGTTGCACTCGAACACCTGCGACAGCAGGTCGTTGAGCTGGGTGGTCGAGGTGCCGAGATCGGCCTGGATGTCGGAATCGATGTCGTCGATGCCGACCGCCAGGCGCCGGACCTCGGTCGAGAGCTGGTCGCCGATGGCGATGATCTGGCGCTGCGCGGCAGCGCTCTCCGGCTGGGTCTGGAAGGCCTGCCAGGCGGCGTTGAAGTCGCTCATCAGCTTCGGCAAGGCCGCGCTGTCGGAACTGGCGCCGAGCAGGTTCTGGATCCGGCTCATGTAGTCGAGCTGGGTCGAGTTCAGCCCGTCGCGCGAGGTGAAGCTCTCGAACTGCTTGCGCAGGGCGACGCTGACCGCTGACTGGTAGCCGGCGATCAGCGAGCCGCCGATCTGGTTGTCGCCCAGCACCGCGGATTCCCGCACCAGGGTCTTCTTGGTGTAGGAGGGGTCGTTGGCGTGCGCGACGTTGGCCGAGACCAGTTGCACATTCGCCTGGTTGACCCGGAGCCCGGAGATGGCGGCGTTGAGAGCGGCGGTCAGCGACATGGCGTCACCTGCGATCTGCTACCGGATTACCGCTTGATGTTGATCACTTCGGCCAGCATTTCGTCCGCCGTGGTGATCACGCGGGTGTTGGCGGCATAGGCGCGCTGGGTGACGATCATCTTGGAGAACTCCTCGGCGATATCGACGTTGGAGCCCTCCAGCGCGCTGCCGCGGATGGTGCCGGCGCCGTTGGCGCCGGCGTTGTTGATCTGCACCGAGCCGCTGTCGAAGGTCTCGGTGAAGCCCTGCGCCACCTCGCGCTTCAGCGACGTGGGATCGTTGAACTGGGCGATCGGCACGCGGAAGTAGATGCGGCTGCGGCCGTTGTCGTATTGCAGCTCGACGTCGCCGTTGTCGCGGATGCTGACGTCCTTCAGCAGGCCCTGCGGCACGCCATCCTGGGTCAGGCGCGACACGTCGATGTCGTCGCCGGCGAACTGGGTGACGCCGTTGGTGGTCTGGAACTGGCCGAGGTTCAGGGTGATGTTCTGCGCGCCGAGGCCGTAATCGACCACGAAGTTGATGTCGATGTCCTGGCCCGAGGTCTGCAGCGTCGGCACGGTGGCGTTGCCCGACGGGTTGAACTGGTTGGAAATCGCAACGACCTTGCCGGCGGTGGTGGCGCTCTCGCCGAACTGCACGTCGATGAAGCCCGGCACGGTGCCGTTGCTGGCGGTCGCGGCGGAGGTGAAGCCGACGCCGGCATTGATCGCGGTCAGCGAGATGACGTTGCCGGCGGCGGTGGCGGTGACGCCGAGGCCCGGGTTGTCGTTGATCTGCTGGGCGAAGCGGTTGGCGAGGTCGCTCAGGCTCGTCTCGGTGCCGTCGGTGATATAGGACAGCGACTGGGTGCCGATGGTGAGCGTATAGGTGTCGCCGATTTCACCCGAGCCGACCGTGCCGCCGAGGGTGAGCGAGTCGGTCTGCGCGACGGCGGGCACGTTGGCGGTGCTGACCACGAAGGCGATCGGCGGATCGGAGCTGACCGAGGTCGGCGCCGAGGTGCCGCCGAGTGTCGCCGTGAAGGTGCCGCCCGAGGCATCGGCCTGGACGTAGAACTGGGTCAGGTTGCCCGGATCGGCGACCGCGGTGACCTGCGCGGCCAGGGTCACGTTGGCGTTGATCGCGGCGACCAGGGCGTCGCGCACGGCGGTGGCGCTGGCCAGCGGGCCGGTGACGGTCACCGTGGTGGCGCCGATCTGGAAGCTGGCGGTATCCGCGCCGGTCGGCAGGGCGGCCGGAACGTTGATCAGGTCGACCTGGCCCGAGCCGTTGCCCGACAGCGACAGAGAGAAGGGCGTGCCGGCATTGTCGGCGACAACCTGGAAGGTGTTGCCGACCACGTTGCTGGCGGTCACCTCGCCGCTCATGCTGGCATTGCCGTTGATCGCGGCGACCAGGTTGGAAGCGGCCTGGGTGGCGGTCCACCCGGTCGACGGCGCGGTGACCGAAACGGTGGCGGAGCCGATGGTGACGGTCAACGTGCGCAGCGGCGGAACGCCGGCGCTCGGCACCGTCACAGTGTCGACCTGCGCCACCGGTGGCACGTTGGCCTGGACCGTGGCGGTGACGGCGGTCTGGTCCGGCACGCCGCTGATGGTGCCGTTGACGGGGTCGAGGGTGCTGTCCGCGGCCACGATGTCAAGCTTCCACAGGTTGTCGGAACGCTTGGTCCACACCAGCTGCACCGTGTGCGGATTGCCCAGCGCGTCGAACACCTGGACGGTGGAGGGGCTGAGCGGCGGGGTCGGATTGACCTCCGAGTTCGACGGCAGGTTGCCGACGAAGTCGATCTGCGAGGTCGGCGTCGGCTCGTCGATCACCTGCTCGATGTGGATCGGCGACACCACGGAGGTGTCGGCGACGCCGGTCTCCGGGTCGACCGCCCAGCCGTTCAGGTAGTAGTTGCCGTTGTTGACCAGGTAGCCGTCGCGATTCACCTCGAAGTCGCCGGCGCGGGTGTAGTAGCGCAGGTTCTCGAAAGTCGTGGCGTTCGCGGTCTGGCTGGTCGGCCGGCTGACGATGAAGAAGCCGTCGCCGGTGATGGCGAGGTTGGTGTTGCTCTGGGTCTGGGTGATGTTGCCCTGGATGTGGTTGGCGTAATAGGGCGAGGCGATCACGCCGCCGGGGGCGTGCAGGTTCTGGTTCGACACCGTGATCAGGGTTTCGAACCGCGTATCCACCTTCTTGTATCCGGTGGTCTGCGAATTGGCGATGTTGTCGGAGATGTGTCCGATCGCCCGCGATTGCGCGTTGACGCCGCTGACCGCCGTGAACATCGCGCCAAGAATACTCATTTTGCCGACCTCTTCTCACAGGGAAATGACCCAGGTGGTCCCTCTGATGCAAGGCGCGGGCCAGATCTGCCTGCTGCGAATTACGGCGTGATATCAGAACGTTATAAGCGATCAGTCGGTCGGAGCGGTGGTCCCCGCAGGCCGCGCCCGGCGAGACTTGCTGGTCTCGCCCATCACTTTTTGCCCCCTCGATTCCAAACTCTGCCGGAGGGCGCTCGCGGTCCGCCTTCATCCCTCCTTAACCATAGCGGGCCTAATCAGAGCGGCATGGCAATGAACGTCATGGTGCTTTCGATCCTGCAGCAGATGCGGCCGCGCCTCCCGGCGCAGGCCAGTCTCTGCTGCCTCGGTTATCCGGATGTCCTGGTCTCGGAAAGCCAGGCGCGGCAGATTCTCGGCCCCGAGCGCGCGGCGCGGCTGCGCTACCGGCCGGATTCCGCCCAGATCCTCGCCTGGCATCGCCTGGAATCGCAGCTCGACCGGGTGATCGACGCGGACTCCCTGTTTGAAGCGATGGACATCAAGTTCACCGCCGTTGACCTGGTGGCCTCGCGCGGGACCGAGCGGGTGGTCGACCTCAACCACCCGGTGGCGCCCGACCTCGTCGGGGCCTTCGACGTGGTGCTGGACGCCGGCACCATGGAGCACTGCTTCAATGTCGGCCAGGCGATCAGCAACATCGTCGCGATGGCAAAGGTCGAGGGCTACATCGTCCATCTCAACCCGATGATGATGATCAACCACGGCTTCTTCAATTTCTCGCCGACCTTCTACAACGACTTCTACGGCCAGAACGGGCATGCCCTGAAGACCGCGGTGCACGGCATCGTGGTGAACGGCATCGACGTGCAGGCCTATCCGCTCGACCCGATCAAGCGGCATCCCGCCGATGCCTCGAACGCCATGGTGATGTGCGTGGTGCAGAAGATGCACGACCGCGCGCCGGTCTGGCCGATGCAGGCCAAATACCTCCACAACCCGACGCTCAAGGCCGAGACCAGGCAGTCCGCGCAGGGCTGACGGAAGCGGGTCTCAGCCCGCCTTCCGGATGATCGCCATTTCCTTGTAGAAATGGACGAAGTCGACGTCGCCGCGGCGCCAATCCATCTCCATCAGGCAGGAATCGATCAGCTCCATGAAATGGCGCCGGTCGAAACGCTCCGCCGGAATGTCGAATGGCAGCAGGCTGCGATATTGCGGGTTGTGGGTGCATTTCAGGTCTTCGACCACGAACAGCCCGCCCGGCTTCACGTTGCGCCAGTTCAGCCGGAAGGTGTCGACGATGTCGGCGCTGACGTGCGAGCCGTCGTCGATGATGATGTCGAAAGGGCCCTCGATGGACTTCTGCGTCGCGTTGGCGATGGTGATCGCGATATTCGGATAGGCCCGGCACAGCTTGGCGCAGTCCTCGCGGATGTCGACGCCGAGGATATGGGCGTCACGGAAATACTTGGACCACATCTTCAGCGACGACCCGCAGGCGACGCCGATCTCCATCAGGCGCAGGCCCGGCTTCTCGCGCAGGGCCGCGAAATAGCGCTCATAGACCGCCGTGTAATTGTGCTTGATCGAGCCCTTGTCGGTCTTGAAATGGTCGGCGATCTGGGTCAGCGAGGCGCGCGCATAGTCGAGGTGGAAGGGCGGCTCGTAGTCGACCGGCGCGGTGGTATCGAGCGAATAGGCGCGGTCGGCCGGTGACAGTGGTGCGGGCGCCTGCAGCGGCTGGGCGATCTGCGGCCAGCGCCGCGCCTGGTAGGCGATGATCTGGTCGAGGATTGCCTTGCGCGGGCCTTTCAAATGCAGGACCGCCTTGGCGTCCAGTTGCTTTGACGAATAGGGCCGGTCCAGCTCGATCGAGAAGTTGAAGGTCGCGCAGGGATAGTAGCGGATCCTGGCGCCGAACAGCTCGGCCGTGTCCAGCTCGCAGGGGATGCCCGGCGGGCAGCTCAAGGCGTTGAGCGACAGCTGGCCGCCGCGCCACCTTTTCACGTTGCCGTAGTAGCCGGTCACCGTCGGATGCGCGCAGAGCCGGTCATAGGTGCCGAGATAGCCGGTGAAGAAGCCGCGCACCGCCTGCGGATTGCGGTGATTGGCGAAGATCACGCCCTCGTTGATCGGCATCAGGCCGGGATCGGGCCGGTAGGTGACGCCGATGTCGAAGGGTGCGGCGAAGATCGGCGCCGCCGGCGCGTTCAGGAAGGCGTCGCTGTCGAGGAAGGTGGTCGGGGCGCCGAACTGGCGCGAGCG
>JBGAGP010000043.1:0-30895 GCA_044226685.1 Dongiaceae bacterium
TCCGAGATCGGCGGCGGCTTCGGCGGCAAGACGACCGTGTTCATCGAGCCGGTGGCGCTCGCGCTGTCGCGCAAGGCCAACCGCCCGGTGAAGGTGGTGATGACCCGCGAGGAGGTGTTCAAGGCCTCCGGCCCGACCTCCAGCACCTCGATCGATATCAAGGTCGGCGTGAAGAAGGATGGCCGCATCGTCGCCGCCGAAGGCGTCTTCCGCTACCAGGGCGGCGCTTTCGCCGGCTCGCCGGCGGAGTTCGGCGCGATGACCTCCTTCGCCTGCTACGACCTCGAGAACGTGCGCACCATCGCCTATGACGTGGTGACCAACCGTCCGAAGCAGGCGGCCTATCGCGCGCCCGGCGCGCCGATGGCGGCCTTCGCGGTCGAGAGCGTGATGGAGGAGATCGCCAACAAGCTCGGCATCGCGCCGATCGATTTCCGTATCAAGAACGCGGCGCGCGAGGGCACCAAGTCGAGCTACGGCCCGACCTTCGGCCCGATCGGCCTGCTGGCGACGCTGGAAACGGCGAAGAAGCATCCGCATTTCACCGCACCCCTGGGCAAGAACCAGGGCCGCGGCATGGCCTGCGGCTTCTGGTTCAATTTCGGCGGCCAGACCTGCGTGACCCTGAACGTGACCGTCGACGGCACGGTGACGCTCTCGGTCGGCACGCCGGATATCGGCGGCTCGCGCGCCTCCATGTGCCTGATGGCGGCGGAGGAGCTGGGCATTCCCTATGACAAGGTGCGGGCGATCGTCGCCGACACCTCGTCGCTCGGCTACAACGACGTGACCGACGGCAGCCGCGTCACCTTCTCGACCGGCATGGCGACGATCCACGCCGCCCGCGCCGCGATCAAGAAGCTCTGCGCCCGCGCGGCGCAGATCTGGGGCATCCCGGAGGACGCGGTGACCTGGGAGAAGGGCTACGCCAAGCCGGCCGGTCCGAATGCCGGCAACTTCGAGCCGCTGTCGCTGGCCGACATCGCGGCCCAGGCGGGCGCCACCGGCGGCCCGATCGCCGGCCACCACGAATACAGCGCCGATGGCGCGGGCGTCTCCTTCGCCACGCACATCGTCGACAGCGAGGTGGACCCGGAGACCGGCTTCACCAGGATCGTGCGCTACACGGTCCTGCAGGATGCCGGCAAGGCCGTTCATCCCGCCTATGTCGAGGGCCAGTTCCAGGGCGGCGCCGTGCAGGGCATCGGCTGGGCGCTGAACGAGGAATACATCTACGGCAAGGACGGCAAGCTGCAGAACGCGGGCTTCCTCGATTACCGCATCCCGGTCTGCTCGGACCTGCCGATGATCGACACGGTGATCCTGGAGATTCCCAATCCGGGCCATCCGTATGGCGTGCGCGGCGTCGGCGAGACTTCGATCGTCCCGCCGCTGGCCGCCATCGCCAACTCGGTCTCCGCCGCGGCCGGCGTCAGGCTCACCAGCCTGCCGATGTCGCCGCCGCGGATCCTGGCGGCGCTGGAAGCCCACGCGAAGGGCAAGTAGTGGTCAAGGTCGTGGTATGGGGCTCCTTGAAGCCCCATACCGGCGGCCGCGCCGAGATCGAGCTCGACGCGGCGAATGTGCGCGAGCTGATCGACAAGCTGGGCCGCGAATACCCCGGCCTCAAGCCGCAACTCGACCGCGGCGTCTCCTTCGCCATCGACGGCGTGATGTTCCGCGACGGCTGGCTCCAGCCGCTGAAGCCCGACAGCGAGGTCTTCGTCCTGCCCCGGATGACGGGCGGGTGAGGTAGAGCACGTTCACCTCGTTCGTCATCCCGGCCTTGCGCCGGGATCCACCGCGCCGTCACACGGGCAGCTGTTGGCGCCCGCGCTCTCTCCTCGTCATGGCAAGGCTTGGCCTTGCCATCCACGAGTTTCGATGGGCGAGACCACGCTGTTACGGGCAAACTCGTGGATGCCAGGGCCAGGCCCTGGCATGACGCTGAAATGGTCCGGTCAATCTGGTTGGATCGCGCGACGAGTGGATGGACCCCGGCGCAAGGCCGGGGTGACGGCCGGAGCGGTGGCGGCGGGATTGCGTCTTGTCGCCTGCGCGGAAATGCGCGGCGTTCGGCGGCTTGACCTTTTCCGCGCCGCTCGGCCATCCTGGCCGCGTGATCGGTTCCCCGACGGATGGAGTCCAGGGGATTAATAGGGAACACGGTGCGGACGACCCAATCGGGGCCTAAGCCGTGGCTGCCCCCGCAACTGTCAGCGGCCGACACCCGAATGCCACTGGCCTCTCTCCGGGGCCGGGAAGGCGGGTGGCGAATTCAACCGCGAGCCAGGAGACCTGCCATCACAGAGCCGGCGCCCATCCGGGCGCCTGTTGCAACAATCTTCCGCACGGTGGGTGCGGGAAGGGGAATGACATGCATATCGAACCGGGCGTCGTCGACGGCGCCAAGATCGTCCTGAGCTACGGCACCGCGGCCGCGTCCTTCGGCCTCGTCGGAAAGATGGCGGCCGACACCATCCGCAAGGACGGCGGGGCCGCCGCCTTCGCGTTCCGCTCCGTCATCACGACGGTGCTGGTCTTCAGCTTCTTCGAGCTGCTGCCGCACCACGCCGTGGGCGTCTCCGAGGTCCATCTCATCCTCGGCTCGACGCTCTACCTCGTCTTCGGGGCGGGACCTGCCGCGCTCGGCCTGGCGCTCGGGCTGCTGGTCCAGGGCCTGTTCTTCGCGCCCTTCGACCTGCCGCAATACGGCATGAACGTGACCACGCTGATCGTGCCGCTCTTCGCCATGAGCCTCTTGGCGAAGAAGCTGATCCCGGCGCGCATCGCCTACAAGGACGTGAGCTACGCCCAGGCCCTCGCGCTCTCGACCGCCTACCAGGGTGGCATCGTCGCCTGGGTCGCCTTCTGGGCCTTCTACGGCCAGGGCTTCGGCGCGGCGAACCTCGCCTCGGTCGCCAGCTTCGGCGCCGCCTACATGACGGTGATCATCGTCGAGCCGCTGGTCGACCTCGCGGTCCTCGCGGCGGCCAAGACGCTGCACCGCCTCCAGGCGACGCCGCTGGTGCAGAGCCGGCTCTACAGCCCGGCGGCCTGACCTAGTCATAGCCTGACTCGACAGAGCCCTCCGGCGCGGCCCGCCGGAGGGCTCTTGGCTTGACGGCGCGGAGGGAGGGCGATTGACTGGCCCTGGTGACGTCGGGGGGCGAGGGGGAGCGTCGCGATGATCGAGGGCCTGCGCGAGTGGAACGAATATGTGCGGCTGCTGGTCGGCCTGCTGGCGCTGATCAATCCGCTGACCGTGCTGCCGATCTTCCTCGGCTTCGTGCAGGGCCGCAGCGCGGCGGAGAAGGCGCATATCTCCACCGTTGCCGCGCTCACCGTGCTGGTGACCTTGCTGATCTTCACCTATCTCGGCTCGGCGCTGCTCGACCTCTTCGCCATCACCATCGAATCCTTCCGCATCGCCGGCGGCATCCTCCTGCTGCTGACCGCGCTGGAGATGATGCGCGCCAAGTCGCCGACGGCTGAGCGCGCGGCCGAAAGCGAGACCAGCCTCACCTCCATCGGCATCGTGCCCTTGGGGATTCCGCTGCTGGCCGGTCCCGGCGCCATCGTCACCACCATCGTCGACGCCTCCGCATTGCCGAGCTTCGCCCACAAGCTCGCGGTCAGCGCCGTGATCCTGGCCGTCGCCATCGTGGTCTACGTGACCCTGCGCCTCTCGGCCAAGGCCGGCGCCTATATGAGCGCCACGACGATGACCATCTTCAACCGCGTCATGGGCCTGATCATCGCCTCCATCGCCGTCGAGTTCATCATCGGCGGCCTGGCCGCGAAGTTCCCGGTGCTGACCGGCGGGGCGGGGTAGGGACGCGCCGCTTTATCCGCTCCCCATTCGTCATGGCATGGCTTGGCCATGCCATCCACGAGTTTCGACGGGAGAGACCGCGCTGATGCAAGCAAACTCGTGGATGCCAGGGCCAAGCCCTGGCATGACGGTGATAAGGTGGTGAAAGGCGTGTGAACCCACCGCCATTGCCGCTCCCTTGGCCCCCATGCTACCCCTGAGGCGCCCGCCCGCGTGGTGGAATTGGTAGACACAAGGGACTTAAAATCCCTCGGTTCGAAAGAGCTGTGCCGGTTCGAGTCCGGCCGCGGGCACCAACATCCGTGCTGGAAGCAATATGCCAACGCTGATCGCGAAGCGCGTCACCTACTACTCACAAGGCGACGAGACCGCCTTCTTCAATTGGATTGCGAGCATCACTTGCATCGACGCCATTGAGGGCATGGGTGATGAATTGCATCTGCACATTCGGCAACGCCGAGTATCCGACAAGAATCTGCGTGAGCTGATCAGTCTTTTCCATCGCTACGGTGTTTCTATGCGGCAATTGGCTCAGTTCAAGACGCCGCGCAACGAGAAATGGTTCGCCGCGCCGGAGATGTATTGGTTCAAGCGCGTATTTGGTGGCGGCAGGGCTTAGCTCTTATCTCCCAAACCTCTCCCGATACGCGCTCGGCGCCACGCCGAGTTTGCGCAGGAACGCCCGCCGCATCCGTTCCTCGTCGCCGAAGCCGCATTGGGCGGCGATCTGCTTGATCGGTGCCTGTGAGTCCGAGAGCGCGCGCGCGGCGGCTTCGACGCGGGTGGCTTCGACCAGCTTGGCGGGGGTCAGGCCGTTGCTGAACAAGCGCGCGAAGCTGCGGGGCGACATGCCGGCTTGGGCGGCGAGGGCGGTCACCGACAGATCGCGATCAAGATGCGCGGCGATGTAGGCGGTGATCGCCAACAACGGGTCTTCCTTCGCGGCTTGCGTCTCCTGCGCCAGCAACGCGGCGCTGAATTGTGCTTGGCCACCCGGGCGCTGCAGGAAGACCACCATCTGCTTGGCGACGCGCGTCGCGATCTCGGCGCCGTGGTCGCGGCGGATCAACGCCAGCGCCAGGTCGATGCCGGCGGTGACGCCGGCGGAGGTCCAGACCTTGCCGTCCTCCACGAAGATCGGGTCGAGCGCCAGCTTCACTTTGGGATAGCGCGCGCGGAATGCGTCCACCATCGCCCAATGCGTCGGCCCAATGCGTCGCCGCGTTGCGCCCGTCGAGCAGGCCGGCCTCGGCCAGCAGGAAGGCGCCGGAGCAGACCGAGCAGATTCGCCGCACCTGGGGCGCCGCCCTGGCGATCCAGCGCACCAGCGCCTTGTCCTTGATCGTCTCCAGCATCCAGGACCCGCCGGAAATGATCAGCGTGTCGAGGCCGGCGAGCAGCTTCGCGCTTGGGCGCTCGGTCTCGAGGATGAGGCCCGAGGAGGCGCGAATGGGGCCGCCGCGCAGCGACAGATAGCGGATCTCGTAGGCCGGCTTGGGCAGCGCCGGCAGGCGTTCGTCCTCGTGCAGCCGGTTGACGATGCCGAAGGCGTCGGACGGCCCGGCGACGTCGGTCGCCAGCGCGCCGTCGAAGGCGAGGAAGGCGATCCGGCGCGGCGGCATGGCGGCCGGACGGCGAGCGGGTTTGGCAGGAAACGAGGGCATATAGTCATTTATGCCAAACCGGCGCCGTTGTAAAGCTATGGCCCCGCCGCCAGGAGACGCCGATGAGCACGATGAGCCGGACCCGCATCGTTCCACTGACCGAGGCAATCGGCGGCGTGCGCCCGCCCGACAGCAAGCTGGCGCGCGAGGCGATCGAGCTGGCGCGGCTGGTTTCCAGCCCGATGCTGTTCAACCACGTCATGCGCTGCTACCTGTTCGCCGAATTGCGCGCGCAGGCGGAACTCCCCTCCTATGACCGCGAGGTGGTGCTGGTGTCGCTGGTGCTGCACGATCTGGGGCTGACCGATCACGCGCGAGGCCCGCGCCGCTTCGAGATCGAGGGCGCCGACGTGGCGCGCGACTTCGTGCTGGCCCGCGGATATACGGCGGAAAAGGCCTGGCTCGTCTGGGACAACATCGCGCTGCACCCGCTCGACCTCAACGCATACAAGGAGCCCGAGGCCCAGGCGGTCGAGTGGGGCATCTGCGCCGACGTGCTGGGCTTTGGGCTGGAGCGGATCGCGCCGGCGGCGGTGCGGGAGATTCTCGCCGCCTATCCGCGGCTTGATCTGAAACGCGGGCTGTTCGGGCTGCTCCACCAAGAGGCGGCGCTGAAGCCGCACAGCCATCTGTTCCACCCGGCGACGATGGTCGCGCACCATTGCCTGGGCGGTGTCGAGATTCCCGATGCGCAGGCCCTGATGAACGCCGCGCCGTTCGATGAATAGTGCGTCAAGGAGACTGGAAAATGCTGAAGCTGAAGCCGAATTGCGAATGCTGTGACCGCGACCTGCCGCCCGAGAGCGCCGAGGCGCGGATCTGCAGCTTCGAGTGCACCTTCTGCGCCACCTGCGTCGAGCAGGTCTATGCCGGCACCTGCCCCAATTGCGGCGGCAATTTCGTGGCCAGGCCCATCCGCCCGGCGGGCAAGCTGGCGAAGAACCCGCCCCAGGCTGAGCGCTATCTCCGCGCGGCACCGTGCGGGACGCGGGCGGCGTAGGCCCGCGCAGCGAGTTTCACGTTCCCCTTTTCCGTCATTGCCGGGCCGCCGCGACAGCGGCGAGACCCGGTAAGCCAAGTTTTGATGTCGCATACGCGCCGCAAACTTGGATCGCCGGGTCAAGCCCGGCGATGACGAAGGGGGTAGATGACGGCGTCGCGCTCTAACCGGACAGCCGTGAGTCAAGCCCGGCAATGACGATTGAGGGGTGGGGATTGCGGCCATTCCGCTGGCAGCGCGATGCGAGTTGAGGCTTATACTGGCGGCGAACGCATCCACCCGGAGTCGCCCTCATGGCCCTTGAACCCCGCTCGCCGCGCCTCGCCGTACTGATCGATGCCGACAACACCTCGGCCAAGATCGCCGACCGGCTGTTCGAGGAGATCGCGCAGCTGGGCGAGGCCAGCGTGCGGCGCATCTATGGCGACTTCACCCGGCCCGCCTTGCGCGGCTGGACCGACATCCTGTCCAAGCACGCCATCATCGCGCATCAGCAATTCGCCTATGTGACCGGCAAGAACGCCTCTGACATCGCGCTGGTCATCGACGCGATGGATCTGATGCATAGCGGGCGGTTCGAGGGCTTCTGCCTGGTTTCGTCGGACAGCGACTTCACCCGCCTTGCCGCGCGCATCCGCGAGGAGGGGCTGGACGTCTTCGGCTTCGGCGAGCGCAAGACGCCGGAGAGCTTCCGCCAGGCCTGCCGGCGCTTCATCTATACCGAGAACCTGCTGGTCGGCGCGCAGGCGGCGCGCCAGGGCGAGGCGGCGCCGGCGCGGGCGGCGCAGGGATCGCCCGGCGACGCCTTGCCGATTCTAAGAAAGGCCATCGCCCAGATGGACAGCGAGGATGGCTGGGTCGGCCTCGGCCAGCTCGGCCAGCGCATCGCCAATTTCGCCTCGGACTTCGATCCGCGCAGCTACGGTTGCGCCAAGCTCAGCGACCTGGTGCGCAAGAGCGGCGGTTTCGAGATCGACCAGTCGGAAGGCCGCCGCTTGAAGGTGCGGCTGAAGCCCGAAGCGCCGGCCCGCGCCGAAGGCGAGGCGCCCAAGCCGCGCCGCCGCCGGCGCGCGCCGGTCAAGGCGGCGCCTGGCGCCTAGCGTGCCCGTCCGGTCGCGCGCTTCAGTTTCTCGCCTACCTGCACGATCGCCTTGATGGCGGGCAGCAGCTCGCGCCCCAGTTCGGTCAGTGCGTATTCCGCGGCCGGCGGCGAGGTCGGCATAACCTTGCGGCTGACCACGCCCTTGCGCTCGAGGTCGCGCAGCCGGGCGCTCAGCATCTTGGCGGAGATCTTCGGAATGTCGACGCGGAGCTCGCCGAAGCGGCGGGGCGCCTCGCCCAGGTACCAGATCACGTTCGGCGTCCAGGCGCCGCCGATCAGCGACAGGCACTCGGTCAGGGGGCAGGCCGGCGGCGGCGGGGCCGTCCGGTTCCTGCGCAGGCGCAACGCCATCGAAGCCTCCGGTTACCGCGCGGTTACCACAATCTCAAAGTAACCTCTGGTAACCAGATATACAAAGGTTATCTCCCTGTCGTAGGAAGCGGCTGAGGCCGGACAACGACGGAGCATCACCATGAGCCTGGGACACTCGAACGCGGCGACGGTGCGGCTGGGCATCGCGCATCCGATCGTGCAAGGCCCGTTCGGCGGCGGCCTCTCCACCGCGCGCCTCACCGCGACGGTCTCGAATCTGGGCGGGCTCGGCTCCTTCGGGGCGCATCACCTCGCGCCGGACGACATCCTAAGAACTGGAGCGGAGATCCGCGCGCTGACGTCGCAGCCCTTCGCGCTCAACCTCTGGGTCTCCGACTACGATGCCGGCGGCGCGACATTGGACGCCGAGACCTTCGACCGCTATTGGCCGATGTTCGCGTCCTATTTCAACGAGCTCGGCGTGGCGAAGCCGACACTACCAGCGATCATCCATCACCGCTTCGAAGATCAGGTCGAGGCGCTGCTCGAGGCGCGCCCGCCGGTCTTCAGCTTCGTCTTCGGCATTCCCGCGCCGCGCATCCTGGCGGCCTGCCGCGTGCGCGGCATCGTCACGGTGGGCGCCGCCACGTCGATCGCCGAGGCCCTGGCGCTGGAGGCGGCGGAGGTGGACCTCATCGTCGCCACCGGGTTCGAGGCGGGTGGGCATCGGCCGGCCTTCCTGGCACCGGCGGAGGAGTCGCTGATGGGCACCTTCGCGCTCACACAACTCGTCGCGCGCCGGGTGACGCGGCCGGTCATCGCCGCCGGCGGGATCGCCGACCGCGCCGGCGCGAGGGCGGCGCTCGTTCTCGGGGCGCAGGCGGCGCAGATTGGCACGGCGTTTCTCGCCTGCGTGGAGTCGAACGCATCGGAGGCACATCGCGCGGCCTTGTTCGATGCGCGGGCGGAGCGCACGATGCTGACCCGCGCCTTTTCCGGCCGCCTCGCGCGCGGCATCCGCAACCGCTGGAGCGAGGAATGGGCTGCGGGCCAGGCAAGCCCGGCGCCCTTCCCGGTGCAGAACTGGTTCCTCTCGCAGTTGCGCCCGGTGGTGCAGGCGGCGGGGCGCAGCGACCTCGTCTCGCTGTGGAGCGGCCAGATCGCGCCCAACCTGCGGCACCGTTCAGCGGCCGCGCTGATGGCGGAACTGACGGACGACAATGTGGCGCTGGCGGCAGGATGAGCGCTCACCGCCGCAGCCAGCCATCGCCCAGCAGGTGGTTGCCGCGCAGGTCCTCGGCCAGGCCGATGTCGCGCAGCGTGTGCCGGGTCATCGTCTCCGGCCGGATCAGGCCGTTGCGTGGCGCCGGGCGCCGGAACCACTCCAGGATACGGGCCAACCGGCCGCGCGGGGCCGGGGCGATCAGGGTCAGGCCAGGGCTCTGATTCATTGGGAAACCTCCTAAGCCCAAAGGGGGCTTATGCTCTCGCTTAGGAATCTGGCCTGGACAAACGCCAAAAACAAACCGATCCTCAGGGGAATAGCCCTAAGCTACCTTATGGATCGCCATGGCCAAGCTGCCGCCCCTTTCCGCCATACGGGCCTTCGAGGCCGCCGCCCGCCATGGGAGCTTCACCAAGGCGGGCGAGGAGCTGGGCATGACCCAGGCGGCGATCTCCTATCAGGTGAAGCTGCTGGAGGACCGGGTCGGCCTGCCGCTGTTCCTGCGCCAGGCGCGCAAGGTCGAGCTGTCGGAGGCGGGGCGCAAGCTGGCGCCGGCGGTGGCCGATGCGTTCCAGCGTCTGGGCGCCGCCTTCGCCGGGCTGCAGGAGGGCGAGGCCAACGTGCTCTCGCTCACCGTGGTCAGCACTTTCTGCACCAACTGGCTGGTGCCGCGGCTGGGCGGATTCCAGATCGCGCATCCGGAGATCGCGGTCAGGCTCGACGCGTCGTGGCGCACCTACGACCTGCGCGAGGCGGAATTCGACATCGCCATCCGCGGCGGCAAGGGCGAATGGCCGGGCTTGAAATCGCACCGCCTGTTCGCGATGGAGATGGTGCCGATGTGCAGCCCTGATTTCCTCAAGCGCGCGGGGCAGGCCCGCAAGCCGGCGGACCTGCTGAAATTGCCGCTGCTCGACTGGCAGGACGAGTGCTGGCGCGGCTGGTTCAAGGTCGCCGGCATCGACAACCCGGTCTATGAGGGCGGCCCGTCGATGGCGGCGCAGACCCAGCAGATGCTGGGCGTCGCGGCGATGGCGGGGCAGGGCATCGCCTTGCTGACGCCGGAGTTCTTCGCCGATGAACTGGCGAGCGGCCGGCTGGTCTGCGCGTCGGATATCGTCTACCGCATGGACCAGAACTATTGGCTGGCCTACCGCGCCGACCGCGCCAAATCGCCGAAAATCCGCGCTTTCCGCGACTGGATCCTGGCCGAGGTCGCGAAAGACTGTGAGGTATCGCACAGGGAGCAGCACCAGATCGCGCGCATGTGAACGGCGGAGCCGGCGGCGGCCCTGGTAAACTCCAGGTCGATTTCAGCTGCACCGGTATTTTCATGAACGCGTTTCGGATCCTGTCTTTCGCGCTGATGCTCGGCCTCGGCGCCTGCTCGCAATACGGCTATTCGGGAAACTCCGCGTCGAATGGCGGATCCTGGGGCGGCCAGCCCGCCGGCTATGGCGGCGTCGGGGTCGGCGGCGGCTATGGGTACGGCAACAGCAATGGCAGTTACGGCAATGGCGGCGTGCTGTTCCGTCCGGCGCGCGGCATCACCTGCGACCGCGCGCGGGAGATCTGCTACGACCGCTACGGCCTCGACTACTTCGCGACGCAGCGCTACTTCAGCGAGCACGACGCCAACCAGTCGGTGCGCAAATACGGCGAGCAGGTGTTCCTGTTCGCGCCCAAGCGCGGCGTCACCTGCGATCGCCGCACGCGCACCTGCTCGGATGCCGGCGGCCTCGACGCCGACTGGACCGACGACATCTTCGGCGACAAGGCGGAGCGCAAGGTGAACACCTGGCTAACCGGCGACAGCTTCGTGCCGGAGCGCTACGTCACCTGCGTCAACGCCACCAAGGTCTGCTCCGACAAGAACGGCCCCAGCATCACGCTGACCCAGATCTATTTCGGCCGCGCCGCCGCCGATGATCTGGCCGACGTGTTGGGCCCCGGCGCGCCGGGCGCGAGCGTCGTGAAGCCGCAGCCCGTCGCCCTGCCGGAGCCGCCTGCTTCGGGCGATGCCGATGCGCCTGCCGAGCCGGCGCCGGTCGAAAGCGGGATGCCGGCGGAAGCGCCCGCTGCGACGGAAGAACCGCCGGTCGCCGATGTCGCGCCTGTGGAAGCGCCTCCGGCCGACAATCCGCCGATCGTTCCGGTGGAGGAGAACGTCACCGACGCCGCGCCGGCGGAACCGGTTGCCGCGCCGCAGCCCGAATTTCAGCCCGAAACCGAGGCCGCGCCGCAAACCGAGCCCATGCCGCAGCCGGAGCCTGAGCCCGTGGTACAGGCCGAACCGCAACCCCAGCAGCAGCCCCAACAACAGCCCGAGCCGCAGCCGCAACCCCAGCCCCAGTCCCAGCCGGTTCCCGCCGATGCCGGCGGCTGCAGCGACCCGGCCGGTTGCGTCGCGCAATAGCGGCGATCAGAGCGAGAGCTTCATGCCCTCATGGCTCGGCGTGAAGCCGAGCGACCGGTAGAAGCGCGACGCGTCGCTGCGCCGCTTGTCCATGGTGAGCTGCACCAGGCCGCAGCCGCGGTCGCGGCAACGCGCGATCGCCCAGTCGAAGAACGCGCGGCCGATGCCTCTGCCGCGCAGGTCGCTGGCCACGCGCACGGATTCGATGTTGCCGCGCCACATGCCCTTGCGCGAGATGCCCGGGATGTAGGTGATCTGCAGGCAGCCGATCACCGCGCCGTCGATTTCGGCCACCGCCAGCACCTGGTTCGCGTCGCGCTCGATCGCGGCGAAGGCCTCGGTATAAGCATCGCCCAGCGGCATCGAGGCGTCCTCGCGCGTCTGGCCGATCTGGTCCTCGGCGATCAGGGCGACGATGCGCGGCAGGTCTGCGCGCGTGGCGGGGCGGAAAATCACGGGCATGGACATCCTCTCGGCGATGGGCGATGGATGGATTAGGATGTCGATGCGTGCGAGGCAAGGCGCTCTGTCGGGGAGGGGCCAATGCTGGAGCCGGACTACAAGCCTTGGGCTTCCGTGCGCCGGGCGCTGGCGCGGTTCTATGTCGGCTTCGGCACCCTGGTGGCGCTGGTGAGCTACGGGCAGATGGAACTGGTGGCCAAGTCCGATAGCCTCGATCGCTGCCTCGCGCGTTTCGACTGGTCGCCGGAGGCCCGCACGCCTGCTTTGGTCGGCTATCTCGTCTACAAGGCGGCGCTGTGGCCGGTGAGCCTGGCCTGGACCATGGCCGAGGGCGAGATCCGCCCGGTTGATTGGGGCTTCGGACGCTACGATCCCTTCGCCGGGGCGTGCCAGTCGATAAGCGGTTGATATTCCTTAATTGCCGCGCTCGAAGGCGAGAGACCTTCAAGTGTCCGTTGATAGTGTTTTGGGTCGGATTCCGCATAATCGACCGCCGATGTCCTTGGAATCGCGGTATCTTTTGCCTGTTGGCAAGTTTCGGCGGGTCGCAGTGACGGTCGGATTGCCACGTGGCACGAGGGGAACCGGCAATGGGACGGCTGACCACCCATGTCCTGGACACCGCGCGTGGCCGCCCGGCGGAGGGTGTCGCCATGGCGCTCTATCGGCTGGAAGCCGGTGGCGCGCGTCGCAAGCTCGGTGACTTCGTCACCAATGCGGATGGCCGCTGCGACCGGCCCTTGCTCGAAGGCGCTGCATTTGCCATCGGCAGCTATGAACTGACTTTTGCCGCCGGCGACTACTTCGCCCGTCTCGGCGTCGCCTTGCCTGAGCCGCGCTTCGTCGACGTCATCTCGATTCACTTCGGCATGGCGGAAGACCAGCACTATCACGTGCCGCTGCTGGTCTCGCCCTTCGCCTACTCGACTTATCGCGGGTCGTGAGCATGAACGAGCCAACGCGCCCGATCCGCTTTCTGTTAGGCGATGAGGCGCGCGAGCTGGCGGATCTCGACCCGAACACGACGGTGCTGAGCTACCTGCGCCAGCACGAGCGGCGGCGCGGCACCAAGGAAGGCTGCGGCGAGGGCGATTGCGGGGCCTGCACCGTGGTGCTGGGTACGCTGGAGGAGGGGCGCCTGGTCTATCGGGCGGTCAATGCCTGCATCCAGCTGGTCGGCACGCTGGACGGCAAGCAGTTGCTGACTGTGGAGGATCTGGCCGATCCGACGGATGCGGAAGGCGGCTGCGCGCTGCACCCTTGCCAGCAGGCGCTGGTTGATCATCACGGCTCGCAATGCGGCTTCTGCACGCCCGGTTTCGTCATGTCGCTGTTCGCGCTCTATCACGGCCAGGACCGCATCGATCGCAACCGCATCGACGAGGCGCTGGCGGGAAATCTGTGCCGCTGCACCGGCTACGGCCCGATCATCGCCGCCGCCGGTACGATGCGCGAGAGCGGCGCGCTGGACCGCTTCGTGCGCCGTCGCGGCGAGACCATCGGCAAGCTGCGCGCGCTCGGCGAGGGGAAGATGGCGGTGCTGCGGAGCGACGGCCGGAGCTTTTTCGCGCCGCGCAACTCGGCACAGCTGGCCGATCTCCTGCTGCGCCACCCGGACGCGACGATCCTGGCCGGCGGCACCGATGTCGGCCTATGGATCACCAAGCAGCTGCGCCTGCTGGACACCATCATCTATCTGGGCGACGTCGCCGACCTGAAGCAGATCGCGGTGGGGGAGCGCTGGATCGAGATCGGCGCCGGCGCGACCTATTCCGACGCTTTGGCGGTCATCGAGGAGCATCACCCCGATTTCGCCGCGACCCTGCGACGCCTCGGCTCGGAACAGATCCGCAATGCCGGCACCATGGGCGGCAACATCGCCAACGGCTCGCCGATCGGGGATTCGCCGCCGCCGCTGATCGCCCTGGGGTCGCGGCTGGTGCTGCGGCGCGGCGACCGCTACCGGGAGCTGCCGCTGGAGGAGTATTTCCTCGAATACGGCCGCCAGGATCGCCAGCCCGGCGAATTTGTTGCCGCGATCCGCGTGCCGATTGCCCAGCCCGGTCGCCTGCTGCGCTGCTACAAGGTGTCCAAGCGCTTCGACCAGGACATCACGGCGGTGCTGGGCGCCTTCGCCGTGATCCTGGAGGCGGGCCGCGTGCTCGACATCCGCATCTGCTACGGCGGCATGGCGGGAGTTCCGAAACGGGCCATGGAAGCCGAGGCGGCGCTGAACGGCAAGCCGTGGACGCGCGACACGATCGAGGCGGCCGCGGCGGCCCTGGCGCTCGACTACCAGCCGATCAGCGACATGCGCGCCAGCGCCGCCTATCGCATGACGATCGCCGGCAACCTGCTGCGCAAGTTCTTCGCCGAGACGTCGGAGGCACCGCCGCTGACCCGCGTCCTCACCGAGCGCCAGGCGGCGCATGGCCATGGCTGACAGGGCTGCCGGCACCTCCGCGGGGATCCTGGGCGGCGTGCACGACGCCGTCGCCCACGACAGCGCGCGGAAGCACGTGACCGGCAGCGCCGTCTATGTCGACGATATGCCGGAGCCTGCCGGCACGCTCTTCGCGGCGCCGGGTCTGGCCACCAAGGCGCATGCGCGGATCACGGGCATGGATCTGTCGGCGGTCGCGGTGGCGCCGGGTGTGGTGGCGGTGCTCACCGCCAGGGATATTCCCGGCATCAACGACGTGTCGCCGATCCATGCCGGCGACGATCCGGTTTTCGCCGGCGATCTGGTCGAGTTCCACGGCCAGGTGCTGTTTGCCGTCATCGGCACAAGCCACGAAGCGGCGCGCCGCGCGGCCCGTTTGGCGAAGGTCGAATACGAGGAACTGCCGGCCGTGCTGACGGTCGAGCAGGCGCTGGAGCAGGACCTTACCGTGCTGCCGCCGCACGAGATGAAGCGCAACGAGGCGGCCGCCGCCATCGCCGCCGCGCCGCATCGCCTGGGCGGCACCTTCCGTGTCGGCGGGCAGGATCATTTCTACCTGGAGGGCCAGGTCTCGCTGGCGATGCCGGGCGAGGACGGCGACGTCACGATCCATTGCTCGACCCAGCATCCTTCCGAGGTGCAGCACAACATCGCGCACGTCCTCGGCCGGCCGGCCAATGCGGTCACGGTGGAATGCCGGCGCATGGGCGGCGGCTTCGGCGGCAAGGAGACCCAGGCCTCGCAATGGGCCGCCATCGCGGCCCTGGCGGCCGTGAAGCTGCAGCGGCCGGTCAAGTGCCGCCTCGACCGCGACGACGACATGATCGCCACCGGCAAGCGGCACGACTTCCGCATCGACTACGACGTGGGCTTCGACGATCGCGGGCGCATCCTGGGCGTGACCTTCGAACACGCGGTGCGCTGCGGCTATTCCGCCGACCTCTCCGGCGCCATCGCCGACCGGGGCATGTTCCATGCCGACAACGGCTACTACCTGGACGCGGTCGCCATCCGCTCGCATCGCTGCAAGACCAACACGGTCTCCAACACGGCATTCCGGGGGTTCGGCGGGCCGCAGGGCATGATGGGGATCGAGGAGGTGATGGACCAGATCGCGCGCCATCGCGGCCTCGACCCGCTGGAGGTGCGCAAGGCCAACCTCTATGGCGAGGCGCCGCGCAACGTCACGCCCTATCATATGGTGGTCGAGGACAACATCCTGCCCGATCTGGTGGCGCGGCTCGAGGCCAGCGCCGACTATGCCGGGCGCCGCGCCGCCATCTGCGCCTTCAACGCCGAGAACACCTATCTGAAGAAGGGCCTCGCCCTCACGCCGGTGAAGTTCGGCATATCCTTCACCACCGCGCACCTCAACCAGGCCGGCGCGCTGGTCCATGTCTACACCGACGGCTCCGTGCATCTGAACCACGGCGGCACCGAGATGGGGCAGGGCCTGTTCGTCAAGGTCGCGCAGGTGGTGGCGGAAGAGTTCCAGATCGACCTCGACCAGGTGAAGATCACGCCGACCAATACCGGCAAGGTGCCGAATACCTCCGCCACCGCGGCATCCTCCGGCTCCGACATGAACGGCATGGCGGCCCAGGCGGCGGCGCAGAAGATCAAGCGCCGGCTGACCATCTTCGCGGCCGATACCTATAAGGTCAGCGCCGCCGATGTCGTGTTCCTGCCCAACCGCGTGCGCGTGGGCAACCAGGAGCTTCCGTTCCAGGAGCTGGTGCGGCGCGCCTATCTCGGCCGCGTCTCGCTCTCCGCCACCGGCTACTACCGCACGCCGAAGATCCACTACGACCGCGACACGGCGCGCGGCCGGCCGTTCCTCTATTTCGCCTATGGCGTGGCGGCGAGCGAGGTGCTGATCGATACCCTGACCGGCGAGCATACGCTGACCCGCGTGGATATCCTGCATGACGCCGGCAAGTCGCTGAACCCGGCCATCGACCTCGGCCAGATCGAGGGCGGCTTCATCCAGGGCATGGGCTGGCTCACCAGTGAGGAACTGGTGTTCGATGGCCAGGGCCGGTTGCGCACCCATGCGCCCAGCACCTACAAGATCCCGACCTGTTCCGACCGGCCGGCGGATTTCCGGATCGCGCTGCTGCAGGACGCGCCGAACCGCGAGGAGACCATCCATCGCTCGAAGGCCGTCGGCGAGCCGCCGCTGATGCTGGCAATCTCGGTGTTCCGGGCCATTTCCGACGCCATCGCCAGCATCGCGGAGTACCGCCTGATGCCGCGTCTCGACGCCCCGGCGACGCCCGAACGCGTGTTGTCCGCCGTCGATGACCTGCGCCGGCGGCTGGAGGCGAAGCCATGACCTGGCAGCCCGCATGGCTCGGCGCCGCCTTGGCCGCCATCGACGCGGGCGCGCCGGCGGTGCTGGTGACGGTGGCAGAGGCGAAGGGCTCCACGCCGCGCGAGGCAGGCGCGAAGATGCTGGTGCGCGCCGGCGACATCGTCGGGTCGATCGGCGGCGGGCAGCTCGAGCTGCTGGCGATCGATCGCGCCCGGGAATTGCTCGGCGCGGGCGCGGCGTTGCCAAGCCTGATCCGGCATTCGCTCGGCCCCGATCTCGGGCAATGCTGCGGCGGCGCCGTGCGCCTGCTGCTGGAACCGGTTTCTGGCGCGGATCGCGGCTGGCTGGAGGAGTGGCGGCGGTGCTGCAACGCCGCGGTGCCGGCAAGCCTGATGACCCAGGGCGATGGCCGCAAGACCTGGTACCCCGCAGCGACGGATGACGCGGCCGGCTGCGTGGAGGCGGAGGGCGATGGCTGGCGCGTGACCGAGGTTGTCCGCCGCGCGGCGCGGCCGCTCTGGGTCTATGGCGCCGGCCATGTCGGGCGCGCGCTGGCGACCGTGCTGGCGGAGCTGGAGTTCGACCTGACCTGGCTCGACAGCCGTCGGGGACAGTTCCCGGAAGTCCTGCCGGCCGGCGTGAGCACGATCGTCGAGCCGCAACTGGCGGCGACGGTGGATTCGGCGCCCGCCGCCAGCCTGTTCCTGGTGCTGACGCACAGCCACCAGCTCGACCTGGAAATCTGCGACCGCATCCTGAAGCGCGGCGATGCCGCCTTTGTCGGACTGATCGGCAGCGCCACCAAGAAAGCGCGCTTCCTCAGCGGGTTGAAGGCGCGCGGCCACGGCCCGGAGGCGCTCGGCCGGCTGGTCTGCCCGATCGGCCTTGCCCAAATTCCGGGCAAGCAGCCTATGTCCATAGCAGTCTCGGTGGCGGCGCAGCTGCTGACCTTGCCGCGGATCGCCGGCAATGCCATGGAGAATGACGATCCGCGCCGAGGAATGCGCGGGGCGGGGTGACTTGGACGGCGACGCCCGCTAAAACTGCAGCATAAGCAGAGGGGGACATGACGGGGCAGGCGGATTGGGAGCAACGGGCGGACGGCGCGACGCCGCTGCTGCAGCTTGCGGGAATCGTGAAGCAGTTCCCTGGCTGCCTGGCGAACGATCATGTCGACCTCACCATCCTGCCAGGCGAGGTCCACGCGCTGCTGGGCGAGAACGGCGCCGGCAAGAGCACGCTGGTAAAGATCATCTACGGCGTTTTGAAACCCGACGCGGGCGAGATCCGCTGGCAGGGCCAATCGGTCGTTGTCCAGAATCCGAATCACGCCCGGCGGTTGGGCATCGGCATGGTGTTCCAGCACTTCTCGCTGTTCGAGGCGTTGACCGTCGCCGAGAACATCGCCCTCGGGCTGACCGACGCCGCCGATCGCAGGGGACTGCGCACGCGCATCGGCGAGATCGGCCGCGCCTATGGCCTGCAGCTCGATCCCGACAAGGCGGTGCACGACCTCTCGGTCGGCGAGCGGCAGCGCATCGAGATCGTGCGCTGCCTGCTGCAGAAACCCAAGCTGCTGATCATGGACGAGCCGACCTCGGTGCTGACCCCGCAGGAGGTCGAGAAGCTGTTCGAGACCCTGCGGCGGCTGGCGCGCGAAGGCTGCGCCATCCTCTATATCAGCCACAAGCTGGAAGAGATCCGCGCGCTTTGCGAGCGCGCCACCATCATGCGCCTGGGCAAGGTGGTCGCCCATTGCGATCCACGCCAGGAAACCGCGCGCCGGCTGGCCGAGCTGATGATCGGGACCGAGCTGAAGGCGGCAAGCCATCAGGGCCGCAGCGCCGGGGAGGGCGCGGCGCGGCTGGTGGTGAAAGAGCTCAGCCTCAAATCGGAACAGCAGTTCGGCACCGACCTGAAGCAGGTCAGCCTGACCGTCAAGGGCGGCGAGATTCTCGGCATCGGCGGCATCGCCGGCAACGGCCAGGGCGAGCTGATGTCGGCGCTGTCCGGCGAGATGCTGGCGCCGAGCCCGGATGCGATCCTGATCGACAACGTGCCGGCCGGCCGCATGGGCCCGCGCGAGCGCCGCGCGCTGGGCGGATGTTTCGTGCCCGAGGAACGCAACGGCCATGGCGCCGTGCGCGACATGTCGTTGTCGGAGAACGCCTTCCTGTCCGGCAACGTGCGGCAGATGCTCTCGCGGCATGGCATCATCAATGCCGCCAAGAGCGCCGGCTTCGCCGACGACGTGATCAAGAGCTTCGACGTGCGCACTACCGGATCGGCGGCCGAAGCGCGGTCGCTGTCGGGCGGCAATCTGCAGAAATTCATCGTCGGGCGCGAGGTGAAGCAGGGGCCGAGCGTGCTGGTCGTCTCGCAGCCGACCTGGGGCGTCGACGCCGGCGCCGCGGCGGCGATCCACCAGGCCCTGATGGACCTTGCCAGCGGCGGCGCCGCGGTGGTGGTGATCTCGCAGGACCTCGACGAGATATTCGCGCTCTGCGACCGCATCGCGGTGATCGCGGAAGGCCGTCTGTCGCAGACCGTTCCGGTGGCCGAGGCGACCGTCGAGCAGATCGGGCAATGGATGGGCGGCGGGCACAGGACCGCGGAATACGGTACGGGGGCCGCAGATGCTTCGGCTTGAGCCGCGCGGCGCGCATTCGAAGCTGTGGACCTATGCGTCCCCGGTCCTGGCGATGGCGCTGACCATCGTCGCCTCGGCAATCATCTTCTCGGTCCTCGGCAAGGATCCGCTGGAATCGCTCTACGTGTTCCTGGTGGCGCCGCTGGTGAGCTCGTCCGGCCTGCCGGAGCTGTTCGTCAAGGCCGCACCGCTGATCCTCATTGGCGTCGGTCTGTCGCTCGGCTTCCGCGCCAATGTCTGGAACATCGGCGCCGAGGGGCAATACACGCTGGGCGCCATCTTCGCCGGCGGGCTGGCACTCGGCTTTCCCGACGCGCCGGCGCTCCTGCTCATTCCCGGCATGATCGTGCTGGGCTGCATCGGTGGCATGGTCTGGGCGGCGATCCCGGCCTATCTGCGCACGCATTGGAACGCCAACGAGATCCTGACCAGCCTGATGCTGACCTATGTGGCGCAGCTGCTGCTGATCTATCTGGTCACCGGGCCGTGGCGCGACCCCGAGGGCTACGGCTTTCCGCAGACGGCGTTGTTCTCCGCCAATGCCACCGCGCCGCTCCTCATCGCGGGGACGCGCGTGCATCTGGGCGTGCTGGTCGCCTTGCTGGCCGGCATCCTCGGCTGGATCGTGCTGACGCGCTCGGTCATTGGGTTCCAGCTGCGCGTGCTGGGCCAGGCGCCGCGCGCGGCGCGCTTCGCCGGCTTCAGCCAGAGCCGGTTGATCTGGCTGTCGCTGCTGACCGGCGGCGGCCTCGCGGGGATCGCCGGCATGTTCGAAGTCTCCGGCCCGGTCGGCCAGCTGACGCCGCAGATCTCGCCCGGCTACGGCTTCACCGCCATCATCGTCGCCTTCCTCGGC
The DNA here is from genome assembly GCA_044226685.1 of Dongiaceae bacterium. GTDB lineage: Bacteria > Pseudomonadota > Alphaproteobacteria > Dongiales > Dongiaceae > Dongia_A. The sequence goes on from JBGAGP010000043.1 coordinate 20,280, forward strand.
CGGCTGCATCCGATCGGCGTGATCTGCGGCGGCCTCATCCTGGCGCTGTCCTATCTCGGCGGCGAGACGGCGCAGATCGACCTCGGCATGCCCAATGCGGTTACCGGCATCTTCCAGGGCGTGCTGCTGTTCTTCCTGCTCGCCTGCGACGTGCTGATCCTCTATCGGCTGCGCGTGGCCAAGCCACGCCCGTCGGCTTCAGGGGCGGGAGCGGCGTGATGGATCAGGCGCTCATCGTCAGCTTCATCCTCAGCGTGATGACCGCCTCGACGCCACTGTTGCTGGCGGCGACGGGCGAACTGGTGACGGAGAAATCCGGCGTCCTCAATCTCGGCGTCGAGGGCATGATGCTGGTCGGCGCCATCGTCGGCTTCGCCGCCACCGTGCATACCGGCAGCGCCACGCTCGGCATCCTCCTCGCGGTGCTGGCGGGCATGGGCATGGCGCTGATCTTCGGCATCCTCACGCTCACTTTTCTTGCCAACCAGGTGGCGACTGGGCTGGCTTTGACCATCTTCGGCACCGGGCTGAGCGCGCTGGTGGGGTCAAGCTATGTCGGCACCGCGGTGGCGCCGCTGCCCAAGCTGGCGCTTCCCGGCTTGAGCGACCTGCCATATCTCGGCCCGATCCTGTTCGGGCAGGATGCGCTGGTCTATGCCTCGCTGGTGGCGGTCGCCGGTGTTGCCTGGTTCCTCCGCCGCAGCCATCGGGGGCTGGTACTGCGGGCAGTGGGGGATTCGCACGATGCCGCGCATGCCATCGGCTATCCCGTCATCCTGATCCGGTACCTGGCGACGATGTTTGGCGGTGCGATGTCCGGCCTGGCCGGCGCCTATATGTCGCTCGCCTATTCGACCAGCTGGGCGGAGAACATGACCGCCGGGCGCGGCTGGATCGCGCTGGCGCTGGTGGTGTTCGCCACCTGGCGGGCCGGCTGGCTGCTGGCCGGGGCCTATCTGTTCGGCGGCATCATGTACCTGTCGCTCTACGTGCAGGGACTGGGGATAACCGTGCCGTCGCAGCTGGTCTCGGCGCTGCCGTACCTGGCGACGATCCTGGTCCTGGTGCTGATCTCGCGCGACCGGGCGAAGATCCGGCTGAACGCACCGGCCTGCCTGGGACGCCCGTTCCATGCGGCGGGTTGATGGTCAGGTAACGGAGATTTTCTTGGTTTTCCGTGTGAAACTCTGCAACAAATATCGCAACGAAGAACGCCAATAAGGAGGCACAAATCATGAAGCGCAGAACGTTCAACAAGCTGCTGGGAGCGGGTCTTCTGGCCGGCGCCGCGCCGACCATCATCCGGTCTGCGGCCGCCGCCGATCCGTTCGGCGTCGGGTTCATCTATGTCGGCCCGGTCGAGGATTTCGGCTGGACCCACGCCCATGACGTCGCCCGCAAGGCGATCGAGGAGGAACTGGGCGCCGCGGTGAAGACCACCTATGTCGAAAGCGTGAAGGAAGGCCCCGATGCCGAGCGCGTCATCGCCGAACTCGCCAACAAGGGCAACAAGCTGATCTTCACCACCTCCTTCGGTTTCATGAATCCAACGCTGAAGGTGGCGAAGCGTTTCCCGGACGTGAAGTTCGAGCATGCCACCGGCTACAAGCGCGACGCCAATGTCAGCACCTACAACATCCGGTTCTATGAAGGCCGCTATGTGCAGGGCGTGATCGCCGGCCACATGTCGAAATCCGGCATCGTCGGCTATATCGGCTCGGTGCCGATCCCGGAAGTCGTCATGGGCATGAACGCCTTCATCCTCGGCATGCGCTCGGTCAATCCGAATGCGCGGATGAAGATCGTCTGGGTCAATGCGTGGTACGATCCTGGCAAGGAAGGCGATTCCGCCAAGGCGCTGATCGACCAGGGCGCGGACGTGATCGCCCAGCACACCGATTCCGGCGCGCCGCTGCAGGTCTGCCAGCAGCGCAACGTGGTCGGCTTCGGCCAGGCGAGCGACATGAGCAGCCTGGCGCCGAAGGCGCAGCTGACCGCCTCGGTCGATTTCTGGAAGCCGTACTACATCCAGCGCACCAAGGATGCCATCGCCGGCACCTGGACCAGCACCGACACCTGGGGTGGCCTCGCCTCCGGCATGCTGGTGATGGCGCCCTATGCCAACATGACCGACGAAGCATCCGCCGCCGGCAAGGCGACGGAAGCCGACATCGCCAGCGGCAAGATCGTCATTTTCCAGGGCCCGATCAAGGACCAGAGCGGCGCCGAGAAGGTGCCCGCCGGCACCGCCCTCGATGACGGCGCCATCGCCGGGATGAACTGGCTCGCCGACGGCATCGACGGCCAGATCCCGAGCTGAGGTCGAGATTGACGAATCTCCCTCCCCCGGAAACGGGGGAGGGAATTTTCGTTTGAGGCGCCCGATGTCCGATATTGCCGCGACCATCGCCAAGCTCCCGAAGGCGGAGCTGCACATCCATATCGAAGGCAGCCTGGAGCCGGAACTGATGTTCGCCCTGGCGCGGCGCAACAACGTGAGGCTGGCCTACGAATCCGTCGAGGCGCTGAAGCGCGCCTACGCCTTTTCCAACCTGCAGGACTTCCTCGACCTCTATTACCAGGGCATGTCCGTATTGCTGACCGAGGCGGATTTCTACGATCTCGCCATGGCCTATTTCCGCAAGGCGGCGGCGCAGAACGTCCGCTATGTCGAGTTCTTCTTCGACCCGCAGGGGCATACCGGCCGGGGTGTCCCCTTCGAGACCGTGATCGCCGGGCTGTGCCGTGCCCAGGCGGTGGCGGAGGATACGCTGGGCCTCAGCTCGCGCATGATCATGTGCTTCCTGCGCCATCTCGATGAGGCCGATGCCGAGCGCACGCTGGACCAGATGCTGCCCCACAAGGACATGATCGTTGGCATCGGCCTCGATTCCTCCGAGAAGGGCCACCCGCCGTCGAAGTTCAAGAACGTATTCCGCCGCGCCCGCGAGGCCGGCCTCAAGCTGGTCGCCCATGCGGGCGAGGAGGGGCCGCCGGAATATGTGTGGGAAGCGCTGGACATCCTCGGCGTCGACCGCATCGACCACGGCAACCGGTCGCTCGAGGATGCGGCGCTGGTGCGGCGGCTGGCCAGGGACGGCGTGCCGTTGACCGTCTGCCCGCTCTCCAACCTCCGGCTTTGCGTGGTCAGGGACATGCGCGACCACCCGTTAACGCGGATGCTTGATGCCGGCCTGTTCGTCACCGTCAATTCCGACGACCCCGCCTATTTCGGCGGCTACATGAACGAAAACTTCTCCAGCGTCGGCATGGCGCTCGGTCTGTCCGAGGCGCAACTGACCGCGATCGCGCGCAACGGCTTCGCCGCCTCGTTCATGACAGATGCCGAGAAGCGCGCGGCGCTGATCGCGTTCGATGCGGGCGCGGCCTGATCCCCGGCGTGGCGGATGTGTTCAACGCGCGGCGCTCTGGCCGAAAAGAACCTGCCGTTCCTGTTCGGAGATCTGCCGACGCGCATAGGCCTCCGCTGCGCCGGCATAGGCGCGTTGCGTCGCCGGGCGAGCGCGGATCGCCGCGAACCAGCGCGCCAGATTGGGAAAGTCGGCGAGGTCCTGGCCGTGCGCCTGGTGCGGCACGATCCAGGGGTAGCAGGCCATGTCGGCGATGGAGTAGGCGCCGGCGATGAAGTCGCGCCCGGCGAGACGCCGGTCGAGCACGCCATAGAGCCGCTTGGTCTCGCGCGCATAGCGGTCGATGGCGTAGGGCACCTTTTCGGGTGCATGGACGTTGAAGTGGCCGATCTGACCGGCCATCGGCCCTAAACCGGCCATTTGCCAGAACAGCCAGGTCTGCACCTCGAGGCGGCCACGCAGCTCCGTCGGGAGAAATCGGCCGGCTTTCTCGGCGAGATAGAGCAGCATCGAGCCGGATTCGAACAGGCTGATCGGCGCGCCGCCATCGGCCGGCGCGTGGTCGACCAGGGCCGGGATCTTGTTGTTGGGCGAGATGGTGAGAAAGGCCGGCTCGAACTGCTCGCCCTTGCCGATGTCGACCGGGATGATGCGATGCGGCAATGCCGTTTCTTCGAGGAAGAGGCGGAGCTTCAGGCCATTCGGCGTGGCGCAGTAGTAGAGGTCGATCATGCGGCCGCCCGATCCAGCGAGGTCACGAAAGTGCGGATGGCCTCGCCGATCTGATCGGGGGAATCCTCCTGGATGTAGTGGATGCCCTTGACCGTGACCTCGCGCTGGTTGGGCCATGTGCGGCAGAAGTCGCGCGCCCGTCCGGTCAGCAAGGCGCCCGGCTCGGCGTTGATGAAGAGCTTAGGCACAGCGCTGCCGGCCAGCCAGGCGCCATAGTCGCCCACGATCCGCGCGACGTCGTCGGGCGTGCCGTCGATGGGCAGTTCACGCGGGAACACCAAGGTCGGCAGGCGGGCCGACGGTTCGCGGAACGGCGCGCGGTAGGCCTCCATCTCCTGCGGCGACAGCGGCCTCAGGATGCTCTTGGGCAGCACCGTCTCGATAAAGAAGTTGTCCCGCACCACCATGGCTTCGCCGGCTTCCGAGCGGAGCGCGCGGAACAGGGTGTCGCGGCCGGCGTGAAAATCGGACCACAGGCGCGGCTGAACCAGGGCTTCCATGTATGCGATCGCCGCGACGCGCTCCGGATGCCGGTGCGCCCAATGGAATCCAAGGGCCGAGCCCCAGTCGTGCAGCACCAGGATCACCCGATCAAGATGCATTGCCTCAAACCAGGCATCGAGATACCGGGTGTGGTCCGCGAACCGATAGGCATTCCGCGGCGAAGGGCCAGAGCGACCCATGCCGATCAGGTCCGGCGCAAGGCAACGGTATCGATCCGACAGGTGTGGAATGATGTTGCGCCACAGATAGGACGAGGTCGGGTTACCGTGCAGGAACACGATCGGCGCGCCTGTGCCGGTATCGACATGGCTCATCTCGCTGTCGAGTACGCGGGTGCGCCGTCTTGGGTGTGGATCGGCTGCACGCGCCTGGGGACTTGATCCATCCATGCTCAGGCCGCGGCGCTTTTCTTGGTGTTCGCCGGCTGCACGCGGAAGCCGACGCACATACGGTTCCAGCCGTTGATCGCGACGATGACCCAGCTCAGATCCACCAGCTCCTTCTCGGAGAAATGGCGCCGCGCTTCCTCGTAGACATCGTCCGGGACGTGGGTCTCGGCCACGCGGGTGAGAGCCTCAGTCCAGGCGAGCGCCGCACGCTCGCGCGGTGTGTAGAGATCCGTCTCGTGCCAGGCGTTCAACAGATGCAGCCGGGCGTGGCTCTCGCCGGCCTTCACCGCGTCGGTCACATGCATGTCGATGCAGAAGGCGCAGCCATTGACCTGCGACGCGCGGGTCTTCACCAGCTCGATCAGCGCATGCTCGATCCCGGTGGCATTGGCATAGGCCTGCAGGCCGCTCATCGCGCGGTAGCCGTCGGGCGCGGCGGTGAAGGGGTTGAGTCGTGGTTGCATGATGGTCTCCTTACTCGTGATAGGTGGTGAGCGCGGCGCCTTCGTCGGCCACGAACACCGCCAGGATGCGGGCGGGCTGGGTCGCGCTGACATTCTCCGCGACCAGGTGAGTGGCGCCCAGCGGCTCGAAAAAGGTCTCGCCTGGTCGGTACACGGCGGGCGGCTCGCCCGCGAGCTGGGAACGAATCGCACCCTCCAGCACATAGACGCTGACCGAACCGCCGTGGTGATGCGGCGGCGAGAAGCCGGAGGGCGGGAACTCGACCACCATGGTGGTGATGCGCTTGCCGGCGACATGGGATAGGGCGTCGGAAGAGACGATCTGCGCCGTCGGCCGCAGTGAGGCGCCGGTGGTCATCGCGAGCGGCGCCTCATGGCCGTGGATGGCGGGGGCCGCGCCCCGCTGCATGAGCACTGCGGTCGCCGCGGCGAGGCCGCAAGCCGCGAGCACGGCGGCGAATGCCGGACCGACGCGCGGTAGCATCGGGCGGGCAGTTCCGATGGCGAGGCTGGCTGGACTGGACACGGGCAACTCCATCTCGGGTCATGTCCCAATGTGGCCCCGGCCTTGGCTTTCAAAAATGGCCAAGAAATGATAAATGGACTAGGCCATGATCCGATCGTCGGAACTTTCCCGCCTGGCGCTGGACCAGGCCAGCCCGCTGCCGGTCTATCGACAACTCTATGCCCGCATCGCCGATGCGATTCTGGCCGGCCGGCTGGCGCCCGGGGCGCGGCTCCCCTCCGCGCGCAGCCTGGCGGCGCAATTGTCGGTGGCGCGCGGTACGATCGAGGCGGCGTACCACCTGTTGGCAGGCGAGGGCTACATCGTTGCCCGCGGGGCAGCCGGCACGCTGGTCGACCCGGCGCTCGACCGCAAGCTGTTGCGACCGGGGCGGGATGCCCGTGCGACGGTTTCCACTGCACCGGATGCCGGAGCCGGGTCGGACCTCCCGACCGGAATGCCGCGCTTGTTCCAGCTGGGGTTGCCGGCCCTCGATGCCTTCCCGCAAAAAGTCTGGGCACGGCTGGTCGCCCGGCAGGCCCGTGCGTTGGGTCCCGCCGATCTGGCGTATCAACCGGGCGCCGGCCATTGGGCCCTGCGGGTGCAGATCGCCCGCCATTTGGCCGTGGCGCGCGGGGTCGCCTGCGACCCGGCGCAGGTCCTGGTCACAACCGGCTACCAGGGAGCCCTTGGCCTCATTACGCGGACGCTGATGCGTCCGCGCGACGCGATTTTCGTCGAACATCCTGGCTACCATATCGGCCACACGGCGTTGCGGCTGGCGGGCATGCGATTGGTCGGCGCACCGGTCGACGAGGAGGGAGTCGATATCGGCTCGGTCGAGGCGAGGCATCGCGGCGTCCGCTTCGCGCTGGTGACGCCGACACACCAGTTTCCGCTCGGCCTCACGCTCTCGCTGCCACGCCGTATGGCGCTGCTCGCCTGGGCCGCGCGGACGGAAGGCTGGATCATCGAAGACGACTACGATTCGGAATTCCGCTACCAGGGCCGGCCGCTGCCGGCGCTGAAAAGCATCGACCGGCACGACCGTGTGCTGTTCATCGGCACGTTCAGCAAGGTTCTCTCGCCAGGCCTGCGCGTCGGCTATCTGGTGACGCCGGCGGCGCTGGCACAGCGTTTCGTCGAGACCGCTGCTGCCCTGCAGCCGCCGCCGGCCGCGCTGGTCCAGGCGGCAATCGCGGATTTCGTCGACAAGGGCTATCTGGCCCGGCACATCCGTCGCATGCGCATTCTCTACGCCGAACGGCGGGCGGCTCTGGTCGCGGCTCTGCGGTTGGAATTGGGATCGGCCCTCGGAATCGAACTGCAGGCGGGCGGCATGCATCTCCTGGCGCGGTTGCCGCGCGACCGCAAGGACGAACCCCTGGTTGCGGCACTGAACCGGCAGGGCATTGCCGCGGCGGCGCTCTCCAATTGCGGTGTCGGGCGGCCCTATGCGCCGGGCCTGCTGCTGGGTTTCACCAATGTCCCGGCAAGGAGCGCACCGGCGGCTGCGCGATCCCTTGCGCGGGGCCTCGGCAAGACCTGATTCGCGCGGGCAGCTCCAGATCCCAAAGCGGGTGATTGGCAGCACGACGACAGGCCCGTCGCGCCTTGGCACGCGCAGGCGCGTTGCACTAGCATGCTGGTGGGGCAGGCAATGTGGGCGAAGGACATGACAACGGCACAGGTGGCGGGCCGGCGCGCCCTGATCACGGGGGGCGGGGCCGGCATCGGCGCCGCGACGGCGCGGCTGCTCGTCGGCAAGGGATGGCGCGTGGCGCTGTTCGATCGCGACGGCGCCGCGGCGCGGCGGACGGCGGAGGAGATCGGCGACGCGAATACGCTCTGGCACCAGGGCGACGTCACCGATGCCGCCGCGATCGACGGCGTGCTGGACAAGATGACCGCGGCCTGGGGCGGCATCGACGACCTGGTGAACAATGCCGGCGTCTGGGACCATGCGCCGCTGCTCGACCTGACCCTGGCACAATGGCGCCGGGTCTTCGACATCAACCTGCTGGCGCCCATCGAGATCTCGAATGCCGCGGTGCGGCGCATGCAGCCGGGCAGCGCCATCGTCAACGTCTCGTCCGTGCTGGGCCAGGTCTCGGCGCCGACGCGGGGGCCCTATTGCGTCTCCAAGAGCGCGCTCATCAGCCTGACCAAGATGCAGGCGATCGAATGGGCGGAGCGCGGTATCCGCGTCAACGCCATCGCGCCCGGCTACATCATCAACGAGCCGACCCGGGCGCTGGCCGCCGCCGGCAGCTTCGACATGGCGGCGATCGAACGCCGCACGCCGATGGGTCGCTTCGGCACGGAGCAGGAGGTGGCCGAGGGCATCGCCTTCCTGCTGTCGCCGCAGCAGGCGGGCTATGTCACCGGCCATACGCTGGAAGTGAATGGCGGCTGGACCGCCTATGGCTTTGTCTAGGAGCAGGGCATGATCACCGGGTTCAACCACACCAGCTTCACCGTCGCCGACATGGACAAGTCGGTGCGGTTCTGGACCGAGCAGCTGGGCTTCAAGGCGGCTTCGGTCTCGCCGCGCTCCGGCGACTGGCAGGAGGCGGTCACCGGCATTCCCGGCGCGTCGCTGATGGTGGCGCATCTCTACGGCCACGGCCATCACATCGAATTCATCCAATACGTGGACGGCGCCATCGCCGGGGCGGCGGCGCAGCCCGCCCAGGCCGGCGCCGCGCATGTCTGCCTGGAGACGGACGACATCGCGCGGACCTGGGCCGCGCTGCTGGCGGCGGGCGCGACGGCGCAGGGCCAGATCGCCAATGTTGCGACAGGCCCGGTCGGCGGCTGCCTCGCCGGCTATATCCGCGACCCCAACGGCATCATCATCGAGCTGCTGGAGCAGAAGTAAGGGAACGCCCATGACGGTGAAAAAGGGCCGCTGCCTGTGCGGCGCGGTCACCTACGAATACAGCGGGCCGGAGAACTGGCGCGGCTATTGCCATTGCGAGAGCTGCCGGCGCAACAGCGGCGCCCCGGTCGTGGCTTGGCTTGGCGTGCCGTATTCCGCCTTTCGCTACACCGGCGCCAGGCCGAAGGCCTATGTTTCGTCGCCGGGCGCACGGCGCTCGTTCTGCGCCAATTGCGGCACACCGGTGGCCTTCGAGCACGACAAGTATCCGCTTGAGATCCATCTCTATGCGTGCGGGCTGGAGGATCCGAGTTCCTACGTGCCGACCTTCCATGTGCATTGCGCCGAGAAAGTGCCATGGATGGAGATCGCCGACGATTTGAAGCGCTTCCCGCACAGCGGCAGCGGCGGCTGATCCGCCGCCGCGCGCGTCACGGCAACAGTTCGGCCCGCCTGGCGAGTTGCTTGCGGAAGCTGCGATCGCGCTTCAAATGCCACTCCCGGCTCATGGCGTCGCGCCGCGTCGCGAAGGCTTCGACGTGGATCAGCGTCCAGGTGCGGCCGCGCGTGGAGCGCGCGCCGGTGCCGTCGTTGTGCTGCATCAGGCGGCGCTCGACGTCGGAGGTCCAGCCGACATAGGTGCGGTAACCGCCCTTTCCGAGGCTGCCCAGCACATAGACGAAGCAAGGCCCGCCCGCCGTCATGGAGGCGTCTCTTGATCGGTCGGCAGCCGGGACCAGCTTGCCTTTCCGCGGCCGACGCCCGTCTTGGGAGGTCATCACCGTCTCGCTTTCAGCATCTTCTCCCAGGCCGGCTTTGGACCATAGGCCTCGGCCAGGAAGTCGATGAAGGCGCGCACCCGTGGCGGGGCCGACTGGCTGTGCGGATAGAGCGCGTAGACAGCGTGGCTGACCGGCGGAAAGTCGGTTAGCACAGGCACCAGGCGGCCCTCGTTCAGATCGTCGACGATCTCCCACAGCGACTTCATCGCCAGGCCCTGGCCGGCCAGGCACCAGTCGCGAAGTGCCTCGCCGCTGTTGCTGTCCATGTTGCCGGAAACGCGGAGCGTGATCGGGCCGTCCGGCCCCTGCAAGGTCCAGCGGAACTGCTTCGAACCGGGGAAGCGCAGCAGCAGGCAGTTGTGGTCCAGCAGGTCCTCCGGCACCCGGGGCACGCCGCGCCGCGCGAGATAGTCGGGCGCGGCGACGATGAAGCGCCGGTTGGGCGCCAATGTCCGCACGATCGAGGTGGAATCGGTCAGGGCGGCGATGCGGATGGCGAGGTCGACACGTTCCTGGACCAGGTCGACCAGCGTGTCGGTCAAATGCAGGCGCACCTGCATCTGCGGAAAGCGCTCCAGGAAGCGCGGCACATGCGGCGCCACGTGCAGGCGGCCGAAAACGGCGGGAGCGGAAACCTTGATCGGGCCGCGCGGCTCCGCCGTTGCCGAAGTGATGGCGCTTTCGGCCTGCTCCAGTTCGTTCAGGATGACGACGCAATGGTCGTAGTAGCGCGAACCTTCCTCGGTCAGGCTGACGCGCCGCGTGGTGCGGTTCAGCAACCGGGTGCCGACGTCCTTCTCCAGCCGGGCGATACGGTTGGAGACCACGGCGGCGGAAAGGCGCATGTCGCGCCCGGCCGCCGACAGGCTGCCCAGTTCCACGACGCGCACGAAAATGGCGAAATCCTGAGTGTCCGGCATGTATTGTCGCGAGAATCTTGAAGAAGATTATGCAGAGAATGGCAGGGAGCGACATCGGAGGGAAGAGT
>JBGAGP010000044.1:0-30319 GCA_044226685.1 Dongiaceae bacterium
GGCGCAAGGCCGGGGTGACGAACAGAGACGCGAGTTGAACCTGCGACCGGCTGTAGCGGAATTTTCGGATCACGCATGAGGTCGTCCCCCACATCGCCACCCCGGGCTTGACCCGGGGTCCACCGCGCCGCCGCAGGGACTGCGGGAACGACACACCGCGCGTGCGGCGGATGAATGGACCCCGGGTCACGCCCGGGGTGACGATCTGAGAGGTGGATGGAGCGCACGCAATCGATCGCGCGCTCCTGCCGCATCCCGGCGACGCGCGTGCTAGGATCGCGGCACGACAGCAACCGCGCGCGACCCGCCATGCCGCTGCAGAACCGCGTCACCCCCTTCGGCGAGATCGTCGCCGTACCGGCGCGCGGCACCCTGATGGGCAATCGCGGCGGCAAGTTCCATCGCCCGGACAAGACGCTGGGCAGACGGCGCTGGTCGAGCCGGCACTGGATCGCCTGCGAGCTTTCCTACAAGGACCATCACTACGAGATGATGGGCAAGAGCTGGACCGCCCTCTTCTTCCTCGACGAGGTGACGGCGCTCGCCGCCGGCCACCGGCCCTGCTTCTATTGCCGGCGCAAGGAGGCGAAGCACTTCCTGTTCCTCGCCGACCCGGAGATGAGCGCGCCGATGGCCGACGACATCCTGCACGGTCAGCGTTGCGCCTCGCGCGCCGCGGATGTGCCGCTGCCGACCGCGCGCGTCGGCGACCTGCCCGACGGCGCGATGATCGCCCGCGATCGGGAGGCCTTCGCGGTGCGCGGCAAGCGACTGCTGCGCTGGAGCTTCGACGGCTACACCGAAGCGCTGGCGCGGGGTGCCTTGCGCAGCGCCACGCTGCTGACCCCGCCGCTCTTCGTCACCATCCTCGCGCGCGGCTACCAGCCGCGCTGGCACGCCAGCGCCGAGGCATTTCAATAGGCGGGCGTGTGAATGAGCGATCGCCACAAGCGCGGTGCTGCCAAGCCCACGCCTCAATCGTCATCCCGGGCTTGACCCGGGATCCATTGCGCAACCGCACGGGCCTGCATCTCGCGGCACCGATCCAGCAGCGGATAGATGGACCCCGGGTCAAGCCCGGGGTGACGAAGGGGGTTGGCGCGCCTACGGCACCAGGCGGTAGCCGCCCTGGTCGGTCACCAGGATCGACGCCTTGCCGGGGTCCTTCTCGATCTTCTGGCGCAGGCGGTAGACGTGGGTTTCCAGCGTGTGGGTGGTGACGCCGGCGTTGTAGCCCCAGACCTCGCCCAGCAGCGTCTCGCGGCTGACCGATTTCTGCCCGGCGCGGTACAGATATTTGAGGATCGCCGCCTCTTTCTCGGTCAGGCGGATCTTCTTCTTCGCCGCCTCGTCCACCAGCATCTTCACCGCCGGCTTGAACACATAGGGGCCGATGGTGAGCACCGCGTCCTCGCTGTGCTCGTGCTGGCGCAGATGCGCCTTCAGCCGCGCCACGAGCTCGCCCAGGCGGAACGGCTTGGTGACGTAGTCGTTGGCGCCGGAATCGAGGCCTCGAATCGTATCGGCTTCGCCTTCAACGGCCGTCAGCATGATGATCGGCGCATGCACGTTGGCCTTGCGCATCTCGCGGCAGACGTCGCGGCCGTCGCCGTCGGGCAGGCCGACATCCAAGAGGATGGCGTCGAAATTCCCCGCCTTGGCCTTGGCCAGCCCGTCCGCCGCATTGGCGGCCTCGGCGGTCTCGAAGGCGCCGTCCAGGGTCAATTGCTCCGCCAGGGTGCGACGCAGATTGTCGTCGTCGTCGACCAGGAGGATTTTCTTCGCCGCAGCGGCAGGCATGGGAGGGTCCCCCGATTCGCTAGGAGCTTCGTTTCCGGGCGTGTGCGGTCCAGATAACACTCTGGAAGGACAGGAAACAAGCCCGGGGACCGGGGCCGCTTCCCCCTGCCGCACCAGGCCGCGGGGCGCCCCGGCGGCCACCGGGCCCCGGTCGGAGCGCCCGCCGGCCCCACCGCCGCGCCCGGGCGGAATCCCGCCGCCGCATGACTTGACCGGTCATCGCGACGGTAGCCATATGCGCCTTATGAACAGCGACCTGCAGGCCAAGACCGCCTCCTACCGCGCCACCGTCGAGCGCTGCCTGGCCGAGCTGCGCCGTGGCGGCGCCATCGGCCTGACCAAGCAGGCCGGCGGCCTCGCCGCCTTGGCGCTCGCCGCCGAGATGGTCGACGAGGCCAGCCTCGCCTCGCTGCAGGCCGCCGCCCCGGCGGGTTCCCTGCGCCTGGTCCTCACCGTCGAGCGGGCCAGCGACCTCGGCCTGATGCCGGCCGGCGGACGCGGCCTCGCCGTCTGCCGGCTGCCGGCGGAGATCGGCGCCGAGGCCCTGCGCCAGCTGGCCGACCCGACGGCGGAGCGGGAGGACACCCCGGCCCTCGGCATCGCGCTGGCCGACGACCTGCCCATGCCGCTGGCCGAGGCGGCGATCGATTTGGCCAAGGCCGCGCGCCTGCTGCCCGCCGCCCTCATGGTGGCGCTTCCCCAAGGCGCCGGCGCCGCCAATCCCGAAGCCGCCCTCGCTCCCTGGGTCGACGGCCCCTTCGTGCTCGATTGCGCCGGCCTCACCGCGCATCAGCGCGCGCTGGCAGGCTCGCTCAAGCGCGTCGGCTCCGCCCGCGTGCCGCTCGAAGGCGCCGAGGAGACCGAGATCATCGCCTTCCGCCCCGCCGATGGCGGCAAGGAGCACCTCGCCATCGTCATCGGCCGGCCGGACCCGGCGCAGCCCGTGCTGATCCGGCTCCATTCCGAGTGCTTCACCGGCGACCTGCTCGGCTCCTTGCGCTGCGATTGCGGCGACCAGCTGCGCGGCGCCATCGAGACCATCGCGAAATCCGGCAGCGGCATCGTGCTCTACCTGGCGCAGGAGGGCCGCGGCATCGGCCTGATCAACAAGCTGCGCGCCTACCGATTGCAGGACGCCGGCGCCGACACGCTGGAAGCGAACCTGCAATTGGGCTTCGGCGCCGATGAGCGCGTGTACCAGCCGGCCGCCGAGATGCTGCGCCAGCTCGGCTTCACCGCCGTGCGCCTGCTCACCAACAACCCCGAGAAGCTGACCGGCCTCGAGCAATGCGGCATCCGCGTCGCCGAACGCGTGCCGCACGTGTTTCCGTCGAACGACCACAACGCGCAATACCTGATCACCAAGGCGCGCCGCTTCGGGCATATGTTCTAAGCGCATTTCTGGCGGTTGACCGCGCCGTATTTCGCTGCGGAGATCTAGATGATTCCTGCCGAAGAACGCGCATATTACGGTCTGATGTTTTTGGCGATCACCTTCGGCATCGCGCTGGTATTGGCGTTCATTGTGCAAACCTATCGCGATGGCCCCTTCAGTTGGGCTGGCTTTCTGCGCCGATTGCTGCCGGCCTGGGTGATCGTGGCCGCCGCTTCGCCGCTGTTGTTCCTGGGCTGGTGTATCCTTAAGCTTGCCGGGGTACATGGCTGCGTGAATTGCTGAAGCAGTCATTCAAGAGTTGAGACATTGATGGACGGCCAGATCTACATCCTGATCTGCATTCTGTTTGGCTTCCTGCTTCAGGTGATGGGTCTGATCTGGGCGATCGCCCGTGTGATCGTGCGGCGAATGCGCTCCCCCGCACGGATGGCGGATCGCGTCCTCTTCTTACTGTCCACCATCATATTCGTGGTCAGTAGCCTTGCGCTGACACTGTTCGTTGTTGGTCAAATCAACCGCGGCGGGACGCTGTATCCGCTCTTGATTGCCTTGTTCGTCTCGACAGCCGGTTGGGTCGGGCATCGTTGGTGCCTCAAGAAGATCGCGGCTGAACAAATGTAGGATCACGACTCTCTGGTGAGGAGAATTTGGGGTCAGAGTCGACTTCCGACCACCGCTCGCGTTCAGGCCGCCCTTCTTGCCTTCGCTCCACCCCGTCCGCCCTCGATCGACAGCTTCACCTTGAGCCCGGCACGTGTTGCTAAGTCGAACAAGGCGCCGAGGCGGAATTTGTTGAAGCGGTCCTTGAGCAAATCGTTGAGCCGCGACTGGGTGATGCCGAGGCACTTCGCGGCTTCGGCCTGGGTCACGCCCCATGCCTTGACCCGCGCCTGCAGCGCGCCGAGCAGCAGTCCGCGCATCTTGAGCAGCTGCCGCTCCGCCGGATCGTCCTCCAGCGCGTCCCAGACGTTCTTGTCGCGAGCGGCTTTCATCTTGATGTCCTTGGCCGAGTTCGCGGTCGGCTGCCCAAACGCTTTAGGCCGCCCGCCGCGAACGACGCTTGGCTGATCCAGTTTCGGCCGGCACCGCCGCGATCCGGATACCGAGTGCGCCAAGCACCTTGACCACCGTGGAGAACTCCGGGTTGCCGCCCTCGCTCAGCGCCTTGTAGAGGCTTTGCCGGCCGAGGCCGCTCTTCTTGGCGATGGCCGCCATGCCTTTCGCGCGCGCGACTGCGCCGAGCGCGTGCTGGAAATAGGCCGGATCGCCCAAGGCGAGCGCTTCGGAGAGGTATTCCGCGATATCCGCCTCGCTCCGCAAGTAATCGGCGATGTCGAACTTGCTTGTGCGCAATCCCATCTTGTTCACTCCTGCAACACCTGCGCCAACGCCTTCGCGCGAGCGATGTCCCGTTCCTGCGAGCCCTTGTCGCCGCCGCACAACAAGACGACGATGGTCTCGCCGCGCCGCGTGAAGTAGACCCGATAGCCGGGTCCCAGATGCACCCGCAGCTCGCTGACTCCGGCGCCAACCGCCGGCATGGCCGAAAGCGAGACGGTCGATGCGCTTGGCGATGGCCAGTCGCGCCCGGTGGTCGGCCAGGCCCTGCATCCACTTTCTGAACGCCGCTGTCTGCCGTATCTCGGACATCGTGTAGTCTCTCATAGGAGACAATCGATTGCAAGGCGTTTCCTCGCGCCCGCGTCGTCTGCCATACTGCGTCAACAAGGAGAGAGACCATGCCCACCCATCACGAAGGCGGCTGCGTCTGCGGTGCCGTGCGCTATGTCGTCGAGGGCGCGCCGGAGCGCGTCTCCCTGTGCCACTGCGCCTGGTGCCAGAAGCGCACCGGCACGGCCTTCGGCACCGAGGTGGTGTTTCCCGAGAACGCGGTCAGGTTCACCAGGGGCGCGCCGAAAATCTATCGCCATCTTTCCGACGAATCCGGCCGCTGGCTGGACCAGCATTTCTGCGGCGAATGCGGCGCCAATCTCGGCCTGACACTCGAAGCCGTGCCCGGCATCCGCTCGATCCCCGCCGGCACCTTCGACGATCCAGGCTGGATCACCCCGCAGGCGCAGACCTTCCGCGCCATCTTCCTGCGCTCCGCCCGCGACTGGTCGGAGGTGCCGGCGGGCATCGAGCGGCACGAGCTGCATTTCCGCAGATGAGACAGCGCCGCGGGCCGCGGCGCCGAATGCATGTCGCGGGGCCCGGCAATTCGGAGTCATGCCCGGATCCGCTCCGGGCACCCATCGCGGCTTGGGATGGATTGCCGGGACAAGCCCGGCAATGACGCTGAGGTTTGGCGCTCCGAGTGGACGGCGTCTCTACTTTTCCACTTCGGCCTTGATCGTGCCGAGGCCGGCTTCGTAGATGCCGTTGAGCGCGTCCATCGCGGCTTTCTCCTGGCCCGGGGCGGGGGTGTAGGCGCCGCTCCAGGTGACGGTGGAGCCGCCGTCATTGGTGGGCGTGACGAAGAGGGTCGCCTTATAGCCGGAGACCGGCAGCGGACTGGTGACGAAGGCGTACGAATAGAGATGTTTCGCGTCGTCGCGCGCGATTTGTCGCTCGACGAAGGTCGCCTTGCCGTCCCTAGTCACCAGGGTGCGGGTCGGCGGCGTGTTGCCGTCCTCGCTGCAGCTGCCGACCGGCGGCAGCCACTCCTTGATGGCGCAGAACGGGCCGATCAGCGACCACACCTCGTCCGGCGTCGCGTCGACATCGACGCTGCGCGACAGCGAGGCGGCCGGCGCCGGGGCGGCGCAGGCGGCGAGCAGGGTGGCGGCGGCGAGGCAAGCAAGTGCTGCCGTGGCCACGACCCTGGCGGAAAGATTGTGCGTATTGGCAACAGGCTGGTTGGTATCGGAAAACATGGCAATTTCCTCTCAATATACGGGCGGCAGGGTGGCCGCCGAACGTCAATGCGGCCTCGTGGCCGTGCCGTGAATATGCGGCCTCGCGGCCCCGGCGAGAGGAAACTGGCAAATTCGCGGCATCACCGCCAGTTCAGGAAATGGAGCGGTCCAGCAGCGCGCGAACCTGGCGGTGGAATGGCGTCGTCGTTGAAGCCCTCGCGCCACCGGTGGCCGGTATCGTCCATTGACGCGGCTGGGGCCGCGCCTTGCCGGCACGGCCCCGTCCTTCATCCGCTATTCGTGTTGCCCGCGTCGCGTTTCTCGCGGCGCGCTAGTCGTGCTGCGGCAGCGAGCAGGTGACGCTGCCATCGGGGCCGGTGCTCATGCCGCCCTTGGCGCGATCGCAGGCGGCGACGAAGCCGCCGGCGCACCAGGTCGAGCCGGCCGGCGAGCAGCTGATCTCCACCGCCTGGCGCCCGCCGCCGGCGGTGGCGAGGCCGAAGATCGATTTCACCTCCGCCGCGCTGCGCACGACCATGTGCTTGACCTGCTGGTCGGCCTCGGCGAGCGAGCCGAAGGCGGCGGCGGCGAACAGCGCCGACGTCACGGTGACGAGGATGGATGCGCGTTTCATCGTGGATCTCCTGGGTCAGGGGTTGATCGGGGTTGATCCCGTCCCTCAGGAGCTTGGTCGCCGCCCGGCGCCGCGCGTTCACGGCGGAGCGGCCGCATCTCGGCGCAATGTGACGGCGGACACAGTGGCCCCGCGCCGGCCGCTATCTGCTGCAGGTCACCTTGTCGACCACCTTGCACTTCTTGGCGGTGCAGATCGCGCCGGCCAGGGTTTCGGCACCACCCTTCTTGGTATCGATGTCGATGTCGCTCGCCGTGGCGAAGCCGAGGCTTTCGCAGAAGGCGCGCGCGGCCTTCTTGCCGCAATCCGCGAAACCGGCATCGAGACAGGCGGAGAGCGGCTTGCCGCTGGCGGTCAGCGGCGGGTCGAATTTCTGCGACGCGGGCAACGCGGCCTGCTGCTCCGCCCCCGCCGGGTCCGTGGCCGGTGGAGCCGCCGGCTGTTCCGCGCCGGCACCGCCGTTGAGCTGGATGCCCTGCACCTGGTTGTGCCAGACCGTGCCGGGCGCAGCCGGCTGGGGCGGCGGAGTCACCTGCTCGACGCCGGCATTGTTGCCGACGACGGTGCCGCCCGCCGGCGAGCGGTTGAGCGGGCCGCCGTTGTTGGGGAAGATGTAGAGCGTGCCGCCGGCGACTGCGACCACCTCGCCGTTCGGGCCGATCGCCGGCGCCACCCGGCCGCCATTCTGCCAGTCGAAGGCGCTGACGATCTGCAGGTTGTCGGCGCGCAGGGTGAACAGCTTGAAATAGCTGGCGACGTAGACGAAGTCGCGCGCCGCCGCTGCCGAGACGATGGAATCCGAGTTGAGCTTGGTGTTGATCTGGTAGGCGATGACGCCCTCGTCCCGCGTCACCGCGATGAAGCGGCCATTGGGCGCCTGGGTTGGCGTCGCCGCCAGGAGCGCGTTGAAATCGGAGATCGAGGTGAACCTCCCGAGCGTATTGAGGCTTTGCAGCCCGGGATAGCCGACGTATTTCGTGTCGCCATTGGGCCCGATCATCGGCGTGCTCAGGATGTCGGTCGGCGCCTCGAGATCCAGGCGCCATTGTTCGACGAACGCCGTGCCGTCGAACTGATAGGCGATGATCGCGTGCATGCCGTCCGGCACGATGACGGCGGCTGGCGTTGGCGAGCCCGCCGGCATGACCGCCACGCCGGGCAGCGGCAATTCGACCTTGTCGGGGAAGCGGTACTCGGCACCATATTGCGGCGCGCTGAAGCCGCCGCCGAAGTCGATGGAGAAGGGGAAGTCCATCCCGCTCGATTGCTCCGGGGTGAAGACGCTCATCTTCTGCTCCACGCGCAGCCCGCCGGTCAGCGAATAGGCATAGAGCCGTGCGCTGCGCGTCGGCGACGGGTCGCCGGTGAACAGCATCGGGAAGATGACGAGTTCCTCCCCGTTCGGCGCCCGCAGGATGTTGAGCGGCGCGGTGCTGATGCCGCCGTCGAAATGCTGCGGCACCGGGAAGTGGAACAGGAAGCCGCCGCCCGCGGTGAAGCCGTTGAATTCGCTTTCGATGCGCCGGACCGGCGGCTGCACCCGATGGTCGACGATCCGGCGCGAACTCAGCACATAGAGATTGCCGTTGCTGGCGATGACTGGGGTCGAGGAGACGCCGAAGCCGCCGCCCAGCTCGCGCTCCCACTTCTTCTGGCCGTTGGGCGCGAAGGCCATGATGCGGCCCTGCTGGTTGGCGAGATAGATGGTGCCGTCGGCGCCGATCACCGGCGCGTAGCCGTCGGCGAAGGACCCCAGGCCGCCCACCGTGGCGGCCGGCGCCTGCGCCGGCGAGGTCGCGATGTCGTAGCCGTTGGTGTTGGCCGGATTGGCATGGGCGCTGGGCCAGCCTTGCGCTCCGGCGGGGCGCGCCGCGAACGGCGCCAGCGCCAGGATGAGAACAAGGATACGCCAGCGCAGCCGAATGCGGGGAGAAGACGAGGGAAACCGACGCATGGCACGCCTCCAGTTTCGCAACCCGGATGCGCAGTATGTTCGCGGAGCTGTGGCGGTTACAAGACTTCGGCCCGCTTCTTCGTGACGGATATCACGTCATAAGGTCCGGTCCGGCCGGCCTTTCATGCAAACTTTGCGACCTCCCACAGGCGGGTGCGCCTGGCGAGGCGCAGCGTCTCCCGCCGGCTGGCGAGTTCGGTGCCTTCCGCTTCCACCGCGGCCGCAGCGGCGGCGACGCCCATGCGCGCCGCCTCCAGCAGCGTCTTGCCGCGCGCGAGGTGGAGCACCGTGGCGCCGATCAGGGAATCGCCGGCGCCGACCAGGCTGGCGATCTTCACCTTGGGCGCCTGCAGCCGCCAGGCGCCGTCGGCGCCGATCGCCAGCGCGCCCTTGTCGCCGCGGGTGACGATCATCGCCTCGGCCTCGCCGCGCGCGCGCAGGCGATAGCCGACCGCTGCCATGCTCTTCCAGTCGCCGCCGCGCGCGCCGGCCAGCTCGGCAAACTCGATGTGGTTCGGCTTCACCAGGAACACGCCGGCCTTCAGCGCGTGGTTGAGCGGCGCGCCAGAGGTATCAAGCACCAGGCGCTTGGCGAGCCGCCGCGCCAGGCGCGCGAGGCGGGCATAGAAATCCTCCGGCACACCGGGCGGCAGGCTGCCGCTGGCGACGATGTAGTCGTGATGCGCCGCCAGCCGCGCGATCGCGGCCAATGCCGCCTGCGTCTGCTTTTGCGTCCAATGCGGGCCCTGCAGCACCAGGCGGTACTGCCGCTTGTGCGCGGCCTCGTCGATGGTGATGTCCTGGCGCGTCTCGCCCTTGATGCGGAACGCGGCGAGGTCGAGGCCCTGGGCCAGCATCAGCTCGCGCATCATGCGCCCGGTGGGGCCGCCCAGCGCGACGAAGGCGGTGCTCTTGCCGCCGAAGGCGCGGATCACGCGCGAGACGTTGACCCCGCCGCCGCCGGGATCGAGCCGCGCGCCCGCGCAGCGCAGCTTGCGCCCCGGCTGCATGCGCTCCACCGCCGTCGCCAAGTCGAGCGCCGGGTTGAGCGTCACGGTGAGGATCCTTTTCTGCATCGCCGGATCGCGTCCCTTCCAGTCGACGGCCCGCAATCACCGAGATGCGCGGCCATTGCGGCAACATAGCCTAAAAGGCCATTAAACGGCGGCCGACAGCGTCCTGGTTCGCCATCGTCGACTCTCATTCCCCGGTGTCGCTGGCCAAGTTGTGCGAGATCATTCCTGAGCCCGGTTTTCGGGCCTAAATCCCTTACCAATCCTTAACCAACCCCGTGCTGAGCTACAGCCTGGATTGGGATGATCTCATCGAGGAGCGCCGCCATGCGACACACCCCATGGAAGTCCGCCGCCCCGTGCTGGGCGATGGCGCTGGTCGCGGCCTGGCAGGTGTTCGGCATGAACCCGGCCGCGGCCGACGAGATCCAGCCCGCACCCGTCTACGTCGCGCAACAGCCCGTCGAGCCCGAGCATGTGGTGGTGGTGCAGCCCGGCACGCAGGCGGTGCCGCGCCTGCTCTACGCGCTGGATGGCGGCCAGATGTCGATCAGCGAGCTGCGCCCCGGCACCATGGAATCGAAACAGCTGAAGACCTATCTCTCCACCTTGCAGGTGCCGATCGACGTGCAGGCGGCGCTGGCCGATCCGACGCTGGTGCTGGTCGCCATGTTCGACCAGCAGGCCGGCAGCAGCGACGACGGCATCCAGACCGCCGCGGCCATGACCTATGATTCGGAGATCATGCCGCGCTCCTACATCGGCGCCGACGGCGCCTGGGTTTTCCCGCGCCAGCCGGGCGTGGATGAGCGTGAGTTGCTCGGCCTGCACAAGTGGCGGGTCGAGGAGAATCCGGAATCGCAGGAACTGTTCCTCGGCCCAGACCGCCGCTTCGGCCTCGACGATTTCGCCGACCTGATCAATCCGCTGCAGCATATCCCGCTGGTCAACATCGCCTATCGCGCCATCACCGGCGACCAGATCTACGGCGCCGCGCGGCTGCTCGATGTCGGCTTCGGCCCGGCGGCGGGGGTTTCCACCGTGGCCGACCTCGCCTTCAAATCGACCACCGGCAGCAGCATGGAAGAAACCGCCGTCGCCGCCCTGTTCGGCACCGAGGACGAGACCGAGAACCTGGCCCAGGCCCTCGACCTCGACAGCGAGCAGCTCGCCGACCGTCGCCTGAAGCGGCGCGGCTCCAACCAGTAGCCGCCGCCCAGCGCCAATCCGGGGCTGAGATTCAGGGGACCGCCCTCGGGCGGTCCCCTTCTGATTCCGCCCCATCCCGTGGCACGCCGCTTGCGTTAACCCTGATGGGCAGAACGCCCGTCAGGAAAAACGGTCACGGAAAGTCGGGCAAAAAATGGCCCAGATGCCGATCCAGCTGGTCGCCGGCCGCGCGCAGAGCTATGTCGCGCCACCCCCACCCGCGCCCGCGCAGAGCCCCGGGCAGGCGCCCGCCGGCGCAAGCCAAGCCATTGATCCGGGCGCGATTTCCGGCGACAAGCAGCGTCCCGGCGCGATCGATCAGATGACCTTCCGGCAGCGCATGATGACGCTGAACCGGGCCGACCCGCCGGTTGGCGGCGGCATGCGGGCGCCGGCGCCGGCCCCCGCCGCGCTGAAGCCCGCGCCGGCGATTCCCACCCTGACCCCGGCACAACTTGCCGCGCTGGGCGTCGACATTTCAGGCATGGATTTCACCACGCCACCGGCGGAGACGCCACCCGCCGAGACTCCCCCCGCTTCCGTTCCGCCCGGCGAAATCGCCGCGAGCAGCGTGCCGGTCGACGCCGTTGCGGCAGCCGAACAGCCGGCCACGGCCACGCCGGGCACCGGCACCGCGGACGAAACCGCGCCAATCCCCGAAGCCACCGCCGCCGCCCCAGCGGCCGAAGCGCCCGCTGCCGATCCTGGAGTCGATCCCGCCGCCGCCCCGCAGCAGGCCAGCGCCGCGCCGCAGCCGGCGGAAAGCGATCCCGAGGCCCGCGCCAACGCGCCGATGCCGGGTGCGCATCTGGGCAAGGACGGGGTCTGGGAATTGCCGCGCCAGCCGGGCAAGGACGAGCGCGAATGGCTCACCGGCATGAACGCCAAGTGGCGCATCGTCGAGAATCCGGATTCGGTGAAGCTGTTCCTCGGCGCCGACGGCAAGTTCGGCTTCGACGACTTCCTCGACATCATCAACCCGCTGCAGCACATCCCGCTGCTCAACATCGCCTATCGCGAGCTGACCGGCGACACCATCGACGGTGCCGCGGAATTGCTGGGTGCGCTTCCCTTCGGCCCGCTCTCGGTGGTGAGCAACGTCACCGACATCGCCTTCCGCTCCGAGACCGGCGCCGGCTTGGCGGAGAATGGCCTCGCCATGCTGTTCGGCACCGGCAAGGCGACGCCGGCCGGCGAGGATATCGCCACCGCCTCCGGCCGCGTCGGCGAGCCGATGCAGATCCGCCGCGGGTCGAACCGATGACCGGCGGACCCGGTTCTATTTTGCCGACAGCCGTTCTAGTCTCCGGCCATGGACCTCATCGTCGCAGCGAAGGCGGGCGAAACGCGCGGCACCGCGCATCTGGGCGGGCGCTCCTACCCGTGCGCCCTGGGCCGCGCCGGCATCCGCGATCCCAAGCGCGAGGGCGACGGCGCGACACCGGCCGGGCGCTTTCCTTTGCGCCGTCTCCTCTACCGCGCCGACCGCGTGGCGCATATCGAGACCCGCCTGCCGGCCAGCCGCATCACTGAGCGCGACGGCTGGTGCGACGACCCCGCCGACGCGGCCTACAACCAGCCCGTGACCCTGCCCTATCCCGGCCGGCATGAGCGGCTGTGGCTCGACTCCCACCTCTACGACCTGGTGGTGATCATCGGCCACAACGACGATCCCGTGGTGCCGGGCGCGGGCAGCGCCGTGTTCCTGCATGTCGCGCGCGACGATTGGGGCCCGACCGAAGGCTGCGTCGCCTTCCGGCGCGACGATCTGCTGGATTTGCTGGGCCGGCTGGCGCCGGGCGATGCCGTCGAGATCCGCCCGCCGGCGTGAGGCGCCCTATTCGTATTTCGCCATATAGGCGCGCAATTCGTCGTAGCTGATCCCGCGGTCGCCATTGGCGTCGATCTTGTCGAACTGGGCAATGTCGGCGGCGACGAATTCCTGGCCGTCGACCACGCCGTCGGGGCCGGCCAGCAAAGCAAAGGTCTCGGGCTTCAACCGCGTCTCGTTGGGGGTCAGGGTCATGCTGTTGTCGGCGTCCATGGCCATGAACACGCTGCCCTTGCCGGTCTGGAATTCCGGCCGGCTGACCAGGCCGTCGCCGTCCGTGTCCATCAGGCCGAAGAAGCGCAGCAGCCGCCGGTCGTCGACGATCACCGAGCCGTCGCCGGCGTTCGGCGCGGCGGCGGGTGCGGCGGCCTTGTCGGAGGTCGTCGATTCCGCGCAGCCGGGAAGCAAGGCGGCGGCGGCGGAAATCAGGCTGGCGGCGAGCAGGATGCGGGCAGCGGACATCGGATCGGTCTTCCCCTGTGGCTTCGGCCGGGCGGCCAAGGTCCGGTATTCTACGGATTTCAGTGCCTTGGGGTAAGGGGGACCACCCGGTCCCAGCGGCGTCATTCGGCCGCGTGGCGCGCGCGCTGGCCGAAGATCGCGGTGCCGACCCGCACATGGGTGGCGCCGAACTGGATGGCGAGCTCGTAATCGCCGCTCATCCCCATGCTGAGCTGGGCCAGATCGTTGCGCCGCGCGATCTCGCGCAGCAGCGCGAAATGCGGCGCCGGGTGTTCCTCCGCCGGGGGAATGCACATCAGCCCGACCACCGGCAGCTTGTACTCGCCGACGCAGCGGCGGATAAAGGCGTCGGCCTCGGCGGGCAGGACGCCGGCTTTCTGCGGTTCCTCGCCGGTGTTGACCTGGACGAAGAGGTCGAGCCGCTTGCCCTGCTTCGCCAGTTCCGCCGCCAGCGCGGAAGCCAGCTTGTCGCGATCGAGGGTCTGGATCGCGTCGCAGGTCTCCACCGCCTGGCGCACCTTGTTGGTCTGCAGCGGGCCGATCAGATGCAGCTTCAGGTCGGGAAAGCGCCCGCGCAAGGCGGGGAACTTCGCCGCCGCCTCCTGCACCCGGTTCTCGCCGAAGACGCGCTGGCCCGCCTCCAGGGCGGCGATCACCGCCTCGGCCGGGTGGGTCTTGCTGACCGCGATGAGCTCGACGGCGGCTCGCGTGTCGCGCGCGGCCCCGACGCGGGCCTCGCAGGCGGCGGCGATGCGGGCGCGAATCTCGCGCAGATTGGGTGCGATGTGGTCGAATCCGTTCATGGCGGCGCCACGCTAGACCATTCGCCCCCCGGAAAAAAGAGCGGGGAAAAAAGAGCGCGGGGAAAAAAGAAGCGCGGGGAAAAAGGGGCGCGGCCCTGTCACCTTGGGCCGCACCCCGCCCCGGCTGTCAGCACTGGGAATCCCTAGAAGGTGATGCTGGTGCCGATGCCGATTTCGATGGAATCATAGTCGTCGGCGCCGGCCGGGATATCGGCGACGTTCTCGAGCTCCGGATCGGTGTCCATCCAGGTGTAGCCGAGTTCGGCATCCAGGTTGATGCCGGGTCCGAGGGCGTAGTTCACCGTTGCGACCACCCGGTCCTGCTGCGCGTCGAAATCCGAGAGCGTGGCGGACTCGATCTTGTTGTCGTCCTCGCGGTGGGAATATTGCAGGCCGAAGGTCCAGGCATCCATCGCATAGGACGCGCCGATGCCGACGACCCAGCTGTCGACTTGAAGCTGGACTGCGCCTGGAATGGTGAAATCGCGCGCGTCGTTGAAGTATTCACCGGCGACGCCGATGCCGAAATTGCCGAAGCGCAGGTTGACGCCCGCCTGGTAGAAATCCTGCTCGCCGGCCTCGATTGCGCCGTTGACGGTTTCCTCATGCCCCTCCCAGGAACCGCCGAGGCCGGCGCTGAGGCCCCAATCCGCGCCGTCATAAGCGTAGGTCAGGTAGGTCGAGAAGTTGTGGCGCGATTCCAGCGGCAGATGCGCCGGCATGCCGAGATGGGGGCCGGCGCCCTCGACATGGGTCTCGGCGCCGCCATTCGGCGTGTAGCTCGCGGTCAGCTGGAAGCCACCGAAGACCGGCGAGATATAGACCACCTTCTGCGCGTCGCTGCGGTCGTCGACGCCGGTGCAGATGCTGTTCGACAGGGCGACGCCGGAAAGGAAGAAGATATTGGCGCCGTTCGAGCCCCATTGATTGGGCGAGAAGGCGGAGAAGTTCGCCGTGCCGCCGGGCGGCACCACGCAGGCATTGGCCAGCGCCTCGTCCTCGGAGCCGATGCGGAATTCGCCGAAGCCGCCGGCGAACCACACCCAGGCCTCGTCGATCTGGTCGTCGTCGTTCTCGCCTTCGAGTTCCACCCGCGCGCCGACCTCCAGGCCGTTGTCCAGCACGGTCGAGCCGGTGAAATGGATTTCCGCGTCGTTGAAGAAGCCGTCGGTGTTGAAGTCATGGCCGAACTGGCCTTGGTCGTTGTCGTCGGCGACGACCAGGTAGGCTTCCTTGAAGAAGCCGCCGACGCTGAGCTTGATCGGATCGGCGGCAAGGGCCGGGCCGGCGCTCCCGGCGAGCGCGCCGAGCGCCGCGCCGGCCAACAGGCTCTGACGTGTCATGCGAACTTCCCCCATCGGGCGCCGGGCCTTGGCACCCATGGGCCGCATGATTTGCGCCTGCGGTGCCGAGTTCAAGGCTGGCGCGGGCAAAAGCGACGGCGCGGGCGAAGTCGCCGAAATTCGGCCGGCCCCAGGGGGAGCTTTGGCGAAGGGAGCGAAAGTTTTCCGGCGGCGGCTAGAAGGTGATGCTGGTGCCGATGCCGAACTCGACCGCGTCGTAGCTGTCGATTGTGTCCGGGATGAACGGATTGGCGAAGTCGTTCGGGTCCGAGCCGTTCCAGGTATAGGCGATTTCGCCATCCAGCTGGATGCCGGGGCCGAGGCGATAGAGCGCCGTCAGCACCGCGCGGTCCTGCGAGAAGTCGACGTCTTCGCTCGGATAGAAGGACTCGGCCTTGATGTCGTCCTCGCGGTGCGAGTACTGCGCGCCGAAAGTCCAGGCATCCATGGTGTAGGACGCGCCGATGCCGGCCACCCAGACATCCGACTTGAAGAAGGCGTCGCTGCTCTTGTCGAAATTGCCGGCGAGGTCGTTGTAGTACTCGCCGGCGATGCCGATGGCGAAGTTGCCGAAGGTCAGGTTGATTCCGGCCTGGTAGAAGTCCTGTTCCTTGAAGTTCCGGGCATCGAAGGCGGATTCCTCGACATGTCCTTCGAAGGACCCGCCGAGCCCGGCGGTCAGGCCCCAGCCGTCGCCTTCATAGTTGTACGTGCCGTAGACCGAGAAGTTATGCCGCGACTGGCCGGCGCCGTGGCCCGGCATGCCGACATGCGGGCCGCCGCCATTGGTGTGGTTCTCCACCGTCTCGTTCGGTGTGTAGGAGACGGTGAGCTGGAAGCCGGAATAGTTGGGCGTGATGTAGATGATCTTCTGCGCGTCGCCCGCCGCGTCGACGCCGGTGCAAATGCTGTTCGAGCTGCCGCCGAAGAAGAACGCGCCGCCGGAATTGGCGCCCCATTGGTTGGGCGAGAAGGCGGAGAAATTGCCGGTGCCGCCGGGCGGCACCACGCAGGAATTTGCCAGGGCGTCGTCGTCGGAGCCGATGCGCACCTCGCCAAAGCCGCCGGCGAACCACACCCAGGCCTCGTCGATCTGGTCGCCGACCTCGCCGTCGAAATCCTCCTCGCCCTCGAGCTCGACCCGGGCACCGACCTCGAGGCCGTTGTCCAGGGTGGTCGAGCCGGTGAAGTGGATCTCCGCGTCGTTGAAGAAGCCGTCGGTGGCCTGGTCCTTGCCGAGCTCGCCCTCATGGTCGTCGTCGATGACGACCTGGTAGGCTTCCTTGAAGAAGCCGCCCACCGAGAGCTTGATGCCATCGGCGGCCAGCGCCGGCTGCGCCACCAGGCCGGCGCCCAGCAACGCCGTCGAGCCCAACAGAATACGCTTCATGACCAGGAATCCCCCGCACAGCTATCCCCACCGAATCCATGGAGTTTCGCCGCCGGGATGGTTGCATGTCAAAGCGGGGTTGCCCTGCGGACCGTCTGAACCGGCAAGCTGTGGTACATGGACCACAACTACTTCGATGCACTGAACGAAGGTTAGAACGTGATCGCCGTGCCGATGCCCAGCTCCAAGGCGTCATACCCTGCCGCCGGTTCCGTTCCGAAGCCCAGATCGTTGGGGTCGATATCGGTCCAGGTGTAGGCGATCTCGGCATCGACGGTGATTCCGGGCCCGAGGCGATAGAGCCCGGTCACCACGGCGCGGTCCTGCACCGTGTCGAAGGTCAGGTTGGCGAAGCCGTCGATGTTCTCGGTGTCGGTCTCCTGGTGCGAGTATTGCGCGCCGAAAGTCCAGGCAGCGTAGGTGTAGGCCACGCCGACGCCAACCGCCCAGGCATCCGAATCCTGGCTTGGCCCGCTGCTGAAGTCGAAGGAAGCGAGATCGTGGAAATACTCGCCGACGATGCCGGCCGCGAAATTGCCGACGGTGAGATTGAGGCCGGTCTGGTAGAAGTCCTGCTCGCGGGGATTGTTGATCGCGCCGAAATTCTCGGCATGCCCTTCGAAGGACGCGCCGCCGCCCCAGGTCAGCCCCCAGCCGTCGCCCTCGTAGCCATAGGTGAGATAGACCGAGGCATTGTGGCGTGAGGTGAAGTTGAAATGGTCGGGCATGCCGACATGCGGCCCCGCCCCGTCGCCATGGGTTTCCGCCACCGAATCGGGCGTATAGGACGCGGTGATCTGGAAGCCGCCGAAGACCGGCGAGATGTAGACCACCTTCTGCGCGTCGGGATCGTCATCCACGCCGGTGCAGACCGTGTTGGACCCGAGCGGGGCATTGGCGCCCCACTGGTTGGGCGAAAAGGCGGAGAAGTTCGCCGTGCCGCCCGGCGGCACGATGCAGGCATTGGCCAGCGCCTCGTCCTCGGAGCCGACGCGCAGCTCGCCGAACCCGCCGGAGAACCAGACCCAGGCCTCGTCGATCTGGTCGCCGTCATTCTCGCCTTCCAGTTCGACGCGGGCGCCGACCTCCAGGCCGTTGTCGAGCACCGTCGAGCCGACGAAGTGAATCTCGGCGTCGTTGAAGAAACCGTCGGTGTTCTGCTCGTTGCCGGCCTCGCCCTCGGCATCGTCGTCGAAGACGACCAGGTAGGCCTCGCGGAAAAAACCGCCGACGCTGAGCTTGATGGGCTCCGCGGCCCAGGCAGGAGCGGACGCGGCGACGGTCCCGGACAGGACGGTCGTCGCCAATAGCAGCTGTTTCACGCGAATCCCCCGAATGACGTGAGCTAGCCGGATGATCTGGCCATCCGCGCCGGACCTCAAGCGATCTCCAGGGAAAAACGCCGGCGCGGCGCCAGGTGCCGGAAATATTCCGGCGCCGTGACGCGCACGACTTCCCGCGCCGGAATATTTCCGGCGATGCTAGAACGTGATCGCCGTGCCGATGCCGAACTCGATCGCGTCGTAGTCGTCTACCCCCTGGTCGAGTTCAGGGTCGGAATCGAGCCACGTATAGGCGATCTCGCCATCGACCGTGATCCCCGGGCCGAGGGCGTAGTTCACCGTCGCCACCCCGCGGTCCTGGGTGATGTCGAAGTTGCTGCCGGAACCCTGCCGGATGTCGCTCTCGCGATGCGAATATTGCAAGCCGAAGGTCCAGGCATCGAGCGCATAGGACGCGCCGCCGCCGACCACCCAAACGTCGTTCTTGAGATTCGACGAGTCGATCGTGATGTTGATCATGTCGTTGTAGTATTCGCCGACCACGCCGAAGCCGAAATTGCCGAGGGTGAGGTTAACGCCGGCCTGGTAGAAATCCTGTTCCTTGGTGTGAGAGCCGCCGCTCTCTTCCGCGTGGCCCTGCCACGATCCGCCGAGCCCGGCGGTCAGGCCCCAATCGTCCCCCTCGTAGCTGTAGGTGGCATAGAGCGACGTGTTGTGCCGGCCCTCGAACACCTCATGGTCCGGCATGCCGATATGCGGGCCGGCGCCATCGTCATGGGTCTCGTCGCCGCCGCCCGGCGTGTAGGACGCGGTCACCTGGAAGCCGGCGAAATTGGGCGAGATGTAGACGATTTTCTGGGCATCGCCTTTCAGGTCGACGCCGGTGCAGACCGAGTTGGAGGTGAACAGGGAGAAAGCCGCGGCGACGAACCCGCCATTGGCGCCCCACTGGTTGGGCGAGAAGGCGGAGAAGTTGGTGGTGCCGCCCGGCGGCACGATGCAGGCATTGGCGAGCGCGTCGTCCTCCGAGCCGATCCTCACCTCGCCGAAGCCGCCGGCGAACCACACCCAGGCCTCGTCGATCTGGTCGTCGTCGTTCTCGCCCTCGAGCTCGATGCGGGCGCCGACCTCGAGGCCGTTGTCGAGCACGGTCGAGCCGGTGAAGTGGATCTCCGCGTCGTTGAAGAAGCCGTCGGCGGCGCGGTCCTTGCCGAGCTCGAATTCGTCGTCGTCGTCCTCGACGACCAGATAGGCTTCGCGGAAGAAGCCGCCAACCGATAGCTTGATGCCGTCGGCCGCGACGGCCGGCGCCGCGAACAGGCCGGCGCCGAGCACGCCGCCGATGCCGAGCAGGCTCGACGAGCCCAGCAGATACCGCTTCATGAAATCCCCCTTGACGGAAGGCCATCGGCAATGATGGCCGGAGTTGCGATCTGCAGCGCTGCTTTGCGCCGCGGCTTAATTGACGAGCCCGCGCGATCTAGAATGTGATCGTGGTGCCGATGCCGAGCTCGAAGGCGTCGTAATTGTCGTTCTGTTGTCCCTCGGAAAAGATGTCCTCCGCCGGGTCGACGTCGAGCCAGGTATAGCCGAGCTCGCCGTCGATGCTGATGCCGGGACCCAGCGCATAGAGCGCCGTCACCACGGCGCGGTGCTGGCCGATGTCGACATGGTCGGCATCGACGCCGGTGAAATCGATGTCGGCATTGGTGGCGCGGTAGGAATACTGCGCGCCGAAGGTCCAGGCATCCATCGCATAGGCCATGCCGATGCCGGCGGACCAGGAATCGACCAGCTGATGCACGTCGTCATCGCCGCTGCTGGCGATGTCGTGGAAATACTCGCCGGCGACGCCGACCGAGAAATTGCCGAAGCGCAGGTTGACGCCGGCCTGGTAGAAATCCTCCTCCTGGACGAAGGTGTCGAAGTCGCCGTCCTCCGCATGGCCTTCCCACGCGCCGCCGAGACCGGCGGTGATGCCCCAATCGGCGGCGTCGTATTGGTAGGTGACGTAGGTGGAGAAATTGTGCCGCGACTTGCCGAGGTCCGTCGGCGGCATGCCGATATGCGGGCCGCCGCCATCGTCATGGGATTCGGTCGAGCTTTCCGGCGTGTAGGACGCGGTCAGCTGGAAGCCGCCGAAATTGGGCGAGATGTAGACCACCTTCTGCGCGTCGGCGGAATCGTCGACCCCGGTGCACACCGTGTTCGACGAGAAGGTGTCGGCGAAGCCGTGGAACACGTCGCGGTTGGCATTGGCGCCCCACTGGTTGGGCGAGAAGGCGGAGAAGTTCCCGGTGCCGCCCGGCGGGGTCACGCAGGCATTCGCCAGTGCCTCGTCCTCGGCGCCGAAGCGCAATTCGCCCCAGCCGCCGGCGAACCACACCCAGGCCTCGTCGATCTGGCCGCCATTGGTCTCCAGGTCGCTGTCGAAGCCGCTGTCGGTCTCGCCCTCGAGCTCGACCCGGGCGCCGACTTCCAGGCCGTTGTCGAGCACGGTCGACCCGGTGAAATGGATTTCCGCGTCGTTGAAGAAGCCGTCGGCGGCGTGGTCCTTGCCGATCTCGCCTTCCTGGTCGTCGTCGATGACTACCATGTAGGCTTCCTTGAAGAAGCCGCCGACGGAAAGCCTGATGCCGTCCGCCGCCAGGGCCGGCGTGAGCGCCGGGGACCCGGCGAACCCGGCCACGGCCAGGGCGCTGGTGACCAGGAGCCGGCGCTGCATCGAACTTCCCCCGTGCTGCGAGTCAGACAATAAATCTGTTGGGTCCCCCTATACACGGGTGAATACACGATTAGAAGCCACAATTACCGTGTGGAGTGTTCCAATAATTGGAAAATTTTGCGGTCTTCCACATTCATGGGGAAACGCGCGACGGCGCAGTCCGCGCCGGCGGCCAAACCGTGTGAAGGCGGGAAAGACGGCGCGGCTAGAAGCGCAGCGCCGTGCCGATGCCGAATTCGAGGGCCTGGTAGTCGTCGTCCGAGAACAGGAAGGTGTCCTCCGGGTCGTGGTCGCGCCAGGTATAGGCGACCTCGCTGTCGAGGGTGATGCCCGGGCCGATGTCGTAGGCGGCGGTCACCACCGCGCGCTGCTGCACGTGGTCCTCGCGGTCTTCGTCGCCGAAGCTCTTGGAGCGGAAGATGTCCTCGCGGTACGAGTATTGCGCGCCGAAGGTCCAGGCGTTGTAGAGATAGGCAACACCGCCGCCGGCCACCCAGGCATCGTGCGAATCGCTGAACTCGAAGCCGGCGAAGGACGACTGCGAGCCTTCGATGTCGTTGTAGTATTCGAACACGCCGCCGACCGAGAACCGGCCGACATTGACGCTGAGCGCGGTCTGGTAGAAATCGCGGTTGTTGAAATGGGTGTCGAAGAAGGCGTCCTCGACATTGTCGATCTCGCCTTCGACCGACGCGCCGCCGCCCCAGTTGAGGCCCCAGCCGCGGCCTTCGTAGCTGTAGGTGAGGTAGGCCGCCGCGTTGTAGTTCGACTGCCCGTCGCCGAGGAATTTCGGCGGCATGCCGATATGCGGGCCGACGCCGTCGGTGTGGGTCTCGCGGTTCGGATTCGGCGTGTAGGACACGGTCAGCTGGAAGCCGGAGAAGACCGGCGAGATGTAGAGGATCTTCTGCGCGTCGGCCTTGTCGTCGACGCCGGTGCAGGCGCTGTTGGTGACCGGCGAGAAGGCGTTGGCGCCCCATTGGTTGGGCGAGAAGGCGGAGAAATTCGCCGTGCCGCCCGGCGGCAGCAGGCAGGACCCCGCCAGCGCGTCGTCGTCGGACCCGACACGGATCTCACCGAACCCGCCGGCGAAATAGACCCAGGCCTCGTCGATCTGGTCGCCGATGAAGTCGCCGCTGTTCTCCGATTCGCCCTCGAGCTCGACCCGGGCGCCCACTTCCAGGCCGTTGTCGAGCACCGTGCGGCCGCTGAAATGAATCTCGGCGTCGTTGAAAAAGCCGTCCTCGGCGTGGTCCTTGCCGGGCTCGAACTCGCCGTCGTCGTCGAGCACGACCATATAGGCTTCGCGGAAAAAGCCGCCGACGCTGAGCTTGATCGGTTCTTCCGCCCCGGCGGCCTGGCTCCAGGCGCCCGCCACGAGGCCCGCGCCGACCAGCGCCGTGCCGTTCCACCATGCGTGTCGCATCAATATCCCCCCAAACGCGGGCTTGAATCCGCGCAGGGTCGCTGAAAAATCGGCCTTTGTCAAAGGCCTAGCTGGCAGGCCGGGATTTGCCGGCTGGCTGGCGAACGGCTCAGAAGGTGATCGAGGTGCCGATGCCGATCTCGAATGCCTGGTAATCGTCGAAATGGTCGGGCAGGCCGGGATTCAGTTTTTCCAGCTCGTCGTCGAAATCGACCCAGGTGTAACCGATCTCGCCATCGACATTGATGCCCGGCCCAAGCACATAGTTGACCGTCGCGACGGCCCGGTCGACGTCGATGGTGAACGAGCCCGGCGAGAAATCCGAGTCCTCATCGTCGTGCCGGTGCGAGTATTGCAGGCCGAAAGTCCAGGCATCCATGGCATAGGAGGCGCCGATGCCCGCGACCCAGATGTCGAGATCCACTCTGTCCCCGCCGGGAAACTCTATCGTCGACATGTCACTGTAGTATTCGCCCGCGGCGCCGATGCCGAAATTGCCGAACTGCAGATTGAGCCCGGCCTGGTAGAAGTCCTGTTCCTCGACGTCGCCTGTCGTCGACGGGCCCTGCTCCCGGTGGCCTTCCCAGGATCCGCCGAGCCCGGCGGTCACGCCCCAATCGTCGCCATCGTAACTGTAGGTCGCATAGACGGAGGCGTTGTGCCGCGACTCGGTGGTGGAATGCTCGGTCATGCCGACATGCGGGCCGGCGCCCACCACATGGCTCTCTCTGAATTCGCTCGGCGTATAGGATGCGGTGAGCTGGAAACCGCCGAAATTCGGCGTGATGAAGATGATCTTCTGGGCGTCGCCCTCCCTGTCCACGCCGGTGCAGACGGAGTTCGAGCCGAGGATCTCCGCGTCCAGGGACAAGGTGATCAGCTTGGTTGAGTTGGCGCCCCATTGGTTGGGCGAAAAGGCGGAGAAATTTCCGGTGCCGCCGGGCGGCACGACGCAGGCATTGGCGAGCGCCTCGTCGTCCGACCCGATGCGCACCTCGCCGAAGCCGCCGGCGAACCACACCCAGGCCTCGTCGATCTGGTCATCGTCGGTCTCGCCCTCGAGCTCGACCCGGGCGCCGACCTCGAGGCCGTTGTCGAGCACGGTCGAGCCGGTGAAGTGGATCTCGGCGTCGTTGAAGAAGCCGTCGGTGTTCTGTTCGTTGCCGGCTTGCGTGAACGGAGGACCATCCAACTCGTCATCGGAGTCGATGACGACCATGTAGGCTTCCTTGAAGAAGCCGCCAACGCTGAGCTTGATCGGCTCGGCCGCCTGTGCGCCGCTGGAAAGTGCTGGCATACCGAGGATCGCCGCGGCGCCAAGCAGCGCGCTCGATCCGACCAACAATTGCTTCGTCATCCGAGTTTCCCCCACCCGGGCCGGCAGGATTTCGCGCGATCCCGCCGCGCGATCGAGGCCCCATCAGCGGCACTTTCACAAACAGCTCGGGCCGGTTCAAGGCGATGAGGGGAAATAGCGACGAGATCGCGGGCCGCGTCGGAAAAATTCCGGATCGCGCGCGCGTTGGCGTGTTCTCGCCGAAAAATTACCGGCGCCGCATGAGCGATCGCGGGCCAGAAAAATGGCGCCGCGCGGTGGCGCGGCGCCATGCCAGGAGCGAATTCGCGACGTGCTAGAAGTCGATGGCGATGCCGGTGCCGATCTCGATGGCGTCGTAGTTGTCGGCGCTTTCGTCGAAGTCGGGGCCGTTGACGTCCTGCCAGGTATAGGCCAGCTCGCCGTCCAGGTTGATGCCAGGGCCCAGCGCGTAATTGAGGGTGAGCGCGGTGCGCTGCAGGGTCAGGTCGCTGTCGGGGCCGCCCTCGTTGTCGATGTCGGCCTCGTGCCGCGAATAGCCGATGCCCCAGGTCCAGGCGTCGATCGCGTAGGTGGCGCCGACGCCGAGCACCCAGCGGTCGGCGTCGACCGAGCCGTCGGTCCGCGTCGCCACGAACAGGTCGTCGTCGTTGAAGTAGTTGAACGAGGCGCCGATTGTGAAGGCGCCGAAGCCGGCCAGGATGCCGGCCTGGTAGAAGTCGGATTCCGCGCGGTCGGGGCCGACCGTCTTCTCGACATGGCCCTCCCAGGAGCCGCCGGCGCCCACCTGCAGGTACCAGTCCTCGCCCTCGTAATTGTAGAGGCCGTAGACCGAGACGTTGTGGCGCGAGGTGTCGTCGGCATTGGTCGGCATGCCGACATGCGGGCCGACGCCGTCGACATGGGTTTCCTTGTCGCTCGACGGCACGTAGGACAGGCCGATCTGGAAACCGGAGAAGACCGGCGAGAAATAGACGATCTTCTGCGAATCGCCGACATCGTCGACGCCGAAGCAGATCGAGTTGGAGGTCAGCGTGTTGGCGCCCCACTGGTTCGGCGAATAGGCGGAGAAGTTGTAGGTGCCGCCCGGCGCGAAGACGCAGAGATCGCCCAGCGCGTCGTCGAGCGAGCCGATGCGCACCTCGCCGAAGCCGCCGGAGAAATAGATCCAGGATTCGTCGATCTGGTCGTCGTCGTTCTCGCCTTCGAGCTCGACCCGGGCGCCGACCGTCAGGCCGTTGTCCAGCGTGGTCTCGCCCTTGAAATGAATCTCGGCGTCGTTGAAGAAGCCGTCGGTGTTGCGCTCGTTGCCCGCCTCGCCTTCGCCGTCGTCGTCGAACACGACCTGGTAGGCGGCGCGGAAAAAGCCGCCGACCTCGAGCTTGATCGGCTCTTCCGCCCGGACGGCGCCGCCGCCCATGGCCAGAGTCAATCCGGCGGTCAAGCCGGCGCCGAAAAACGCCGTCGACTGCAATAGACGCTTGCGCATGTCCCCATCCCCCGCGATTGACGGCCGGCCCCCGCCGGCACTGGAAATCCACCCGCGCCGAATGAACAGGCATTCAACGCATCGGCGGATTATGCCGGCGTCGGGTGGCCTTGGCTAGGCTGTATATAGCTTGTGAGTCATCCGGCCGAATCCGCCGGCCCGTCCACGTCGCGCAGGAAACTCAGCAGGGCGAAGCGTCGGCCCCGCGTCACCGGCAGGGCCTCGTGCAGCAGCGAGCAGGAGAAGACGACGGCACCGCCGGCCGGCGGCTTGTAGCGATAGGGGCCGTATTCCGGAAAGACGAGCTCGCCGCCCTCGTAGTCGTCGCTGTTCAGGTTGACGGTGAGCGCGAAGCGGCGATTGGCATTCTCCGGCGTCTGGTTGTCGCGGTGGCGCCGGAAATAATCGCCGCGTTCCGAATCGTAGCAGACCACCACCATGCGGTCGAAGCGGTAGTTGCGGAAGTGAAAGGCCTTGTCCAGTTCCGGCCCCAGCCGCCGCGCCACCAGCGTGGTGAGCGGCCGGCCCACCGCCGGATCGGTGATGCGATGATCGGTGCGCCGCTTCACGTCGTCATAGACGCGGCGGACCTGCTCGCCCTGGACCAGCGACGACACCAGGCCCGCTTCGTGGCCGTGGGTGTGCCAGCGTTCGATCAAGGCGGCGCATTGCGCGGGCGACAGCACGTTGGGCACGGTGAGGATGGGCGCCACCTGGCCCAGCAGATGCGCGGGCTCGTCCTGGCGCCGCTTCAGCCATTCGGCCAAGGCCCAGGCGGCGAGGTCGCCGGCGGCGATCCCTTGCGGCGCCAGCGCCAGCAGGCGCTGGTTGCGGTCGAGCAGGAAGCCGGCGCTGTCCCGGTTGCCGCAGCCGGACATGGCGCGCAAGGCGGGCCGGATCTTGTCGGCCGGATCGGCCAGCAGCGTCGCCCCGGCGAAAGGCCGCACCGCGCCGGCGATGCCCAGGCATTCGAGCTCGGCCGCGGCAAGCGCCGCGCCGAGGCCGGCCAGCGCGTCGACGAAAACGTCGCCGGGATCCAGCACGACCAGCTGCGCCAGGCCGCGGCCGCGCTGCACGAAGGCGCGGAACACGCCGTCCTGGTCGGCGAGGATGAAATTGGGGAAGCGGTCGCCGGCCCGCAGTCGCTCCGCGGCGCCGGACAGGAACAGGTCGTCCGGTGCTGCGCTGCCACTGCCGCTGTCGGGGCTTGCCGATGAACTGGCCATGACCCGGACTTTAGCCGGCCCGCCGCCGCCGGGAAAGCGCGGCGCGGGCGGCGCGGCTAGAAGGTGATGGTCGCGCCCAGGCCGACCTCGAAGGCCTGGTAGTCGTCGATGTCCTCGCCATCCGGGCTGAGGAAATCGAACTCCGGATCGGTGTCGATCCAGGTATAGCCAAGTTCGGCATCGAGATTCATGCCGGGACCCAGCAGATAGGTCACCGTGCCGACGATGCGGTCCCGCGACGTGCCGATGCTGTTGAAAGGCAGCGAGCTGGTGCTCACGTCGATGTCGAGGTCGCTCTCCATGTGCGCGTATTGGGCGCCGAAGATCCACGCATCGTGGGTATAGGACGCACCGATGCCGGCAACCCAGGCATCGCCATGGATGTGCTCTTGGAGCGCCGCCCCCGCGTCCACGTCGATGCTGGTGAGGTCATTGTAGTATTCGCCACCGATGCCGATGCCGAAATTGCCGAAATAGAAGTTGATGCCGGCCTGGTAGAAGTCCTGCTCGCCGATTCTCACATCGACGCCGGGCGAGCCCTGCTCGTCGTGGCCCTCCCACGATCCGCCGAGGCTCGCTTCCATCCCCCAGGTGCCGCCGTCATAGCCGTAGTTCAGGGCCACCGAGGCGTTGTGCCGCGACTCCTGGATGGAATGCGCCGGCATGCCGACATGCGGGCCGCCGCCATCGGTGTGGTCCTCGGTGCCGCCATTGGGCGTGTAGGACGCGGTCAACTGGAAGCCGCCGAAGCTGGGCGAGGTGTAGATGATCTTCTGCGCGTCGGTCTGGTCGTCGACGCCGGTGCAGATGCTGTTGTCGGACAACCCGCCGAAGCCGGCGATCACCGAGCTGTCGTTCGAGCCCCATTGATTGGGTGAGAAGGCCGAGAAGTTGCTGGACCCGCCCGGCGGGACCACGCAGGCCTTGTGCAGCGCCTCGTCATCCGAACCGATGCGGACCTCGCCGAAGCCGCCGGCGAACCAGACATAGGATTCGTCGATCTGGTCACCGTCGGTCTCGCCTTCGAGCTCGACATGCACGCCGACCTCGATGCCGTTGTCGAGTACCGTCGTGCCGGTGAAGTCGATCTCGGCGTCGTTGAAGAACCCATCGGCCGCCTGGTCCTTGCCCAGGTCGGTGAATTCGTCGTCGTCATCGGAGACGAACAAGTAGGCTTCCTTGAAGTGGCCGCCCACGGTGAGCTTGATGCCATCCGCGGCGAAGGCGGGTGCGGCGACCAGGCCGGCCGCGAACAGGTTGGCGCCGAACAGGCTGGCACTGGCAAGCAGAAGCTTCTTCATATTGGGATTCCCCCGAATCCTTGGAATATCGGTCAACTATAAGCGCTTGAAATTGGAACTTCAAACGCGTTCCTGGCGCTGATCACCGGGATTCGGCCCCCCGCGGCGCGGCAGCCACACGGGTCCTGCCCCGGGTCCTACGAGCCTGGGCCGGGCCGCCCCGGCGCGCGGCTAGAAGGTGACCGCGGTGCCGATGCCGATCTCGAACGCGTCGTAGTCGTCGACCGGCGTGCCGCCGAGCGTGCCGTCCTCCGGATCGGTGTCGACCCAGGTATAGCCGAGTTCGGCATCGACATTGATGCCGGGCCCGAGGGCGTAGTTGGTGGTGGCGACCAGGCGGTCCTGCTGGAACTCGTCGGCGGATGCCGAGCCGTTGTTCTCCTGGTCCTGGTGCGAGTACTGCAGGCCGAAAGTCCAGGCGTCCATGCTGTAGGAACCGCCGAGGCCGGCAACC
Source organism: Dongiaceae bacterium (assembly GCA_044226685.1). GTDB lineage: Bacteria > Pseudomonadota > Alphaproteobacteria > Dongiales > Dongiaceae > Dongia_A. The sequence continues at coordinate 27,913 of JBGAGP010000044.1, forward strand.
CAGGAGCTGAGGTCGTTGGGCCCCTGGTCGTTCAGGTCGTGGAAGTATTCGAATACGCCGCCGACGGCGAAATTGCCGAGATTGAGGTTGAGGCCGGTCTGGTAGAAATCGGATTCCTCGCGATCGGGACCGACGACTTCCTCCGCGTGGCCTTCCCACGAGCCGCCGCCGCCCCAGGTCAGGCCCCAGCCATTGCCCTCGTACGAATAGGTGGCATAGAGCGAGACGTTGTGGCGCGATTCGTTGTCCGAATTCCCCGGCATGCCGACATGGGGGCCGACGTCGTCGGTGTGGTTCTGGTCACCGCCATTGGGCGTGTACGACAGGGCGACCTGGAAGCCGCCGAAGCTGGGCGAGACATAGAGGATTTTCTGTGCGTCGCCGGAATCGTCGACGCCGGTGCAGACTGTGTTGGTCGCGAGCGTGTTGGCGCCCCACTGGTTGGGCGAGAAGGCGGAGAAGTTGCCGGTGGCGCCGGGTGGGACGATGCAGCCATTCGCCAGCGCGTCGTCCTCCGAGCCGATGTGAATCTCGCCGAAGCCGCCGGAGAAGGAGATCCAGGCCTCGTCGATCTGGTCATCGTCGTTCTCGCCCTCGAGCTCGACCCGGGCGCCGACCGTCAATCCGTTATCCAGCGTGGTCTCGCCCTTGAAATGAATCTCGGCGTCGTTGAAGAAGCCGTCGGTGTTGCGCTCGTTGCCGGGCTCGCCCTCGCTGTCGTCGTCCAGGACGACCATGTAGGCTTCCTTGAAGAAGCCGCCGACGCTGAGCTTTATGCCATCGGCTGCCAGGGCCGGCGACAGCATCGCGCCGGTGGCGAACCCGGCGCCCACCAGGGCACTGGCGCTCAGCAGGATTTTTCGCATGAGGCAACTCCCGAATTTCTGGCCCCGGGTTCGACCTGCGGCCCGGACCGCCATCACTGCGCTTAGCGCGCCCGCCCGGCGGCCGTCGCCCACGCGGTCATTCGGCGGTCGGCTGGCTGCAGACAGAATAGGCAACTGTGCGCGCCGCAGGATGAGAAAGTCTAGGCCAAAGAGCTTACGCGAAGATTACCGCGCCGGGTGGCGGTTTCGCCGCGGCGAAGCACCGCCGACGCACCGCCTGGCTGCACCCGCCGGAAAGGTGCAAAGAAAAAGGGGGAGCGGTTTCCCGCTCCCCCAATTCATTACCTTCGATCCGGCCGAAGCCGGACCCAAGAGTCGAACTCTTAGAAGGTGATGTTGGTGCCGATGCCGATTTCGAAGGCGTCGTAGTTGTCCTGGCCTTCGTCGAAGTCCGGACCGGAGACGTCCTGCGTGGTGTAGGCCAACTCGGCGTCAACCGCGATGCCCGGGCCGAGGGCGTAGTTGCCCGTCAGCGCGAAGCGATCGATGTTGGCGTCGGAGTCGTTGCCAGCACCCGGGCGGCTGATGTCGAAGTCGCCATGCGAATACTGGAAGCCGACGGTGTACGGATCCATCGAGTAGGAGATGCCGCCACCAGCGGTCCAAATGTCGGTATCGATGCCGGCATTGTTCGAGATGACGCCGTTGACCACGCCGTCATTGAAGTATTCGAACACGCCGCCGACCGAGAAGTTGCCGAACGTCAGGTTCAGACCGGTCTGGTAGAAGTCCTGCTCGTCGTTGTCCGGGCCGACCGTCTCTTCGACGTGGCCTTCCCACGAACCGCCGCCGCCCCAGGTCAGGCCCCAGCCATCACCCTCGTAGGAGTAGGTGGCATAGAGCGAAACGTTGTGGCGGGACTCGCCGTCCGAGTTGTCGGGCATGCCGACGTGCGGGCCGACTTGGTCGGTGTGGTTCTGGTCGGCACCATTCGGGGTGTACGACAGAGCCACCTGGAAGCCGCCGAAGCTCGGCGAGACGTACAGGATCTTCTGCGCGTCGCCGGAATCATCGACGCCGGTGCAGACGGTGTTCGACGTGAAGGTGTTGGCACCCCACTGGTTCGGCGAGAAGGCCGAGAAGTTGCCGGTGCCGCCCGGCGGAACGATACAGCCGTTCGCCAGAGCGTCGTCTTCCGAACCGATGTGGATTTCGCCGAAGCCGCCGGAGAAGGAGATCCAGGCTTCGTCGATCTGGTCGCCGTCGTTCTCACCTTCGAGTTCGACGCGGGCGCCGACTTCGAGGCCGTTGTCGAGAACGGTCGAACCCTTGAAGTGGATTTCGGCGTCGTTGAAGAACCCGTCGGTGTTGTTTTCGTTACCGGCTTCGCCTTCGCTGTCGTCGTCGAAATTCACCATGTAGGCTTCCTTGAAGAAGCCGCCGACGCTGAGCTTGATCCCATCGGCCGCGAACGCCGGGCTGGCAACGATGCCAGCGCCGAGCAGGGCCGTGGTACCCAAGAGAACTTTCTTCATCTCGAGATTCCCTAAGTTTGCGATTGCCACCGAAGCTCGTTGAGT
>JBGAGP010000045.1:0-30421 GCA_044226685.1 Dongiaceae bacterium
AGCGCGTCATTGGTGTCCGAATCGCGGGGGCCGACGCCGCCGGTTGCGAAGCCGCGCAGGTTCTGGCCGCCCAGGAAGAACGCGTCGGTGACCCGCACCTCGTCGCCCAGCCCGAACATGTAGCCGACCTCGCCCGTCGCGCCGATGGTGACGTCCTTGTTGAAGGAATAGAAGTAGCCGCCGCCCAAAGTGTTCCGCAGATAGCGAACCGTCCCGCCCAGGCCGGCCAGATCCTGGCCGACCGAGACGTAGTAGCCCTCGCGCGGGTCGAACTTGCTGTCGCGGCGGTCATAGACGATGTCGTGACCGATGATCGAGCGGACTTCCGAGCCCTCTTCCTTCTTGATGACGTCGGAGGCGTCGTTGTCGACGTCGTTCGTCTTGTCGTACGACACCTGGTAGCTGATCGTGTGCCGCGTGTATTCGGCCAGGTCGTAGCCCATGCGCAGCCCGAGGCCGGTGTTCTGCTCCTTGAACGAGCTTTCCCGCCGGTCGAAGCGGCGGTGGAACACGTCGATGCCGGCGGACAGTTCCTTGTCCAGGAAATACGGATCGGTGAAGCTGACGTCGATGGTCGAGCGGCGGCCCGAGATGTTCAGCTGTGCCCGCAGGTCATAGCCCTTGCCCAGCAGGTTTCGCTCGCGCAGGCCGACATTGCCGAGCGGTCCGTCGACGGTGGAGAAGCCCGCGCCGAACGACAATTCGCCGGTCGATTTCTCCGCCACCTTGACCTTGATCACCGTCTTGTCGGGGCTGTCCGAGGGCACCGCCTGGATGTCGACGCTCTCGAAGAAGCCGAGATTCTTCAGGCGCTGCTCGGTGCGCCGCAGCTTGGCGGTGGAGAACGCGTCGCCCTCGGCGATGCGGAACTCGCGCCGGATGACCTTGTCCTGCGTGCGCACGTTGCCGGAGATGTCGATGCGCTCGACATAGACCTTGGGGCCTTCCTGGATGTCGTAGGTCAGGTTCAGGACCTTGTTTTCGGTATCGCGGTCGATTCGCGGCCGCACGTCGACGAAGGCGTAGCCGAGGCTGCCGACGCGGTCGCTGATCGCCTGCACGCTTTCGTCCACCAGGTCGGCGTTGTACCAGTCGCCCTCCGAGGTGGTGACGTCGCTGCGCAGCGTCTCGGGATCGAGGTCCTTGAGCGTCGTCTTGATGTCGACGGTGCCGAGCTTGTAGCGCTCGCCCTCTTCCACCGTGAAGGTGATGAAGAAGGCCTCCTGGTCCGGCGACAGCTCGGCCACCGCCGAGACGACGCGGAAATCGGCGTAGCCGTTCGCCAGGTAGAACTTGCGCAGGGCTTCCTTGTCGACCGTCAGGCGGTCGGGATCGTAGGTGTCGTTGGTGTTGAGGAAGCGGTAGAAGGCGTATTCCTGCGTCACGATCTCGTCGCGCAGGTCGCTGTCGCTGAACACCTTGTTGCCGACGAAGTCGATGCGGCGCACCTCGGTGACGTCGCCTTCGTTGATCTCGAACACCAGGTTCACGCGGTTCTGGTCGAGCTTGATGATCTTCGGCTCGACCGTGGCGGCGAAGCGGCCGCTGCGGCGATAGAGGTCGAGGATGCGCTTCACGTCGGCCTGGACGCGCGCCTGGGTATAGACCACGCGCGGCCGCAGCTGCACTTCCTGCTGCAGGGCGTCGTCGTCGAGGCGCTTGTTGCCCTCGAAAGCCAGCTTGTTGATGATCGGATTCTCGGTGACCGTCACCACGAGGGCATCGCCGTCGCGGCGGAAGTTCACGTCGGCGAACAGGCCGGTCGCGAACAGGTTCTTCAGCGCCTGGTCGATCCGCTGCGCATCGAAGGGATCGCCGGGATTGATCTGCATATACGAGCGGACGGTTTCCGGCTCGATGCGCTGGTTGCCCTCGATGCGAATTTCCTGAATCGGATCGCCGGAGGAAATCGACTGCGCCGATGCGGTGGCCATGACGCCGGCGAGGGCGCAGAACAGCACCCCCACTATCAGCGCAAGCCTTTGAAAAAACGCCATTTTTAACGCACCGGTCAGGTCACGAGGGCCTTAATATAGTCGATCACGTTCAGATAAACCAAGTCGTTCCACGCCGCAAACAGCATCAGTCCGAGGACAAACGCGATGCCGATGCGGAAGCCCCATTCCTGCGTGCGCTCGCCAACCGGACGCCCGCGCGCCGCTTCGAGCGTGTAGTAGACCAGATGGCCCCCATCCAGCAGCGGAATGGGGAAGAGATTGACCAGGCCGAGATTGACCGAAAGCATGGCGGAGAACATGACCAGGGACCACAGGCTGGCCTGGGCCAAGGCGCCGGCGATGTAGCCGGTGCGGATGATGCCGCCGATCTCATCCGTGGACCTGACGCCGGTGACGATCTGCCAGATACCCTTCAGCATGACGCCGCTGATCTCGAACACGCGCTTGCCGCCTTCGGTCAGCGAATCGACGGCGCCCAGTTCGACGGTGACGGCGGCGGCGCTGGCGCGGATGCCAAGCCGGCCGACCTTGACGTCCTTGCCCAGGAAATCCTTGTCGACGTAGATCTCGGGCTTCGCCACGGTCGTCGCGACCACCCCGTCGCGTTCGTACTGGATGGTGATGGCCTCGCCGAGGTTCAACCGGACAAACTCCGCGATCTGGTCGAAGGTCTGGATCTCCGAACCGTCGAGGGACAGGATGCGGTCGCCGGCCATGATGCCCGCCTGCTCCGCCGCCGAGCCGGGCTCGACCTTGCCGATGACCGGGACCGCGACGTCCTTGCCGTGGGTGGCGAAAATGAGGGCGAAAATGAACACGGCGAAAATGAAGTTCGCCGCCGGGCCGGCGGCCACGATCGCCATGCGCCGCCACACGCTCTTGTAGTCGAAAGCGACGGCCCGTTCTTCTGCGTCCATGGCGCGGCCCGCTTCGCCTTCGAACAGGTTGGCGCCCTGGCCGAACATCTTCACGTAGCCGCCCAGCGGAATGGCGCTGAACCGCCAGCGCGTGCCATGGGCATCATTGCGCCCAAAGAGCTCCGGCCCGAAACCGATCGAGAAGACCTCGACCCGGACGCCGCACAGGCGCGCGATCGCGTAGTGGCCGAGCTCATGGACGAACACCAGGATCGTCAGCATCAGCAGGAACCAGAACCCGTAGACCGGAACCGTTGTCAGGAACTCCATGATGGGGCTGCCTAGTTCTTGTTGTTGCTGTGTCTCTACTGCGCCGCGTTGCGCCGGCGGTGGGCGACGACCTCGGCCGCCCGTCGCCGCGCCTCGGTGTCGAGCGCGAGAACCTGGTCCAGCCGGTCGATCTCGCCGCCGGGCAATTCGGTCAACACCTGCTCGCAGATTGCCACGATGTCGGTGAAGCGGACCTGGCGGTCGAGGAAGGCGGCGACGGCGATCTCGTTGGCCGCGTTCAGCACGGCGGGCGTCCCGCCCCCCGCCTTCAGCGCCTCGCGGGCGACGCGCAGCGCCGGGAACCGCGCGGGGTCCGGCGCCTCGAAGGTCAGTTGCTTGATCTTGCTGAAATCCAGCCGGTCGGTCGGCGCGGCAATGCGCTGCGGCCAGCCGAGCGCATAGGCGATCGGGGTTCGCATGTCGGGGCTGCCGAGCTGGGCCAGGACCGACCCGTCCTTGTAGGCGACCATGGAATGGATCACCGATTGCGGATGCACCAGGATATCGATCTGGCTCTCCGGCAGGCCGAACAGGTGATAGGCCTCGATCAGTTCCAGCCCCTTGTTCATCATGCTGGCGGAATCGACCGAGATCTTGGCGCCCATGCTCCAGTTGGGGTGCGCCACCGCCTGTTCAGGAGTCATTTCCGCCATTTCAGCCACGGTACGCTGACGGAACGGCCCGCCCGAGGCGGTCAGGATGATCTTTTCGATGGCATCGACGTGGTCGCGCTCGAACACCTGGAAAATGGCGCTGTGCTCCGAATCGACCGGCAGCATGATTGCATTGTGCTGCGTCACCTCGCGCATCACCAGGGCGCCGGCGCAGACCAGCGTCTCCTTGTTGGCGAGGCCGATCATCGCCCCGCGCCGCACGGCGGCCAGGGTGGGCTCCAGGCCCGCGGCGCCGACGATGGCCGACATCACCCATTCCGCCGGCCGCGCCGCCGCCTCGATCACCGCCGCACGCCCGGCGGCGACCTCGATGCCAGTGCCGGCCAGGCCGTCCTTCACCGCGGCGTAGTGGCTCTCGTTGCCGATGGCGACGAAACGCGGCTTCAGCTGGCGCGCCTGCTCGATCAGCAGGGCGGCATTGCCGTGCGCGGTCAGCGCCTCGACGGCATAGGCGTCAGGTTGGCGGGCGATGATGTCGATGGTGTTGCGGCCGACCGATCCGGTCGAGCCCAGGATGGTCACGCGGCGTTGCCCAGGCGCGGGCCTGAGAGCCTCTGTCATGACCATGCGAGCACGCTCCCTCCCGCCCATTCGTTTAAGACCAGGACCGCCACGGCGACCGCCAGAAGGCCGTCGATACGGTCCAGAACCCCACCATGGCCGGGGATGATGTGGCTGGTATCCTTGACGCCAAAATGCCGCTTAAAGGCAGATTCCACAAGGTCGCCAAGCTGTTCGACCACGCCTAAAGCACCGCTCAGCAGGGCCAGACCCCACACGTTTGTGTGATTTAGCATAAATGCCGTGCATAGTCCTGCCAGCCCCGCCCCGACTACGGCGCCGGCCAACCCGGCCCAGGTCTTGTTGGGGCTGACCCGCGGCGCCAGCTTCGGCCCGCCGATGGACCGGCCGGCGACGTAGCCGCCGGTATCCGCCGCCACGACGAGGCCCAGCGTCCACAGCAGCGTGGCCCGGCCCAGTTCAGGGTCGTTGCGGATGGCCAACAGCGCCAGCGCGGGCAAGGTGACATAGAGCGTCCCGGCGATGAACCATAAGGCCCGCTTGCGGTGGTGCGGCCAGGCCGCAAGGCCGGAGAGCAGCGCGGCGGCGATCAGGATCTGCCATTCCAGCGAGGGCGGTTCCGGGATGAAGCCCGCCGCCAGCACGGCGGCGACCGCGCCGAGGATGGCGAACAGACTGGGCCAGAGCCACTTTGCCGAGGCCAGCCGCGCGGCCGGCGCTGGATCCGCCGGGTTGCGCCGCCGGGCACAGATCCGCGTCCATTCCCACGCCATGATCCCCGCGAACGCCGCCACCAGCAGGTCGAAATAGGGGTGACCGAAATAGATGTCGGTGATCACCAGAGGCAGCAGAATGGCTGCCGAGATCAGGCGCTTCTGCAGGTTGGAAAGGCCGCTCGGACCGGTCGGTTCCCGGCGGACCTCAGCCGGCGGCGCCATAGCGCCGTTTCCGGTTGCTGAACTCGGCGATCGCCGATTGGAGGTCGGCGCCGGAGAAATCCGGCCACAGCTTGTCCATGAAGACGAACTCGGCGTAGGCGCATTGCCAGAGCAGGAAGTTGCTGATGCGCTTCTCGCCGCTGGTGCGGATCACCAGGTCGGGGTCGGGAATATCGGCGGTGAACAGGGACCGCTGCACCGCGTCCTCGTCGATGCTGTCGGCGGAACGCTCGCCCCGCGCCACCTCTCCGGCCAGCTTCTGCGCCGCGCGCACGATCTCGGCCCGGCCGCCGTAGCTGAGCGCCACGGTGAGGCAGAGCCGGGTGTTGCCGGCGGTGCGCAGCTCCGCCGCGTCGATCAGCTTGTTGATGTCGGCGGAGAGTTTCTCGCGGTCGCCGATCACGCGCAGCCGCACGCCATTGCGGTCGATCTCGTCGATCTCGCGGCGCAGGTAGAGCCGCAGCAGGCCCATGAGGTCGGTCACTTCCGCCGCCGGCCGCTTCCAGTTCTCCGAGGAAAAGCCGAAGACGGTCAGGTATTCGATGCCGAGATCGGCCGCCGCCCGCACCGCGCGGCGCAGCGCCTCCGCCCCTTCGCGGTGGCCCAAGGTTCGCGGCAGGCCCTTGGCCTGGGCCCAGCGGCCGTTGCCGTCCATGATGATGGCGACATGCCGGGGCGTCGCGCCATCCGCCCCGTCCGGGGCGGCGCCGATCTTGAGGGCGGTCGAAATCGGCTGGCTCACATCAGACCTGCAGGATCTCTTTTTCCTTGGTCGCGAGCGCCTCGTCGACCTTCTTGATGTGCTCGTCGGTCAGCTTCTGCACCTGGTCGTGCAAGCTCTTGTGCTCGTCCTGCGAGATCTTGCCGTCCTTTTCCTGCTTCTTCAGCATTTCCATGCCGTCGCGGCGGACGTTGCGGACGGCAACGCGCGCCTGTTCCGCATACTTGTGCGCGATCTTGCTGAGTTCGGTGCGGCGCTCCTGGCTCAATTCCGGGATCGGCACCCGCACCAGCTGGCCGTCGCTGGCCGGGTTGAGGCCGAGGCCGCCGTCGCGGATCGCCTTCTCCACCGCGCTCACCAGGCCGCGGTCCCAGACCTGGACGGTGATCATGCGCGGCTCCGGCACGTTGACGTTGCCGACCTGGTTCAGTGGCATGGCGCTGCCGTAGGCCTGCACCACGATCTGGTCCAGCAGATGCGCGGACGCGCGGCCGGTGCGCAGGCCACCGAATTCCTTGCGCAGGGCTTCCAGCGCGCCGTCCATGCGGCGGCTGAACTCGTTCAATCTGGCATCAGACATGTCTCGTTACCCCCCAGAGAAATTTCCTGGTTGCCTATTTCCTGGACCCGGCCGGCTTCGCCTTCTTCTCGGCTTTCGCCGGCGCGGCGCGCGCGGCGGCGATCTTCTTCGGCGCGGCGCCCTTCTGGGCGACGGGCCGGTCGCCGATCACGGTATGCATGCCCTCGCCCAGCATCACCTTGGCAAAGTTGCCGGGCTTGTGGATCGAGAAGACGATGATCGGGATCTTGTTCTCGCGCGCCAGCGAGATCGCCGCCGCATCCATCACCTTGAGGTCGCGCGACAGCACATCGTGGTGGCTGAGCTGGGCGAAATGCGTGGCATCGGGATGCAGCTTCGGATCGGCGGTGTAGACGCCGTCGACCTTGGTGCCCTTGAGCAGCGCCTGGCAGCCCATCTCGGAGGCGCGCAAGGCCGCCGCCGTATCGGTGGTGAAGAACGGGTTGCCGGTGCCAGCGGCGAAGATCACCACCCGCCCCTTTTCCAGGTGCCGGATCGCCCGGCGCCGGATATAGGGCTCGCAGATCGACTGCATCGAGATCGCCGATTGCACCCGCGTGTCGACGCCGATCTGCTCCAGGGCGTTCTGCATGGCGAGCGCGTTCATCACCGTCGCCAGCATGCCGACATAATCGGCCGAGGCGCGCTGCATACCCTGGGAGGCGCCGGCGATACCGCGGAAGATGTTGCCGCCGCCGATGACCAGGCAGCATTCCACGCCGAGCGCATGGACCCGCTTCACTTCCTCGGCGACGCGCTGGATGGTGGCAGGGTCAAGGCCGAACTCGCGCGTGCCCATCAGGGCCTCGCCCGAGATCTTCAGCAGCACCCGCTTATAGAGCAGGTCCTTGCCAGAGCCTTTTGCCATCAACCGACCTCCGATTCGCCAGCCCGTCTCCAGCCTACCTCAAGTATCGCAAAGGACTAGGCGGCGTCCTTTTGCTCCTTGTCGATGCCCTCGCCCAGCGCCATGCGGACATAGCCGACGATGGCGACCGGGGCGCCGAGCTCCTTGGCGGCCTTCTCGACCACCTGCTTCACCCGGCTGTCCGGGTCCATGACAAAGGCCTGCTCGAGCAGAACGACTTCCTCGTAGAACTTGCGCAGGCGGCCCTCGACCATCTTGCCGATGATCTCCGCCGGCTTGCCCGAGGCCTTGGCCTGCTCGGCCAGCACCGCACGCTCGCGCTCCAGCGCCGCCGGATCGACCGCGTCGATGGTCAGGGCCTGCGGATTGGTCGCCGCGACGTGCATGGCGATCTGCTTGCCGAGCGCGGCCAGCTTCGCCTTGTCGCCGGTCGATTCCAGGCCGACCAGGACGCCGATCTTGCCCAGGTTCGGGGCGATGGAATTGTGCATGTAGGCGACCACGACACCGTCAGAGACGCTGACCTTCGCCGCGCGGCGCAGCAGCATGTTCTCGCCGATGGTGGCGACCAATTGCGTCAGCTTTTCGGCGACCGAATGGCCCTCGCCCGGCAATTTCTGGTCCTTGAGGACGTCCACGTCGCCGGAGCCCAGCGCCAGCTTGGTGACGCCGGCGACGAAGCCCTGGAACTGCTCGTTGCGGGCGACGAAGTCGGTCTCGCAATTGACCTCGACCAGGGCGCCCTGCTTGCCGTCGGCGATGACGCCGACCAGGCCTTCGGCGGCCACGCGGCCGGACTTCTTGGCGGCGGCGGCCAGGCCCTTCTTGCGCAGCCAGTCGACCGAGGCGTCCATGTCGCCGTTGTTCTCCACCAGCGCCTTCTTGCAATCCATCATGCCGGCACCGGAGACCTCGCGCAGTTCCTTGACCAGCGCCGCAGTAATCTCGGCCATGATTTCGTCCTTTCCGATTCGCTCTTTGTCGTCAGTCTAATACGCCAATGGGGCACCGCGCGTCACCGCCCGGCACCCCATCGGCAGAATGATACCCAGCCGTCAGACCGTGGCGGTCGCGGCGGGCGCCTCGCTGGCCTCGGGGGTCGGCAGCGCCTCGGCCGGCAGTTCCTCGGCCTCGCCGATGTCCTTGCCGTGCGAGATCGCTTCCTGCTGCAGGCCGTCCAGGACGGCGCCGGCGAACAGGTCGCAATACATCGCGATGGCGCGAGTCGCGTCGTCATTGCCCGGGATCGGGTAGGTGACGCCCGAGGGATCCGAGTTGCTGTCGCAGACCGCGACGACCGGCACCTTCAGCACGTTGGCTTCCTGGATGGCGATCTGCTCCTTGAGCGTGTCGATCACCACCAGGATGTCGGGCTGGCCGCCCATGTCCTTGATGCCGCCCAGCGCCCGCTCCAGCTTGTCGCGGTCGCGGGTGAGCATCAGCATTTCCTTCTTGGTCAGGCCAGTGGTGTTGCCGCCCAGGCGGTCGTCCAGCTCGCGCAGGCGCTTGATCGACTGGGAGATGGTCTTCCAGTTGGTCAGCATGCCGCCCAGCCAGCGGTGGTTCACGTAGTATTGGCCGCAGCGCTTGGCCGCGTCGGCGACCTTGTCGGAGGCGGCGCGCTTGGTGCCGACGAACAGCACACGGCCGCCGGCGGCGGCGACGTCACGGACGGCCTTCACTGCCTGGTCCAGCATCGGCACAGTCTGCTCGAGGTCGATGATGTGAATGCCGTTGCGCACGCCGAAGAGGTACGGAGCCATCTTCGGGTTCCAGCGGCGGGTGTGGTGGCCGAAATGCACGCCAGCCTCAAGCAGCTGACGCATGGAGAAACTTGGCATCGCCATGAAAAAACGTCCTTTTCCGGTTAGGCCTCTGCGGGTAAGTGACCAGCCAGATGGCCGGCACCGGAGCGAACGGACGGGATTTCTCCCCGCCAGCGCGCGAACCCGCATGGGGATTTAAGCGGCGGTTAGATACCCCGCCAGTCGAGATTCAGCAACACCGAAGATGGGAGCACGGCACGACGCTTTAGGGGTGAAAAATAATCATTAAATATCAATAACTTAAAAAAGGACACTGAGGCCGCCATCAATTGCGGGCCTGGGTATCCGCCAGCCACTCCACCTTGCCAAGCGCCTCCCATTTCGCAGTTTCGGCACTGTCATAGATGCCGAGATAGGGGCCGGGCGAACCCCATTCCCTATCCCTGCCTCGGAATTGAGCCCGGAACGAGTACCGGCCGTCCTCGCGCCGCACGATGAGTATTCGGCTGTCACCGTCCGGTTTCTCGATGCTCTCCAGCACGATGTCGCTGGCGCCGCTCATTAAGTGTCCTGAACTGCCACGATGCCCGGGATCGCCGCCACCGCCCCGCGCACCGGGCCGGAGACGGCGTAGCGGCCCGGCAGCGTCAGCATGACCTCCCAGGAACGGTCCGGCAGATCGAGGGCCAGTTCGACCTTGCCCTTCCCCTTGCCCGCGCGGCCCAGCACCTCGCGCAGGCTGGCGACCGAGCCGGGGTCGCGGACGAAGACCCTGAGGCCGGCGGCGGTGTTGGCGACCGCCTTGTCCAGCGGCTCCACCGTATTGACCATCAGGCGCAGGCTGTCCTCTTCCGCCCGGATGTCGACGGAAAGCAGCAGCGGCCGCCCCGGCTCCAGATGCTCGCGGGCCGCCGACAGGCGGTCGGAGAAGATCGTGGCCTCGAACATGCCGGACTGGTCGGTCAGCTGAAGGAAGGCGAAGCGGTTGCCCTTGGCCGAGGTCCGCTCCTGCTTGCTCAGCAGCAGGCCGGCGATCTTGGCCCGCGGCCCACGGCTTCGGAGGGCGGCCCCCAATTCCGAATAAGGAACCACATCCAGGCGCTTCAGGCTGCTGCCATAGGCGTCGAGGGGGTGGGCCGAGAGGTAGAAGCCGATGGCGCCGAATTCATGCTGCAGCCGATCCATGGGCGACCAGTCCGGCCCCGGCGCCAAGCTGACCGTCGCCTTCGCGGCATCGCCGAACAGGCTGTTCTGGCTGCTGGTCTTCGCCTCGGTCACCGCCACCGCCTGGCGCAGCATCTGCTCCACCGCCTCATAGACCTGCTTGCGGTTGGGGTGGATCGAATCGAAGGCGCCGGCCAGGACCAGGTTTTCCAGCTGCCGCTTGTTCAGGGTCTTGGGATCGATGCGCTCGCAGAAATCCGCCAGGCTCTTGAACGGGCCGCCCTCCTCCCGCGCCTTGACCATCACCTGGATGGCGCCGATGCCGACATTCTTCACCGCGGCCAGCGCGTAGCGCACGGCCAGCGTGCCATCCTTCGTCCGCTCCACCGAGAAGGTCGGAAATGACTTGTTGATGTCCGGCGGCAGCAGCTGGATACCCTGGCGCTGCAGCTCCTGGCGGAAGACGTTGAGCTTGTCGGTGTTCGCCAGCTCGTAGGTCATCGAGGCGGCGAGGAACTCGACCGGATAGTTCGCCTTCAGCCAGGCGGTCTGGTAGGCGACCATGGCATAGGCCGCGGCGTGGCTCTTGTTGAAGCCATAGCCGGCGAATTTGTTGACCTGGTCGAAGATCTGGCCGGCGTTGTCGGCCTTGACCTTGCGCGCCATCGCGCCCTCGATGAAGGCCTTGCGCTGGGCCTCCATCTCCTCCTTGATCTTCTTGCCCATGGCGCGGCGCAGCAGATCGGCGCCGCCCAGCGTATAGCCGGACAGGACCTGGGCGATCTGCATCACCTGCTCCTGGTAGATCATGATGCCGAAGGTCTCCTTCAGGATGCCTTCGAGCGAGGGGTGCAGGTAATCCGGCTCTTCCTTGCCGTGCTTGCAATTGATGTAGCGCGGGATGTTGTCCATCGGGCCGGGGCGGTAGAGCGCCACCACGGCGATGATGTCCTCGAAGCGGTCGGGCTTCAGTTTCTTCAGCACGTCGCGCATGCCGGAGCTTTCCAGCTGGAACACCCCGGTCGCATCGGCCCGCGCCAGCATGTCGTAGGTCTTCTTGTCGTCCAGCGGCAGATGCGCGAGGTCGATGTCCCGGTTCTGCGACTTCCTGATGTGCTCGACCGCCGTCGCCAGCACGGTGAGGGTCTTGAGGCCGAGGAAGTCGAACTTGACGAGGCCGGCCTTCTCCACGTCCTTCATGTTGAACTGGGTGACCAGCATGTCGGAGCGCGGATCGCGGTAGAGCGGCACCAGCTCGTCCAGCGGCCGGTCACCGATGACGACACCCGCCGCGTGGGTCGAGGCGTGGCGGTAGAGACCTTCCAGCTTGATGGCGATTTCCAGCATGCGGCGGACGGCCGGGTCCTCCTCCCGCGCCTGCTGCAGCATTGGCTCGCCGGCGATGGCGTCCTTCAACGTCACCGGATTGGCCGGATTGTTCGGGACCATCTTGGTCAGGCGGTCGACCTGGCCGTAGGGCATCTGGAGCACGCGACCGACGTCGCGCAGCGCTGCGCGCGCCTGCAATTTACCGAAGGTGATGATCTGCGCCACGCGGTTGCGGCCGTAGCGCGCCTGCACGTAATGCAGCACCTCGTCGCGGCGGTCCTGGCAGAAATCGATGTCGAAGTCAGGCATCGACACGCGTTCCGGATTGAGGAAGCGCTCGAACAGCAGGTTCCACCGCAAGGGATCGAGATCGGTGATGGTCAGCGACCAGGCGACCACCGAGCCGGCGCCGGAACCGCGGCCCGGCCCGACCGGGATGCCGTGCTGCTTCGCCCACTGGATGAAGTCGGCGACGATCAGGAAATAGCCGGGAAAGCCCATCTGGTTGATGACGCCGAGCTCGAATTCCAGGCGATCGCGATAAGGTTTCTGCGCCTCGCCTTCGATGCCAAGCGCCTTGAAGCGCAATTCCAGCCCGGCGCGGGCCTGTTCGCGCAGCACGTCGGCCTCGTTGCCGCCCTCGGCGAAGGCCGGCAGGATCGGCCGCCGCGCGGGCGGCATGTAGGCGCAGCGCCGGGCGATGACGAGCGTGTTGTCGACCGCCTCAGGCAGATCGCGGAACAGGTCGCGCATCTCGCGCGCCGATTTGAAGCGGTGCTCCTGGGTCACCCGCCGCCGGTCGGAATTGTCGACATAGGAGCCCTGGGCGATGCACAACAGCGCATCGTGGGCCGCGTACATGCCCTCGTCGCTGAAATAGACGTCGTTGGTGGCGACCAGCGGCACGTCGGTCGCGTAGGCCAGGTCGATCAGGCCGGGCTCGATCTGCTGCTCGGCCGGCAGGCCGTGGCGCTGGATCTCCATATACAGCCGGCCCGGAAAGATCTTGCGCAGCCGGTCCAGGGCAATCCGTGCGGCCTCCGGTCGGTTCTCGACCAGATGCCGGCCGATCTCGCCCGCCACGCCGCCGGACAAGGCAATCAAGCCGGCGGAATACTGCGCCACCACCGCCAGCGATACCTGCGCCTGCAAGCCCGGCTCGGTCTCCAGGAAAGCGAGGCTGGAGAGCTTCATCAGATTGCGATAGCCGGCCTCGTTCTGCACCAGCAGGACCAGCTGATCCGGCGGCGGGCGGACGGCGCCCATCTCCACCTCTTCCGACCGGGTGACCGCCAATTGGCAGCCGATGATCGGCTGGATCCCCGAATCCTTGGCCAGGCTGGAAAATTCCATCGCTCCGAACAGATTGCCGGTGTCGGTGACAGCCACGGCCGGCATCTGCTGCCGCTTCGCCAGCTCCACCAGCTGCTTGTTCTTGATGGCGCCTTCCGACAGCGAATAAGCGGAATGGACGCGCAGATGGACGAAATCGGCGTAGGGCATGGTGGTCCGGTGAGTCGTGTCCGGGCAGTTTAGTGGCTGCTATTCGCCGGCGAAACCCAAAACGGATATCAGGCCTGACGGACGATGGCACCGATCGCATTGACCAGCAGACGCGCGGCAGTCAGGGCCGACAAACCGTCGATGTCGGCGGGAGGATAGAGTTCGACAAGGTCGAATCCCGCGATTGCGGCCTTGCTACCTAAACCCGCGATCAAGTCAATCGCTTGCGTGTAAGTCAGGCCGCCGGGGCTGCGCGCCGCCACGCCCGGCATGATGCCGGGATCGATACCGTCGCAATCAAGGGTGACGACAACCCGCGCGCCTTCCGGAATATACCTGAGCGCGGCCTCGACACCTCGGGCATGGATCTCGCGGGCGGTCACGAAGTGGCTGCCATAGCGCCTTGCCGCTTCGATTTCGGTGACGCGCGCGCTGCCGACGCCGCGGAGGCCGACCTGCACCATGCCTGCGACATGTGGCATCTCGCTCACCCGGCGCATCGGGTTGGAATAGCCATAGCGTTCGCCATGCAACTCGTCGCGCCAGTCGATATGGGCGTCGACCTGCAGCACCCAGACCGGCCCGTGATCCGCGAAGCCCGCGAGAAAAGGAATGGGCACGGAATCATCTCCGCCGAGCAGGATCGGTACCGCCGGCATCGTCAGGATCTCGCGCGTCTTCGCCTCGATCCGCGACCGATTGCCGGCATTGTCGTGCAGGATAGTCTGGATGTCGCCGGCGTCGATGCAACAGATCGGCTTGTCGTCGAAGAGCGGACCGCCGAGATCGAAGTCCCAATGCGCGACGAGCGGGGCGTCCTCCTGACTCGCGGCTCGGATGGCGGCGGCGGCCAAGGCGTGACCGCTGCTGTCCTTGCCGGGATAGGTGCTGCCATGGCCGGCCCCGAAGATCACCGCACGGGGCGCGCGGCCATCCGCGAGGCGATCAGGAAAGCCGAGAAAGGTAGGCGAAGCGGGCATTGCTTGATGGTCCTGAGAGATGAGCGAAGTTCTCGTCTCTTAGGGTATAGGGCTGGACCACCCATTGTCGCCTGGCATTCCGCGATCGAGGTCTTGGCCCCGGATCGCGGCGCTAGAAAAGAAGTGCCCGCCGCTCGGGAGAGCGGCGGGCCAGGCTGAGGCACGACAGGAAGCTTCAGGTGACGGTCAGGAACCGATGTCCAGCCCGTCCTTGTGGGTGATCGCCACCACCGACGGGCGGGGCGGCAGGTTGTCGGCGAAATCCGGCCAGCGCGTCGTCGCCTTGTCCAGCGTCTCGGAATCCTCCGCCGGATGCTGCACGGAGACGAACAGCGTCTTGCCGTCCGGCGTGAAGCACGGGCCGCACATCTCGGCGCCCGTGGGGCACGAGAAGAAGAAGCGGGTCAGCGCCCGGCCGTCGCCGTCGGTGTCGGTGGCGTAGAGGCCGTCGGCGATGTCGAAATCCGTGGCGCCGTCGGTGGCGATCCACAGCCGGCCCGAGGGATCGAAAGCGATGTTGTCCGGGGCCGCGAACCAGCCGTCGGCGGTGATGTGCGGGTTGTATTTGGCGCCCTGCTCCGGCTTCGCCGGATCGCCGGCCAGCAGGAACACGTCCCACTTGAACGAGGCCGCGGCGTGATCCACGTCCTTGCCGCTGCCCGGAGGCGTCAATTCCAGGATGTGGCCGTAGAGGTTCTCGGCGCGCGGATTGGCAGCGTCGATTTGGTCGGCCTTGCGCTTCTTGTTCTTGGTCATGACCGCATAGACGCGGCCGTTGATCGGGTTCGCCTCGATGTCCTCCGGGCGGTCCATCGGCGTGGCGCCGAGCAGATCGGCGGCGAGGCGCGCCTTGATCAGCAACTCGCCCTGGTCGGCGAAGCCGTTCTCGGCCGTCAGGCCGTTCTGGCCATGCACCAGCGGCAGCCAGGTGAGCGTCCCGTCGTCGGCCAGCTTCGCCACCGACAATTCGCCCTCGTCCAGCAGATCCTTGTTGGCGGCGCGGTCGTTCGGGTTGAAGGTGCCCTTGGTGACGAAGCGGTAGATGTATTCGAAGTAGTCGTCGTCGCCCATGTAGACGACCACGCGACCGTCCTTGTTGACGATGGGGGTGGCGCCTTCGTGGCCGAGCCGGCCGAGGGCGGTGCGCTTCACGGGTGCTGCACCCGGCTCATAGGGGTCGATCTCGACCACCCAGTCGAAACGGTTGGGCTCATTCGGCTCCTTGTCGAGCTGCAGGCGCGCCTCCACCCGGGCGAAGCCGTAGTAGTCCGAGCCGTCATAGCCGTAGCGCTCCAGCAGCGCCGCATTGGCCGCCTTCGCCGGGTCGCCGCCGAAGGTGTCGGAGAGCCCCTCCTCGCAGGTCAGCACCGTGCCCCAGGGCGTGGTGCCGCCGGCGCAGTTGTAGCCGGTGCCCATGACCTTGGTGCCGCTGGGATCGGCCGAGGTCTTCAGCAACGCATGACCGGCAGCCGGGCCGGAGATCCGGATCTCGGTGTAACCGTTGATGCGGCGGTTGTATTGGCTGTCCTGGACATAGGACCAGGCGCCGTTCTCTTTCTTGATTTCGACGATGCTGTGGCCCCAGGCCGCCAGCATGGCGCGGACCTGATCCTCGCTCGCCTTGGTCGCGGCGTCGTCCTCGGTCATCCCCGGCCACATGATGTGCGGGTCGGGATATTCGTTGTTCACGCAAAGGAGCCCATGTTCGCTGCTGCCGGAGCCGAAGGGCAACGGCATGTAGCCGACGAAATCGCAGTTGTAGCCGAACTGCTTGGATTGGCGGTCGGCCGTGATAGCGGCCGGATCGAAGTCGGCGCCACCCACCAGCGGATCGCCCCAGCGGATCAGGACCTTCGCCTCATAGCCCGGCGCCACGTGATGCGTCTGGTCGTAGATCTTCTTGAGTTCTTCGAATTTCAGCGAGGTCGCCGGCGCGGCCCGGCCGACGCGCGGCAACCCGGCCGTCGCGGCCAAAGTGGCTGCGCTCGCAAGACCGAGCAGCGCCGTGCGGCGGCTCATCCGCAGCTGCACCAATTCCGAATAGCTCTTCGACGACGCATTGGAATGCGACATGCTTCTCCCCTCGATTCCAGAAACGGTTATATCCAAGGCGATGGTGGCCGCCCGGCTCGACTCCCGCCGTGACGCCGGCGTGAAGCTCCCGTGACAGCGCCTGTGGATAACGCGACGGAGAATCCGGACAAAGAAACGGCCCCTCGCCCGTGGAGCGAGGGGCCAGTGAACAGGGGGAATGCCGGCTCCAGCCGAGACGGCAATCCTCCGGGGGAACTCGCTCCGCGGCGCCCGGCCGCGAAGTAGACCTAGGAGGCCGCCGGCATGCCGGACAGGTAGCCGACCGCGCCGCCGAGCTTGCCGCGCGCATCGGCATAGTTGGCCTTGATCAGCGGCGTGAGCTTTTCGTAGACCTTCACATGCAGGCCGCCGGTGACGTTGCCGGAAGCGTCCTTCTCCAGCT
This sequence comes from Dongiaceae bacterium, assembly GCA_044226685.1. GTDB lineage: Bacteria > Pseudomonadota > Alphaproteobacteria > Dongiales > Dongiaceae > Dongia_A. The sequence goes on from JBGAGP010000045.1 coordinate 16,667, forward strand.
CCCAGTCGCCGGCATGCTGGAAATTGCTCATGATGTAGGTGAAGCCGTTGGCGTCGTCGACCGCGTGCAGGCCGGTCGATTCCGCACCCGACGGCGTCGACAGCAGGCGCGAGAGCTGCCGCGTATCGACGTTGAAGGCCCACAGGTAGTTGTTGACGTGGGTGCCGCTGTCCTCGCCGATGAACAGCGTGCGCAGGCGCTCGGAGAACTTGATGTTGTCCGGGTTGCCGAGCTTGTCGATCGCGGCGAGATTGCCCATCTCGTCCGGCGTATCGAGATCCTGGCCGACCAGTGCCGGGACCGCCGCCATGTCGACGGGAACCCACTCGCTGTCGATCGCGGCACCCGTATCGTCCGCCTGGCCACCCTTCATGTTCAATGCGTAGATCGCGCCGGCGTTCGGCCCGTCGACCGAGATGCCGCCGGAACCGTTCTTCATTTCCTTCTTGATGTAGCTGATGACGGAATAGGCCACCTTGTCCTTCGCGTTGACGGAGGTCCCCTCCATCTTGGTGAAGCCGAGGCTGCCGCCCTTGACCGCCGCGTAGCGATGGGTCTCGAGGAAGGCCGCCGCCAGCTCCTGGCCCGGGCTGAACTTCACCCAGTTCGGCTTGCCGCTGTAGGGAATCTGCACATAGCTGGGGTCCTTCGGGTCCTCGGTCTTCACATCGAGGATATCCGCGGCCTTCAGGCTGTCGGCCAGGGCCTTGACCTGGTCGCTCGTCGCATGGCCGAGCTTGATCCAGCCGAGATCGGCCGACCCGCCGTTCTCCTTGGTCTTTTGGTTCCATTTGGCGACATAGAGCGTGCCGCTGGACAGGTCGCGCGCCTTGTCGGCCACGAACATGAACAGGCCGCCATTGGTGGCGTCGTCGCCCATCAGTACCGTGCGCTCGTCCGGCATCACCTGCACCAGTTCGTGCGAGATGCGGCCCAGGCAATAGTGCTTGGTCACGCTGCCGGTGCCGTCCGGGTTGACTGTCACCTCGGGCAGGTGGCCGTAGTGATAGGGATTGGCCTTGGCCGGGTCGCCGAACAGGTTCTGGCTGAAGCCAGCCAGCTGCTTGTTCTCGGCCACCGTCGCATCCGGCTCGTATTCCTCGCTCGACAGATGCGTGTTGTCGACCGGCGAATACTTCACCAGCTTCAACCGGCCGGAGCTCTTGTCCTGGTCCAACGTCAGCACGGCAATCGGCGACGGCAGCAGGCCGTACATCTTGCCGCCCGCGGCATTGAGGCTGGTGTATTCGAACTGCACGACGGCAAAGAGCGCGTTGCCCTGCACGCCCTCGACGCTGGCGTTCTCCGGCTTCAGCAGGCTGAAGCCGTCGGGGCAATCGGAGAAGAATTGCGGCTTCTGCGCCTCGGACGAGGAGTCGTCCAGGATCGGCTTGCCGTTGATGTCGTAGTAGCCGCCGGCGATCAGCGTGCCGCCCTTACCGTCGGGAACCTCGGCGCCGGTCACGAAGAACGGCTCATAGCTCAGCGCATAATTCTGCTGGGTGCCGTCGCTGAAGGTGACCGACAGGCTCGAGCCGACGGAAGTCGTGGCCATCGCCGCGGCATTGTCCAGGGTCGGCGCCGCCATGGAAACGAAGCTGGCGGAGGTCACCGCCGGCGTCGCAAACGCGGGGCCGGCGCGAAACAGGAAGGACGCACCTCCCGCGGCCGAGGCAGCCAGGGGAAGCAGCGGCGCGCCTCCCAGCATTTTCAAGGCATTGCGGCGGGACGTTTGAATGGGATGCGTCATGTTGGGCTCCTCAGCGAATGGGCGACGAAGCGGAATAGACCGCCCTCCGTCGCTGCCAGGACTCGCAGGACGGCTCCGCGGTCGCCCAAACCGTAAGGGCCGTCCATGACAGGATTGTTATGGCGCAGTGATGATAGCATGTTAGGCCGATTTTCGGCTCATCCGTGGTGTGCGCGATGCGCAGCCCTGGTGTCGCCGGCGGCCTGACGGGAATGGGCTCTAGGCGGCGCCCAGCACCCCATCACGGATGGTCACTACCCGATCCATGCGGCGGGCGATTTCCATGTTGTGGGTGGCAATCAAGGCCGCGACGCGGTCCTCGCGCACCAGCTGCGCCAGCATGTCGAAGACGCCGTCAGCGGTGTGGACATCGAGGTTGCCAGTCGGCTCGTCCGCCAGGACGATCGCCGGCGCGTTGGCCAGCGCCCGGGCGACCGCCACGCGCTGCTGCTCGCCGCCCGAAAGTTTCGCCGGGCGGTGGTCCAGACGCTCGCCAAGCCCGACCCGCTCCAGCAGCTCGGTTGCCCGGACCCGCGCCTCGGACCGGGATTTCCCGGCGATCATCTGCGGCAGGACCACGTTCTCCAGCGCCGAGAACTCCGGCAGCAGATGATGGTACTGGTAGACGAAGCCCATCGTGGTGCGCCGCAATGCCGTGCGCTTGTCGTCCGACAGGTCGCGCGTGGCCGTCTTGTTGATGATGACGTCGCCTTCCGCCTGGTGCTCCAGCAGCCCAGCGATATGCAGCAAGGTTGACTTGCCGGAGCCAGACGGTCCGACCAGGGCCACCATCTCGCCACGCTCCAGCTTGAGGTCGGCGTTGCGGATCACTTCCAGGAAGCCGTTGCCGGCCTGCCGGAAACGCTGCTGGACGCCCTTGAGCTCGAGCGCGACCTTACTCATAGCGCAGCGCCTCCACCGGATCGAGGCGCGCGGCCCGCCAGGCCGGATAGAGCGAAGCGACGAGGGTCAGGAGCAGCGCCATGCCGACGATGAGGGCGACTTCCATCGGCTCGACGATGGCCGGCAGGCGGGAGAGGAAATAGATCGTCTCGTTGAACAGGGACACGCCGGTCAGCCCTTCCAGGAAGCGCCGGATGGTTTCGATGTTGCTGGCGAAGGCGGTCCCCAGAATGCACCCCAGGATCGTGCCGACAATGCCGATGCTGGCGCCGGAGAGCAGGAAGACGCGCAGGATGGATCCGCGCGTGGCACCCATGGTGCGCATGATGGCGATGTTCCGCCCCTTCTCCTTCACCAGCATGATCTGGCCGCTGATGATGTTGAAGGCGGCGACGATGATGATGAGGGTGAGGATCAGGAACATCACGTTCCGCTCCACCTCGATCGCGCCGAACAGGTTGGCATTGGCGAGCTGCCAGTCCGACAGCCGGTAGCCGGGACCGAGCGCCTTGGCGAGCTCGACCTTGATATCGCCAACCTGGTCGAGCTTTTGCGCCATTACCTCGAAATCGCTGACCGCCCCGCGTTGCTTGAAATAGACCTGCGCCGCCTCGAGCGGGATGTAGATGAAGGAGCTGTCGTATTCGTACATGCCGACATCGAAGATGGCGACGACCCGGAATTCCTTGATGCGCGGCAGCGTCCCGCCCATGGTCGCCGTGGTCTGCGGCGAGATCGCCTTGAACTCCGAGCCGACATGCAGGCCAAGGTTCTGCGCCATCTTGACGCCGACCATGGCGACATCTTCGCCCTGGAAATCGTCCAGCTTGCCATCGATGACGCTGTCGGCCAGCAGCGATCGCTTCTTCAGGTCCTCCTGGCGGAAACCGCGCATATAGGCGCCAACACCCGTGCCGTTGGCGGAAGCGAAGACCTGGCCGTCGATCATCGGCGACACGCTCTCGACGCCCGGCAGAACCTTCAGCTTGTCGGCAATCTCCTGGTAGTTCGGCAGCGGCCCCTGCATCGAGCTGACGGTGATGTGGCTTTGCACGCCGAGGATGCGGCCCAGCAACTCGGCGCGGAAGCCGTTCATCACCGACATGACGACGATCAGCGTCGCCACGCCCAGCGCGATGCCAAGCAGCGAGAACCCGGCGATGACCGAGACGAAGCCCTCCTCCCGCCGCGCGCGCAGGTAGCGGAAGGCGACGAGGCGCTCGAAGGCGGAAAAGATCATGCGCCGATCCGCTGGAACGCCGCGTCGACGCTAAGCTCCAGCTTTTCGCCGCTCTTGCGGCTCTTCAGCTCGACCTGGCCCTTGGCGGCGCCGCGCGGGCCGACCACCATCTGCCAGGGCAGGCCGATCAGGTCCATCTCGGCGAACTTGGCGCCGGCACGCTCGTCGCGGTCGTCATAGAGCACCTCGACGCCCCGGTTCTGCAGCTTGGCGTAGATGTCCTCGCAGAGCTTGTCGCAGGCGACGTCGCCGACCTTGAGGTTGATCAGGCCGACCTTGAACGGGGCCACGCTCTCCGGCCAGATGATGCCGTTCTCGTCATGGCTGGCCTCGATGATGGCGGCGGGCATGCGCGACACGCCGATGCCGTAGGAGCCCATGTGGACGGTGACCGGGTTGCCATCCTTGTCCTGGACGATGGCCTTCAGCGGCTCGGAATACTTGGTGCCGAAATAGAAGATGTGGCCGACCTCGATGCCGCGGCCGACATAGCGCCGCGCCTCGGGAACCTGCCCCTCGAACAGACCGGCATCGTGCTTCTCGTCGGTGCGGGCGTAGAGCGAGGTGAAGTGATCGACCACGCCCTGCACCGCGCCAGCATCCTCGTAGGAGATGTCCTTGCCCAGCACGTCGAACTCGAGGAAATCGCGGTCGCAGAACACCTGGCTCTCGCCGGTATCGGCCAGCAGGATGAATTCATGGCTAAGGTTGCCGCCGATCGGGCCGGTGTCGGCCTCCATCGGGATGACGCGCATGCCCATGCGGGCGAAGGTCCGCAGATAGGCGACGAAGAACTTGTTGTAGGCGCGCTTCGCCCCCTCGAAATCCATGTCGAAGGAATAGGCGTCCTTCATCAGGAATTCGCGGCCGCGCATCACGCCGAAGCGCGGACGCACCTCGTCGCGGAACTTCCACTGGATGTGATAGAGCATCTGCGGCACGCCGCGATACGACTTCACCGCATCCCGGAATATCTGCGTGATCTGCTCCTCGTTGGTGGGCCCGTAGAGCATCTCGCGCTCGTGGCGGTCGGTGATGCGCAGCATCTCCTTGCCATAGGCCTCGTAGCGGCCGGATTCGCGCCACAGGTCGGCCGACTGGATGGTCGGCATCAGCACTTCCTGGGCGCCGGCGCGGTTCTGCTCCTCGCGCACGATGCGCTCGATGTTCTTCAAGACCCGGAAGCCCATCGGCAGCCAGGAGTAGATCCCGGCGCTGGCCTGGCGGATCATGCCGGCGCGCAGCATCAGGCGGTGCGAGACGATCTGCGCCTCGGTGGGGTTCTCGCGCAATGTGGGCAGGAAGTAGCGGGACGAACGCATTGGGCCTCTCAGGTGGAGAGCTTTGTGGACGACAAATCCGGCGGAATGTAGGCAAAGGGCGCTGCCCTGTCCACCGGCCGAGGGGCGGGAAATGGCGGATTCCGGCCTTTTCCGGGCCCGCCTAGCGGATTCCCAGGCGGTCGCGGCAGACCGCTTCCAGGGCCGCGGTCTCGGGGTCGGTCAGCTCCTGGTCTTCGTAGAACACCCGGTTGCCGCGTACCTCGACCACGCCGACCTGGGCGCGGGCGTTGTAGAGCACCGAATTGGCCGGGATGCCGTATTTGTCCTGCACCAGGACCTCGATCGGGATGTAGATGACGTCGGGCAGTTCGATCTGCTGCCCGCCGCCGAGATCGGCCGGCGCCACCGCATTGCCATGCACGTCGACGCCCGGCTGGTAGGTCACGTCGGGGGCCGGCTGATGGCGGACCAGACGCTGGCAGTCCTGGCGCGAGACGGCGATTTCCGCCGCCGCCGGAGAGGCGGTCAACGCGATGGCCAAGCCGGCCAGGAGAACTGGTCTGAGCATGGACGGAGCCTAGCACAGGGCGCCGGCGGGCGCGATCACGGTCGGGCGATCCCCAAGCGGCCAGCCCCACGGGAAGACTAGAGGCGCATGACGTGGACCTTGGTCACCGGCTTCTTGTCATAGGCCTTGTGGAACCAGCGCCGGGCCGCCAACCGGGCGGTCTCCGCCACCTCGTCGGTCAGCATCAGCTGCGCCCGGCTCATGCCTTCGACCGCTTCGGCGACCGCCCGCGACATCTCGGCGACGGCTTCCGCCGCCGCCTCGCCGCCGTCGAGCAGGCCCTCCAGGCTCACCTGCGGCGCGCCGAGCAGCCTGGCCTCGCCGTTCAGCGCCAGCGACACCATGATCAGGCCGTTGAAGCTCATCCGGTGGCGATGGCGCAGCATGTCGCCGTCGAGGCGCATCAGGCTCTTGCCGTCGAGGCCGAGGCGGCCGGACGGCACTTGGGCGACAATCTCCGCCGGGCCGGGCGCCAGGCGGATCACCGTGCCGTTGGCGGCCTCGAGCGCCTCCGGCACCTGGCATTGCTTGGCCAGCGCCACGTGCTCCTTGATATGGCGGGCCTCGCCATGCACCGGAATGGCGATGCGCGGCCGCACCATCTGGTACATCTCGATCAACTCGTCGCGCGCCGGATGGCCGGAAACGTGGATGTCCTCGTCGCGGTCGGTGATGACGTCGATACCCTGCAAAGCCAGATCGTTCTGCAGGCGGGCGATGGATTTCTCGTTGCCCGGGATGGTGCGCGAGGAGAACACCACCGCATCGCCAGGCTCCAGCGTCACATGCGGATGCTCCTTGCGGGCGATGCGGGCCAGCGCCGAACGCGGTTCGCCCTGGCTGCCAGTGCAGATCATCAGGATCTTGTCGCGCGGGAAAAAGCCGACATCGTGCTCGGCGACGAACTCGGGCAAGTCTGTCAGATAGCCGTTCTCCTGCGCCGAGGCGACCATGCGCCAGAGCGAGCGGCCGACCAGCGCGCATTGCCGGCCATGTTCCGCCGCGACCTGGGCGATGGTGCCCAGCCGCGCCACGTTGCTGGCGAAACAGCCGACCGCGATACGGTTCTCCAGCGTGCCGACCAGCTCGCGCAGGGACTCGCGCACATCCGCCTCGGAGCCCGAGGTGCCCTCGACGAAGACATTGGTGGAATCGCAGATCATGGCCAACACGCCGCCGTCGCCCAGCCGGCGCAGGGCCGCCTCGTCGGAGGTGAGTCCGAGCAGCGGATTGGGATCGAATTTCCAGTCGCCGGTATGCAGCACGGCGCCGAGCTTGGTGCGGATGACCACCGCATTCGGCTCCGGGATCGAATGGGTGAGCGTGATGAGCTCGACCTCGAAGGGCCCGAGCGACACCTTGCCCGACATCGGGATATGGGTGATCGGCGCCTCGTGCTGCAGCCCCGCCTCCTCCAGCTTGCGCCGCAGCACCGAGGCGGTGAAGGGCGTGGCGTAGAGCGGGCAGCGCAATTGCGACCACAGATATGGCACCGCGCCGATATGGTCCTCATGCGCGTGGGTCAGGACCAGGGCGATCAGATCGTCGCGGCGTTCACGGATGAATTCGGGATCGGGCATGATGACCTCGATCCCTGGCGTCGAGTCGTCGCCGAAGGTGACGCCCAAATCGACCATCAGCCATTTGCCGGCATGGCCATAAAGATTGAGGTTCATGCCAATCTCCCCCGCCCCGCCCAGGGCAAGGAAGAGCAGTTCGTCGGATTTCGGCGTGAGGGATTCGGTCATCAAATCTTTCGTTCAACCGCGATTGCGCCGGTAGATCTCGATCAGGCCGCGCGTGGTGATCTCCTGGTCCAGGTGGCGCAGCACCGGCGTGGCGCCGTGGAACAGCGGGGCCAGGCCGCCGGTGGCGACCACCTCCAGGTCCGCGTGATGCTCGGCTTTGAATTCCGCGTTGATGCGCGCAACGATGCCCTCGACCAGGCCGACATAGCCGAAGAAGATCCCCGATTGCATGGCGCCCAGGGTGTCCTTGCCGATCGCCCGGGCCGGCCGCTCCACCGCGATGCGCGGCAGCTTGGCGGTGGCATTGTGGAGCGCATCGAGGCTGAGGTTGATGCCGGGCGCGATCGACCCGCCGGCATAGTTGCCTTCGCCGTCCACCACGTCGAAGGTGGTCGCGGTGCCGAAATCCACCACCACCAGCGGCTTCTTGTATTCGATATGGCCGCCGATGGCGTTGGCCAGACGGTCGGCGCCGACCTCCGCCGGCTTGTCGAGCAGCACCTTGATGCCGAGCTTGACCGCCGGATCGCCGACCACCAGCGGCGTCGTCTTCAGGTGCTTCTCGCACAGCATGGTCAGATGGAACAGGCTCTGCGGCACCACGGTGGCAATGATGGCGCCCTCGATCTGGTCGAGGGACATGCCCGCCATCTGCATCAGTTGGTGCAGCCAGACCACATACTGGTCGGCGGTGCGTTGCGCATCGGTCCTGAGGCGCCAATCCGCGATCATCCGGCCGTCCTTGCAGACGGCGAATTTGACGTTGGTATTGTTGGCGTTGATCGTCAGCAGCATGGTCAGCTCCGGCCCCGGCCAGATGAAGTGGCGGGAAAGTATACATCACCGGCCGAGACCCGCCTTTCGCTTCCGTCCGGCAAGGCCAGGCGCAGGGCGCCGTCACGGTCGAGATCGCGAAAAACCCCGCGCAGGGCGTTGTCTTGCAGGCGCACCTCGATCGGCTCGCCGAGCCCAGCGGCGCGGCGGCGCCACAGCGGCTCAATAGCCGCGAATCCCCGCGCTTCCCAGGCCTCGTAGAGCGGGGCAAAGGCCGCCAGGAGACGGTCCAGCAGAGCGCCAGCCGTGATCGACGCCGCCCCCGCCACCTGCAGGTCGGTCACCGGATATGGCGTGCCGGGCGGATGACTGACGATATTGACGCCCATGCCGAGCACCACGAAGCCGGCGGTCCCTGGCTCGGCGCCCTGGGTCTCGAGCAGGATGCCGCTGACCTTGCCGCCGTCGAGCAGCAGATCGTTCGGCCATTTGTGGCGCAGCGCCACGGCAGCCGGCAGCAGCGGCGCGATGGCGTCGCCCAACGCGACCACCGCGACGAAGCCAAGCGTGGCAATCTCGGCCGCCGGCCGCGTCGGGCGCAGCAGGATCGAGGTGTAGAGATTGCCCGGTGGCGAGATCCAGTCCCGGCCGCGGCGGCCGCGGCCCCTGGTCTGCAGATCGGCGCGGATCACCAGGCCCGCAGCCTCGCCCGCCAGCGCGCGTTGCCGGCAGGAATCGTTGGTGCTGTCGATCTCGGCGACTTCCTCGACGCGGAAAGCCAGGCTCATCCCGCGAAGAGCGAGGCCGCGGCGACCGCGGTCGAGGTCTGCAGCGGATTGATGAACAGGATGCCGATGGCGACTACGGCGAGCGACGCGGCCAGCACCAGCTTCAGCGAGCCGTCGACGCGGTCGAAGACACCGACCGGCTCGTCGAAATACATCACCTTGACGATGCGCACGTAGTAATAGGCCGACACCACGCTGGTCAGCACGCCGAGGATGGCGAGCACGAACAGGCCGGAATTGACCGCGGCGGCGAACACCATCCACTTGCCGAAGAAACCGGCCAGCGGCGGAATGCCGGCCATGGAGAACAGGATGGCGGCGAAGATATGCGCCAGCCAGGGCTGGCTCTTGGCGAGTCCTGCCAAATCGCTGATCTCTTCGACCATTTGGCCCTTCTGGCGCATCGCCAGGATCACGGCGAAGGCGCCGAGGGTCATCGGCACGTAGATCGCCATGTAGAACAGCAGGCCGCTGACGCCCTGCTGGGTGCCGGCGGCAAGGCCGACCAGGGCGTAGCCGATATTGCCGATGGAGCTGTAGGCCATCAGGCGCTTGATGTTCTTCTGCACCAGGGCGGCGAAGGCGCCGAGCGCCATGGAGGCGAGCGAGATGGCGAAAATGATCTGCTGCCATTGCGGCGTGATGCCGCCGAAAGCCTCGACCAGGACGCGGGTGAACAGCGCGATGGCCGCCACCTTGGGCGCCGCCGCGAAGAAGGCGGTGATCGGCGTCGGCGCGCCTTCATAGACGTCCGGGGTCCACATGTGGAACGGCACGGCGGAAATCTTGAAGGCAAGCCCGGCGCAGAGGAACACCAGGCCGATGATGACGCCGATGTCCGGCACGCCGCCGCTCAAGGCTTGCGCCAGACCGGTGAAGCTGACCGTGCCGACGAAGCCATAGATCATCGAGGCGCCGTAAAGCAGCATGCCCGAGGACAAGGCGCCGAGGACGAAATACTTGAGGCCGGCCTCGGTCGACTTCACGGTGTCGCGGCGGATCGCGGCGGTCACATAGAGCGCCAGGCTTTGCAGCTCCAGCCCGACATAGAGCGAGATGAGGTCGTTGGCCGAGATCATCATCATCATGCCGAGGGTGGCGAGCAGCATCAGGATCGGCAGCTCGAACCGCGCCATCCCTTCCCGCTCCGCATAGGCGAAGGACATCCAGATCGCCACGAAGGCCGCGATCAGGGTCAGCACCTTGCTGAAGGTGGCGAAGCCGTCGACGACGAAGTGGCCGCCGAAGGCGAATTGCGGTCCGGCCGAAACGTCGCGGCTCAACACCAGGATCACCGCGACGACCATCGAGCCCATCGCCAGCAGGCCGATCGGCCGCATGGCGCGGTCGCCGAGGAAGGCGCCGGCCAGCAACAGGACCATGGCCGCGATCGCGACCCAGATTTCCGGCAGCGCCAGGCTGGCATTCATGTCCATGTTACTGCCCCTCCGCCGCCGGCTCGGTCGTTTCCGCCGGTTCTTCGGCCGCCGGCGCTTCCATCGCCGGCGCGGCGGCGGCCGGGCCGATCAGGGCGGGGGCCGGCTGCGTGCCGGTGGCGACGTGATAATTGGCCAAGAGCTGCTCGACCGCCGGACCGCTGATCGAGGTGAAGCTCGCCGGATAGATGCCCATCCACAGCACGATCAGGATCAGCGGCACGAACAGCGCCACCTCGCGCGGGCTGAGGTCGAGCATGCCCTTCACGTCCTCCTTCTCCAGCTTGCCGAAGATGACGCGGCGATAGAGCCAGAGCATGTAGGCCGCACCCAGGATGATGCCGGTGGTGATGAACAGCGCCAGCCAGGTGCTGGCCTGGAAGGCACCGGCCATGACCAGGAACTCGCCGATGAAGCCGCTGGTGCCCGGCAGGCCGACCGAGGCCATGGTGAAGATCATGAAGGCAAAGGCGTAGCGCGGCATGTTGTTGACCAGGCCGCCATAGCGGGCGATCTCGCGGCTGTGCAACCGGTCGTAGACCACGCCGACGCAAAGGAAGAGCGCGCCGGAGACGATGCCGTGGCTCAGCATCTGGAAGATCGCGCCCTCGACGCCCTGCCGGTTGAAGGTGAAGGTGCCGGCGGTCACAAAGCCCATGTGGGCAACCGAGGAATAGGCGATCAGCTTCTTCATGTCGGTCTGCGCCAGGGCCACCAGCGAGGTGTAGATGACCGCCACGACACTCAGCGCGAAGACCAGCGGCGCCAAGGTCGTCGAAGCCTCGGGCAGCATCGGAATGGAGAAGCGCAGGAAGCCGTACCCGCCCATCTTCAGCAGCACACCGGCCAGGATCACCGAGCCCGCCGTCGGCGCTTCCACGTGGGCGTCGGGCAACCAGGTGTGCACCGGCCACATCGGGACCTTCACCGCGAAGGACGCAAACAGGGCAAGCCAGAGCCAGATCTGCAGGTGCGGATCGAAACGCTGCGTCATCAGGGTCGGGATGTCGGTGGTGCCGGCGATGTTGTACATGGTCAGGATCGCGACCAGCATCAGCACCGAGCCCAGCAGCGTGAACAGGAAGAACTTGAAGGCGGAGTAGACCCGGCGCGGGCCGCCCCAGATGCCGATGATGATGAACATCGGGATCAGCACGCCCTCGAAGAAGACGTAGAAGGCGACGAAATCCAGGGCGCAGAAGGTACCGATCATCAGGGTCTCGAGCGCCAGGAAGGCGATCATGTATTCCTTGACCCGCACCTCGATCGCCTCCCAGCTGGCCAGGATGCAGATCGGCGTCAGCAGGGTGGAAAGCAGGACGAAGGGCATGGAGATGCCGTCGACGCCCATGCGGTAGGCGATGTTGAGGACCGGGATCCACTCCGCCCGCTCCTCGTACTGGAAGCCGGGATTGGCGCGGTCGAAGCCGAACCACAGCAGCAGCGACAGCAGGAAGACGATCGAGGTGGTCCACAGCGCCACCCAGCGGGCGTTGCGCGCCACGTTGGCGTCGTCGCCGCGGATGATGGCGATGACGAAGGCGCCCACCAGCGGCAGGAAGGTGATGATCGACAGGAGGTTGGGGATCGTGTGCATCTCGGAACTCACCAACCGCTGCCGAACAGTACCAGGTGACCAGCAGGACGACGCCGATCAGCATGGCGAAGGCGTAGTGATAGACGTAGCCGGATTGCAGCCGCGCCGCCCGGCGCGCGACCTCCTGCGACAGGGCCGCGATGCCGTCCGGGCCGAGGCCGTCGATGATCTTGCCGTCGCCGCCCTTCCACAGGCCGAAACCGAGCGCCTTGGCGGGCGCACGAAGATCGCCTCATAGAGCTCGTCGAAATACCACTTGTTGAGCAGGAAGCGGTACAGGCCGCCCATGGCGCCGGCGATCTTGCCCGGCAGATCGGTGCGGAACATGTAGAGCAGGTAGGCAAGCGCGATGCCGACGATGCCGACTTCGAGCGGCGCCAGCTTGGTCCAGGTTTCGACCTCGTGGGCGTGGTGCGGCACCTCGTTCCCCGGGCCGAAGAACAGCGAGGCGCCCCAGAACTCGGGGAACTTCTCGCCGACGAAATACTCGTAGCCGAGATAGCCTGAGAACAGCGCGCCGATGGCCAGCACGATCAGCGGCACCAGCATCACCCACGGGCTCTCGTGGACGTGGTGATAGGTCTCGTGATCGGCGCGGGTCTCGCCGTGGAAGGTCATCAGCAGCAGGCGCCAGGAATAGAACGCCGTCATCAGCGCGGCGCCGATGCCGATCCAGAAGGCGAAGGTGCCGGCGCCGGTATGCGCGGCGAAGGCGGATTCGAGGATGATGTCCTTGGAATAGTAGCCGGCGAAGAACGGGATGCCGGCCAGCGCCAGGCTGCCGATCCACATCAGCACGTAGGTCCACTTGATCAGCTTCCAGATGCCGCCCATCCGGCGCATGTCCTGCTCGTCCGACATGGCGTGGATGACCGAGCCGGCGCAGAGGAACAGCAGCGCCTTGAAGAAGGCGTGGGTGAAGAGGTGGAACATCGCCGCGCCATAGGCGCCGACGCCGGCGGCGAAGAACATGTAGCCGAGCTGGCTGCAGGTCGAATAGGCGATCACGCGCTTGATGTCGTTCTGCACCAGGCCGATCGTGGCGGCGAAGAAGGCGGTGCAGGCGCCGACCAGGGTGACGACCATCTTGGCGTCGGGTGCATATTCGAACATCGGCGACAGGCGGCAGACCATGAACACGCCCGCCGTCACCATGGTGGCGGCGTGGATCAGGGCGGAGACCGGCGTCGGGCCTTCCATCGCGTCCGGCAGCCAGGTGTGCAGGCCAAGCTGGGCCGACTTGCCCATCGCGCCCACGAACAGCAGCAGGCACAGCGTGGTCAGGATGTCGACATCGGCGCCGAGGAAATGGAAGCTGTGGCCAACCGCGTTCGGCGTGGCGGCGAAGACGCTGTTGAAATCGACGGTGCCGAAGACCAGGAACACGCCCATGATGCCGAGGGCGAAGCCGAAATCGCCGACGCGGTTGACCAGGAAGGCCTTGATGGCGGCGGCATTGGCACTCGGCCGATGGAACCAGAAGCCGATCAGCAGGTAGGAGCAGAGGCCCACACCCTCCCAGCCGAAGAACATCTGCATGAAGTTGTCGGCCGTCACCAGCATCAGCATGCAGAAGGTGAACAGGCTGAGATAGGCCATGAAGCGCGGCTTGGAATGGTCGTGGCTCATGTAGCCGATGGAATAGACATGCACCATCGACGACACGGT